>JABAAH010000063.1 GCA_014238855.1 Planctomycetota bacterium
ACCTTCTATGGGTGACATGGCTGGCGGCATGGGCGGCGGCATGGGTGGCATGGGCGGTGGGGGCGGCGGCATGATGTAATTGATGCGAATCGAGTACATAGCTGCTAATACATAGACTTAGTTTGCTGGCTACCGCAGAAATAAACGGTGAATACATCAAACCCACTTTAAAACATGACCTTCAAAGTGACGCACCACAACTCTTGACCAGCGTGCTTCAAAAACAACGGGTAATAACCCCATATTCTTTCCACTCACGAGACCATTGAATGGCTAGCTTTGGAGTAATCCTGGTCGCGGCTGGAAAGAGCAGCCGATTTGTTGATACCAATTACAAAAAACCTTTTGCGCCGCTGGCTGGCCGATCTGTGTGGCTGCATGCTGCAGAAAAATTCCTTGACCACCCCGACGTGAAGCAGGTCATCGTTGTTATCGCTCCCGACGACCGTGAATACTTCATGGATAAATTTGGTCCGGACCTCGCATTTATGGGCATCAAGGTCGCCGAAGGAGGCAAACAGCGATCCGACTCCGTCTACAACGGCTTCAACAAACTAAATCAAGACATTGACTTTGTTGCCATTCATGATGCCGCGCGTCCTTGTCTTGCAAGCCGATGGATTGAGGACGTATTCGCGACATCCATAAAGACGGGCGCAGCAATTTTGGCGACACCTGTTGTAAGCACTCTCAAACGTATCGATGAGCATCAATGCGTTGCAGGCACAGTTGACAGAAATAATCTTTGGGAAGCACAAACGCCCCAAGTTTTTAGCCGTACAATGCTCGCCGAAGCGTTCACAAAAGACACCCACCGAACTGCCACGGATGAAGCTCAGATGGTTGAAGCAGCAGGACACGCTGTTACGGTAGTCCGTGGATCACCAATGAATATAAAAATCACTTCAAAAGAAGACGTTCGCCTCGCTGAACAAATTTTGAAGGTTTTGCCAAAGCCAACTCTTACTAATCAAAGTCACCCTTTTTCTGGTGATGATATCTGGCGATAGCTAAAACACTTTCAAATCATATCTATGCCTAAAAATCTCCTCCACGAATTCACTGAACGTGGTTTGGTACACCAAACTACGGATACCGATGCGCTCCATGACTGGCTTACAACACCGGGAAGGCGAATCTACGCTGGGTTCGACCCAACTGCAGACAGCCTTCATGTGGGACACCTCGTTGCAATTATTCTGCTCAGACGGGTTGCTCTGGCTGGCCACGAACCCATTGCACTGATTGGTGGCGCTACCGGCATGATCGGTGATCCTAGCGGGCGAAGTGAGGAGCGGAATCTTCTATCGCACGAGACGCTCACCGCAAACATTACGGCTGTTGGAGAACAAATCAAAGGCCTTTTAGAGTCGACCAACCAAACGATTCATATTGTAAATAATGCCGATTGGATGCGTGGTGTTAGCTACCTTGAATTTCTTCGCGATGTCGGCAAGCATGTCCCACTCTCTCAGATGCTCGGCAAGGATTCAGTCAAGAGTCGTCTCGACCGTGAAGGCGGGCTTTCGTATACCGAATTTAGCTACATGCTCCTCCAGGCTTGGGACTTCGTTCACCTTGCAGACGAATACGACTGTCACGTCCAAATTGGAGGCAGCGACCAGTGGGGCAACATCACTGCAGGCATTGAGCTTGGGCGACGTTTACGCGGCTTGAATCTACACGGCATCACATGCCCACTGCTAACGAAGGCTGATGGTTCGAAAATGGGGAAAACTGCAAGCGGTGCAGTCTGGCTAGATCCAGCGAGGACAAGCCCTTATCGATTTTACCAATATTGGATGAACCTTAGCGACGGTGACGCTCAGACATGCTTGTTAAGACTGACTGAAATGTCACTCGAGGAATGTCAGGCGAATCTTCAAGAACAAACAGAAAACCCTGGTGGCAGAGCAACTCAGCGGCGACTTGCAGAAGAACTGACTCAACTTGTACACGGCAACGACGGGCTCCATACAGCACAGCAAGCCACCGCTGCTTTTTTTGGTGCCACAATTGACAACCTTACCGACGAAGCACTCACTGAAATCTTCGCTGATGTCCCGAGCCATCAGTTTCCATTAGCAACCCTCAACGGCGAGGGCCTCCCCCTCATAGAAGTGATGTCATCAACGAAACTTGCTACAAGCCGTTCAGCAGCTCGACGCACGATAGAACAAGGTGGGGCCTACATTAACAATGTTCGTGTGTCTGATTCGGCCTATCACATCACCTCAAAAGATTTGGCAGGGCGAACGGCTCTCGTGTTACGCTCTGGAAAAAAATCGTACGCACTTGCACGATTCCAATGATGGTCGGATGAGAAAAATTCGACACATGATGAAAATTCATTCACGTGTACTGAAGAGAAAGGGAGTGTTACCTCATGCCATTGAATAAGCTGTCCGCTGTAATCGCTATCGGCATCTTGGCCGCCGTTCTGCCCAGCTTTGTTGCTGCTGAAGTTCCTAAAACAGCAAACAAGGAAGTGTCCCTCAAAGACCGGTTAATTACAGGACTCCGTGCAACCAGACCTGAAGATATTCAATACTGTGAACGAGTTGCAAATGCTACACGCACAGGAAAACTACCTCCAAAAATAGTAGATTCCACCTACTTTTGGGCAACTGCAAAACAGACTAATTATCCTCTTCCTGCTTTTGCAAAAGCACTCGACTTACAGTGCCAAAAACTAGGCATTCGCTGGCACTAGCACGACTCACTGCACCATTACTCTATTGGATTATCAATTGGTATTTCGATAACGACGTAGTGCTTGTTCCTATACATTGCCCTTGGTTGACGAGGCATTGCGTTAAAACTTTTTAGCGGAGCAATGATGAAATCCGCGTTATAGGTATTAGCGACACGGTTCAGTCGGGCCATTCCTAAACTACATGTGCTTCTTGCCAGGTTTTGGATTGTCCCGTCATAAGAAAAACAGTCAATAACTCGGTCTCGCCACTCCACAATTGAGATTGGATCTTGCGGCACATTCTTCCATGCAACAACCTCTGATCGCTGTGCCCGCCAAAGAAAACTTGCTGCACCACGTGGTGTAAGAAAACAGGCTGCTGGTGGCGTTTCTTTCTGAACCCATTGGCAAACCTCGCTCCATGAAGCTGATTCAACAAGTTTATCACTCCGCGGATGAAAGGAGTTCGCAAGCAATGGCCAATGCCTAGACTGAATAATAGAATCGTATGCGAAAAAGCAAAGGACTAAGGCAGTTAAACAACTGCGTCTACCACAAAGGGGTCCACCCAGCCGAGTTGCCTGTGGCAAAAAGAGAAAATGAGTGAGCAGCACGCAAAGCCCAAGAGGAACAAGACCATCGGCAAGCCGGAACCAGTAAAATCGCAATAATCCATATGTAAAATATGGCGCAAACGGCTCACACAGACTTATCACGAAACCGCTGCAAGAAATTAGAACAGCTGCCAAAACAATCATCAGCCCTCTTTTGCGATGTGAATCATAAGGCAAGGCTGTATAGAGCACTCCACAAAATATGACAGCGAGCAGATGCCGGGTCACAAGAGACTCCTGAAACGAACCTGGGAGAAGGTGATGCGGCAACCTATCCACTACGTAGATCGCTGCGGCTTGCTCACGAATGCCCGCCGCTACTCCACTGGATATCTGCATGGCCGGCCAGACGCCACACAATGCCAGAACAAGACCAGCGATCACACAAGAAAGAGCACGGAAGTTCAACCAGTCAGTTTGGACTCGCCGGTCCATTGACTGCATTATTGCCACAAAACCGATTGCGATCATCATCCAACCACCTACTAATGGATGAAACGCCGTCGCTGCTCCACTAAGCAGCCAGGCATACGCCCAGCGACCACGAACGCTTTCGCCCCATGCACCCAAGACAAGGGCCCACGCAAACACCTTTGCCTCACATCCTCCTATCATCCATTCTCCAGCCATGGTGGTGTAGCGGGCCGCTAAGGAAAACACGGTGATTGCAAATAACCGATGAAGACAAGACGGGGAAAGTTGCACGATCGCATGACGAAACCCTACTGCCAAAGCCAACCAGCCAGCCCATCGCCCAACCCAGGCTGCTGTTGAGAGTGTGGCTGAAGCAGCAAGAGGACCAAGAATTAGAAAAAAAAGCCCATGTGCATCTCCCGACTGAAGAAAAAAATCACTTTCACACCATTCGGGATTCACGGAGTGACGAGCTTTTGCCAAATAGTAACCTTCGTTCACATCCGGTGCTGGCCATGCTCCTGCTACCGCAAAAACAAATGTAAAGATTGCCCATTCAGTTAACGCTAAAAGCACTACATTCAAGTAGTCATAGCGATTTTTTTCTCCTGCCATCTGACCCACCGAAAACCTTCTTGCTGTTTGGTGTTTACCTGGCATTTCTTTTACAAGTCGTTACGTTACTCTACGTAGCATATCGCCTCGGTTCTTCCCCGTTCACGAGTACCAATTTGATGAATGACTACGCATCGCCCCAGCCTGCAGGACAAAGCGGTAAAGATCTGCGTATTTCCCTCGAAAATCAACCGATCACCATCGTCGGAGCACCTTTCCCACTGGCAGCCAGGGAGATTGAACGTCAAGGGTTTTCGGCAGTGTACCTCTCTGGAGCAGCACTCTCAGCAGGGCTACTTGGAATTCCTGACGTCGGGCTTATTCCCTTCGAAGAACTCGAGCGCCAGACGTTTCAACTTACACAAAACGTGTGCATACCTGTCATTGTTGACGCCGACACCGGCTACGGTGATGCAGTTGCCATTGAAAAGAATATTTGCCGCCTCGAAGCTGCTGGAGCAGCAGCGATCCAGATTGAAGACCAGGTGCTTGAAAGGCGATGTGGACATCTCAACGGCAAGCACGTCATTCCCACAAGTGAAATGACTGAAAAAATCTATGCTGCCTGCGAAGGTAGGCAAAGTGACGACACAGTCATTATTGCCCGGACTGACGTTCGAGGTGTCACGTCGATGAAAGACTGTCTTTCTCGCATAGAGGCGTACCACAATGCTGGAGCTGATTGGATTTTCCCTGAGGCCCTTCAAAGCCAAGAAGAATTCTCTGAAGCAGGATTACTTCTAAAAAAACTTCGATCGACGGGACTCGCAAATATGACCGAGTTTGGGCGAGGTCCGCTTTTATCCCGTGAAACACTTGGCACTTTGGGTTTTGCAGCAGTACTCTACCCAGTCACACTTCTTCGGCTGGCGATGAAAGCTATTGAAGTTGGGCTCGAAGTCCTGGGAGACGAAGGAAGTCAGGAAACCTTTCTTGACTTAATGCAGACCCGTGAAGAACTCTACGAATTACTAGACTACGATCCTTCTCAGGGTAACAACGACAACTCCTAACGGAACTCATCGATCCGATCTACTATCCCCACGGCTTTTCCAACAAGCAACACCATAAATAGTCCACACACCACATCTCTTCCTCATGTCTCACCCATCGTCTCATTGCAAAGATTCTAGAAATGGACTCGCTGGTGTCACAGCGGGCCACACCAGTATCTGTTCGCTTGATAAAACCCTTCGGTACAGAGGCTACGCAGTCACAGATCTCTTGGAATGTAGCTTTGAAGAAGTGGCGTACCTCCTCCTATGGAGTGATCTTCCCACCGAGAATCAACTTCGAGAGTTCGCCACACGTCTCCATAAGAGTGCACAGTCTTTACCCGAAACAGTCGTATCGTGCTTCGAGCGACTTGCCCAAATTTCTCCTCAATGTTCGATCATGGATGTGCTTCGCACTGGCGTGAGCATTCTTGGCCAACTTGAATGTGATAATGGACCTGAGGAATCGCATCATAAACGTGATCTTTCCCAAGAACGTATGAAGGCTGAGCAACTTCTCGGACAGGTTCCTGCTTTATTGGGCACATGGATTGATTGTATTTCCGGTAGGCAGCCTATCCCTTGGCCGAAAAAACCACTTGCAACTGCACTTCTGGAGAAATTATGTCACACGCGGATTTCTGATAATGCTGCAAATATATTCACCAAAACACTTGTTTTATATGCCGAGCATGAATTCAATGCCTCGACATTTGCGGCCCGGACCGTGACGTCCACAGGTTCTGACATGCACTCCGCAATTGCTGCTGCTATTGGGACACTCAAAGGTCCTCTCCATGGCGGTGCAAATGAGAAAGTCCTTCAACAACTTATAGATATCGGCACACCAGAAAACGTCGAGCCTTGGGTTGCCCGCCAACTTGAAAACAAAGAAGTCATCATGGGATTCGGGCACCGAATATATAAATCTGGTGATATTCGGGCAATTCTATTACATGAAGCAGGGCATCAGTTAGATGACAACAGTGCTTCATTCGAACCCCACCGCAAACTAGAAAAACTCGCGCACAAAGTCGAGGCTGTGATGCTTGAACAAAAAAATCTCAGACCAAACCTCGACTGGCCTGCAGCCAGGATCTACCACGCCCTTGGGCTTCCTATCAAACTTTTCACGCCACTGTTTGTTGTTGCACGAATGAGTGGATGGACATCACACATTATTGAGCAAATGAGTGACAACCAGTTGATCCGCCCAGTTGCGAAATATATTGGTCCATCACCTCGAAAATTTATAGCTTTAGCAGACCGATGAGAGTTGGAGCCTAACGGAGGCTTACCGCCCGCTCGGAAGAAGGTGTACGAAGGGCTGATGCGCCATCGGCAGGGGCACCATCGACCAACGCCTGAACGGTAACAACAGGAACAGCACCATCACCCAGGTCAGTCGTAATTGTCAGTTCCCGCTCGATACGGCCACCAACATCTCCGGCCTGAAAAGTAACGGGTAATATGTGCACCTTCGCAGGTGTTTCTTTTGCTGGGCAGCTCAAGCAGCCGTCATTGCACACAATTCCAGTAACACAGAACGGCCTGTTGGCTCGCACGACAATATTCTTTGTCACGGTGCCACCCGGTGCAACATTGCCCAAAGCTAAGAGTTGTGGGCTTACTGTGACCTCAGCTACAACGCGGCCCTCGACATCCATTGGGATCTGTGAAGCCCGCGGATCGTTTGTGACGAGAATAAGTTGATCATTGATATATCCTGCCGGAGCATCCGGTTTCAGTCGAAGGGTCAGCTCATATGTGGACTGAGACCCTGTATGCTGAGGTTGGGAAAGCAAAACTTCAAAATTAACATTTGCACTGCGAACATCAGTTATTTCCCAAGGTGTCGAACCAATATGGGACACTCGTACAACTTGCTCTGCCCCACGGCCGAGGTCAACGTTGCCAAGATTTACCGATGATGGTTCGAACGTGACGTCTCCCCGAACATTGCCTGCCACTCGCAGTTGTACTTCTGCCTGAAACGGCTGATCAAACGTCACAGTAAGTGTTGCACCATGTTGACCGAGAAAGGTTCGTGTGTTGAACACCGCAACAATCTCACCTGTCTCATGAGTCTCAATCAATTTCTTCGTGATTGCTGGCTGGGTGCAGCCACAACTCGTACGAACGCTGCTAACATGAACATCCTCTTCGTATAAGTTCCGGTACACAAATCGAAATTCTGTTTTTGAGCCTTTGGCAACCGTTCCAAAATTATGGCTCGTCACCGAGAACATCTTTTCTGCCCACTCCTGAGCCGATACTGATGTCGCTGACAAAACTACCCCTACGAAGGTGATGACACACCACACGCACAGACCACCGATTCGCGGCGGTTTCAGAACTGGTAATCGGTTCAATGGGTGACGAGACATTGCTCTACCACTCGTATGCTGCAAAAAGTTTGATGCAAAAGGCCGTAAAGACTTACGAAAGAGTACGGGGTTCATATTCTCACCGTCAAATCGAAGAGGAATTTGGCACCGAGACGTTCCCGTCAAAGTGCATCCGAAGATGACATCTAGTATGAGTCAACACAACCATTTTCTCGGCCTTTTTTTGGACTAATTATCGCATTTTCAGCAAGCTGTGTCGACAAAACCGACACAAGCAGGCAAGTTTCCACCACAAGACTGCCGGCAGACGTATACTAAACGATAGGGCTATTTTTGGCGATTATAGATTTCAGCTTGAATTACGCCTTATTGAATGACCGAATTAGTCGTTCGCAAGAAGAATTCTTTTCCTTTATTAGGGGGCGTACTGGTTTCGACCGGATTGTAAGAGGTTCAGATCGCGTGTCGTGGTTGGTCGGCAGGCCACGCAAAAAGTCGACCACAGCTTCAATTAACGAAGCTCAGTTTTCTCTGGCAGCTTAGTTAAGTTGCTCCGAGCGATGGCCCCAGTCGGAAGAGCCTACCAATCGGTCGCCAAATCCGACTCGTTCTGTTTCATCGCCTAGTACGGGCAGAACTAAATTTGTTCCAGGCTGGTGAAGAGCACACCCTGTCGGCCGGGGGTGTTCTTCATGAGATTTAAATTGACCGAATACACACGTAGAAGTTTGTTCTGAAACGTCACGGGACGCGGGTTCGATTCCCGCCGCCTCCACTTAATAAGGCCACTTTGCGAGAAATCGCAAGGTGGCTTTTTTCTCAAGGTGGCTTTTTTCTATGGACAACAGCATTTAATTGGCTTTCTGATGCCCTTTCGCATTCAATTAGTTCCAAAGGCGGTTCCAATTAGACGCAAGTGCATAGCTTCGGAGGTCGTCACCCGCCAGACGAATGGGGGACTCACACGACGACACGCCCGTCGAAAATCGGATCACGATAGCGATACCAAAGGGCAGCGGTTTCACCTTCAGGGCAAGCGTTGGCGGTTTCGGCGAAGCGTCAGAGATTTCATGAGAGTGAGTTGCTTCATTATTTCAATCAGTTTCTATTCGATTATCATCTTCGCGAAGCGTTCGGGCACGTGATAGCTGGGCTTGCCGGTGTGTGGAAAAGACCAGGAGGTTTTTCCTGACTGGCGGACACGGGTGCGACCGACGTTTATATACCAGGGGCTGTCCATGCCGGGCTTCGCACCGACAACGTGGTGATTCGGATCGGCGGCTCCTTCTTCGGTATCAACGACCGGGATGCGAACGACGACGCTCCAGAAATCAGCGCCTCGCTCAGTCTCCACGGTGGCATTCGATTTCCAGCGCTGATTCAGGCGGCCGTGGCGATCGGCGTCGAAGATTTTCCCGTCCGGATTGATTTCGATTTGGTAATACGCGTGGCCCTGGGTTTCGAGCTGAACCGCAATGCTGTCCCCGGTCCACACGTCGTCAGTCACGAATAGGTTCTGCATGTCAGACTCGTCGCATTTGATCTCGAAAATGACCGCGCCCTCATCGTCCCAGCGAACTTTGAAACGCGTCTTGGTTCCCACTGCTTTCCCGGTCTCAATGTCGACCAGCGCGTAACTGCGCACGAACTTCGTCCAGCCGGTCGAGCGACCGGCAACGGTTGGTGCGTCTTTCCTGGGATCACCCATTTCGGCAAGCCGCGCAACGGTCTCGCGCAGATCGTCCGGATTGGGCAGCTCATCCAACATCATCGCGATACGTTGGCCGTAGACAGAATCACCTGCGGTATCGCCCGCTTTGGCGAGCATTTCGAGAAACTTCAGCCTGTCTTTGAGGGCAACGTTAGTCGCGCTCGTCACCTTCACGCCGGCGACAATCGGAGCCTCCGTATATGCGCGTTCAGCGAATTCAATCGCGGCCTTCATTTCGGTTGCGACGGGGCCGAAGAATTTTTCGTAGTAATCATCGAGCAGGGCGTCGATGTCCTGATCCGCGTCCCAGTAGAGGCGGGTGAGCACGTAGAGGTTCATGTGATTCAGGGCTGGGTGATACCATTTTGCATGCCGCAGGCTGACCTCGTTGCAGTCGCCGAGCGACACACCCTTGAGGGCTCTCATCTCGCGGGCCATGGCATGAGTCTGGAAAACGGGAAAGGGTTCTGGCTCGCCGTCTGGGGCCCAGAGGCTGTACCGGTTGTTCTCCACTCGCAGCAGGCGACCGGGGTGGAGTTTTTCGAGCCACGCATTGACCTGGGCGGTAAAGGGTTCCCAATGCTCGTCGTTCATGAACCGCGGTCGGCCGCGGTTGGAAAGGAAGACGCCGACGTTGGGCGTAAATTTCTCGACGTTTTCCGGCGGCCCGACGTAGCTGGTGTAGGCCCCTCCCGAAACCAACCGGTCGGGGTGCGTCTTGTAGAGCGCACGACCAACGCGATCGATGAAGCCCCAGACAAGATCGGAAGGCGACTGTACCGCGCACTTGTCGCATTGGCAGCGTTTGAAACCGTCGGTCGGCCAGAGCGAAACATGCGGTTCGTCGTAGTGATCGAAAAGGAACTGCGCGAATTTGATCGTCTCTTGCTCGAGACCTTCGGAGCTGTAGCAGGCGGTGCCATAACCTTTATGCGATGTGTCGCGTTTGTCGCCGATCAGTGCGTAGAAATCGGGGTGAGCCACTTTCAAGGAGTCCCTGCGGTGCACGATAGCATGACCGTGGGCATAGTTGAGGTTACCGAGCACGTGGTAGTTGGAATTGAGGCCGATTCGGCGGCCCCAAATGACATCGTGCCAGGAATAGGCTGCATAGTTATACCAGTTGGCAAAGCGCAGCGGGTAATCAGGTCGAATCGTTGTGTCGTCGAGATTGTCGATGCTGACCGTGTCCATCCGCGGCACGACCTCACCCACTTCGCCCGGCATAAACCATCGCACGCCCAGAGATCGGAGCAAATTATAAACGGCGTTGAGGGAACCGCCTTCGTCCTGCATCCAGAATCCACCTCCAGTCTGCGTGTGGTCGCTCTTTTGCCACAGCTCACTGTTGTCCTCGCCATAAACTTCGAACATGACCTGTAGTTGATCTCTCTTGTTCCAAGTGGATTTGTATAAGGTACGGTAAGGAAAACCCCAGGCAGTGTCGGTGTGTTCGGCTGTGATTTTGTCCCACTTGGCCCTGGCATTGGCCTCTAGTTCTTTGTTGCGTTTGGTTGGATAGGGATTCGGCGGCGTGTAATCGAAGTCATGCCCGATCAACGTCAGCCAATTTTCGCCCGAGGCGATGCGGTAGGCGCCGTACTGGAGTCCTTCGGCATCGACGCCCAGTTTGTCGGAGTGTTCGCTGCGGCCGACGTAGATTTGAATCGGAGTCCCGCCGGTAGGCTTATGCACAATGGGCAACCGCACTTTGCTGATCTTGTGCAGATAGCGCTGCAATTCAAAGGCGGCCAGGTTCACCATGCGTGGTGGCTTTTCGGCGATGATGATCTCAGCGCGAGGCTGGCCGTCTTCGATCAAAGTTAGCGGATCGGCAAAGACCAAGTCCCCCGTGAAAGACAGCATCACGGCAGCAGCGGCGAGCGAATAGAAAAGGGTGAAACGATTCATTGTGGGTAAGCTCATAATTGAATAATTAGAGTTGTCTATTCAGGCGAAGTGTCAGAAAAAAATGTCATAAGCAGCCGAGGCTTACAGCCCCGACCGCAAGATTCGTAACAAGGCCACGGCGGGGTAGCCATGTCCTACCGTGGGGACGATAGCCCGCTGCCGGGGTTCGCCTCGCTACTGGAAGTGTATTTCAAGATTTTTGGTGGCAATGTGAGTCGTGAGGAAATGCTGCACTCGCTCAAGCAGCGTCGCAGCATCTTCGATATCCTAGAGTTCGAAGGCAGTTCGACGAAGCAGCTCCTTACTCATGACGACCGAGAGAAGCTGGAAGACTACACCACCAGCATTCGGGACATCGAACTCTCCTTAAGTCGCGAAGAGGACTGGATCGACATTCCGTATCCGGAAGCGCCCCAGAAGTGGCCACCGGAAGGAATGCAAGGTGAGCCGGAGATCAAGTCCATGTTCAAGATGATCCTCGCTGCCTGGCAGGCCGATGCTACCCGCGTGGTGACCTACCGCATGCCGGACGCCGGTCTGCTTCAGAGCATGAGGATCTCCTCCACGACACACACCCTTTCTCACTATAGCTCCAACGTTTTGTTGCATGAGCTTAACCTGAAGCAGACCAAGAAGTGGATGTAGATGTATTCCGGCTTCATCGACCAGTTTCGCGCGGCCAAAGACCCGCTCGATCCGAACGGTGGCACGCTGTTCGACAACACCCTTGTCTACAACGGTAATGGGCTGCGAACGGCTCGCCGGAATACCAACGTGCCTTGCCTGCTGACTGGCGGAGGCTTTAAAGACCTGACGTACGGCCAACACCGCGGGGCCTCGAAAGAGAACACGCCGCTGGCGAACCTGTGGACGACCATGCTGCAAGACGCGGGTGCGCCGATAGATCGATTCGCCGATGCGAATGCGACTGCGAATTCGATCTGGTCGTAGGTGAGCTGGCGGATGAATCATTGAGAAAATAACTGACGTATGAAAGCTATCTCCAACATCGCTGCTTCCGTATCAGCTTTTTGTGACGGTTCGTTTCCATCGAACATTGCGATTGACACCAAGGTGTCCTCGAAAAACAGAGTGGCGCACGGCTTCACAATCATTTGCATGATTGGCGTGGGAATGGTTGCGCAGGGAAATCAGGGGTCGGACGTGCCGGAGGCGTTCAGCATGTTTCTCGATAACCACTGTGTGGGCTGTCACATGGGTGATGCCAACATTCACAATAACTCCAACCTCCCAATCATTCTTGCGGGTGGTGGGTTTCGGCATGGGCAGCATCTCGCATTCAACTCATAGAACAACACCCCGCTGTGCAATGTCTTTGTCAGCATGCTGCAGAAAATGGGAATTAAGACCGATGGTTTTGCCAGCAGCACTGGAAAGCTGACAGGACTCGTATGAGATTACTCAATCAAATAGCTGCCCTCGTTGAATACTTACCTGTGACATCCGGAACCCTTGACCAACGCAGGTGACGAACACACTTCTTTTGTGATACATATGCTAAAACTCCGTGAAGATACGGACTCGATGCCCGGCTCGAACTTGACATCGCCGAACAACCATTTGGGGCATCACCCAACTGAAGAAAGAAAAATGATCAATGTCTGACACGTCACCCATTGCCGTTATCCTTGCAGCGGGCAAGGGCACTCGCATGAACAGCGACCTGCCTAAGGTACTCCATGAGGCTGCTGGCAAGACTCTGCTTGCATGGGTTCTTGATGCACTAAGCGACGCTGGCTGCCATGACCAGATTGTTGTCATTGGGTATGGCGGTGACATCGTACGCACACATGTTGGAGCAAGACCAGGCGTTCAATTCGCTGTTCAGCAGAAGCAGCAGGGAACTGGTGATGCCGTTCGAGCTGCAGCACCCAAGCTTGAGTCTTTGGTTGCTGAAGGTGATCAGCCTCGACCGGTTGTGATCGTGTGTGGTGATTCACCTTTGCTGCGTTCTTCCAGCATCCG
>JABAAH010000064.1 GCA_014238855.1 Planctomycetota bacterium
GAAGTATTGTCTGGATCCAATTAAACAATCCCATCCGAGCAATGACGCAATTCGGATAGATGATGATGTGCCGATATTCGGGATGTGGATTCACCTTCAAAAGGCGGCTTATCGTGGCAACACCTCCCCGAAGATGACTATGCTCCGATTCGTTGCGTTCAGTGTATCCAGACCAGCTGTCATGCAGATCGTGGAAACAAACATCAGCGGATGGAAACGTACGGAATGTATTTTTATGTACTTCTTCGAGGTGGTAACTCTCGAGAATATTTTCGACGAGACCCTTCCAATTCGCTTTTACTATCTGTGGAGCAACAAGAAATCGCTGCCACTGACCACCAAACAGATCCCTGATGTAGTCGTAATGCGTTCCTAGGAATTCACGTAGCGATTGGCCGGCATTACTGAGTGAGACAAAAACAAGCTTGCCGACAACTTGCACGCGTCCGGAAAAATACAGACGGTCACTTCTACTCTGTGAAGGTGTTGCTGCCATTCGGATACTTCGACGAACTCCATCGATTTCATACGTTTTTCCAAACAGATCAAATCGATAGCACTCTTTCCCCTGCGACAGATCATCTATATTTCCAACACAGTGCCACGCTGGCAGCATGAGCTTTTGTACTTCACGATCCAGCAAGCCCGGATCAGAATAATGTACTGGGGCCAAAATGTGTGGTAAGTGAGTGTCACTCTGAAACATGACATCCTCCTTCACAGGAAGATGAAAGAATCGGCGTCTCTTCATGTTCTCGAACACCTGATCCCGACTGCCTCATTTTTTGTAAAACGAATTGTTGAAAGTGAAAAATGCGTTCCTCTCGAGCTGAAATCAGACCGCCACTTGGCTGGTCTTCGGCTGCCATTCCAGCCTGAACCCCAGGCATCACAACACCATCTTCGCGCATCGCCTCTTTGAAGAACTTTCGTCCGTGTCTCCCAATAATCGCTGCAGCAAAACGAGCCCATGGCGTACGAGAATGTCCACGTAACTGGAATATCTGCCAATAGTTCACAGATTTCCCTGGAGCAACTGGGAGTATTGTCTGCACCCAATTAAAGAGTGTCATTCGGGATGCCGCGAGGTTTGGATAACAAAATATGTGGTGATATTCATGCTCTGCCTTGACGTCCATAAGTCGAGCAAAGAAATCTGCCTGCTGCTGAATACGCCTATTCTCTTCGAGTGACTCTTCCGTATACGTCGTTACGCGCTCAAAAAGCTCATGATGACAGGCTTTGGCAGGAGCAAATTTCTTAAACGTATTTTTATGCACCTCCTCGAGATGATAGCCCTCAAGGACGTTCTCAGCGAGCACCTTCCAGTTCGCGTCTACCTCTTGTGCAACAGTTAATAAGGGAGCCCAACGATCTGAGAAAAGATCTTCAAGGTAAGACCGCTGTCCACCAAGCTGCTCATCTAAAGAAGTGGGCTTCGTCGCAAGGGAAACAAACACTAACTGCCCTACCAACTCAACGTGGTACCGCCGGAGCCCAAGCACCCCCGGTGCGAGTGGACGAAAACTCTTGGCATCGGGGATTCGTTTCGTATCGCCCTCTCTGTCGTACTCCCAACCATGATACTGGCACTTCAGGAGTGGCATTGTGCCATCTGATTTTCCTGTGAGCAGGCAATGTCGATGAGAACAAACATTGAGATAACATCTGATCTCGCCTTGAGTTCGCCACAAAATAAGTGGGTGCCCAAGAAGCTGAAGCGTTTTGAAAGATCCTTCTTTGTTCACATCGTTTGTCTGGGCAACGCAATGCCAGGCATCCTGAAAAAGAGATGCACTCTCGCGACTGAAATGATCACATGACGTATATGCTTCAGCTGGAAGCATCTGAGGCAAATGGGTTTTTGATGCAAATGTCATGACGCAACAACCCCCGTGCCTTCAAGCACAAGTGCTTCAAATCCCTCCGCCGAAAGAATGGTCTCACCCTTAGAATTCATCAAAATAAAATCAAATGTTGCTTTGTCTTCAACACGACTTGTTTTGATAATCCGCTGTACACACACCTCACCAGGCACTGGCTGTTTCAAAAAGCGAAGGCGTCGTACGCCGCTTGGAATTGCAACGACATTATGTGTGTCAATCCATTCAAGCAGCCCGCACCCAAAGAAACATGCATCCAAGACAGCGGTTGAAAGGACCCACCCCCGGTGATTTCGATCGCCAGCGACTTCTGATACCTGACCAGCCACAATACGCATCCAGCCAACACCGTCAATTCTTCTGACTCCGGTTAATCGACGGAATAATGGACCGTGATAGATCACCTCCTCACGCTCTGCTGGATATTCAACATCGGCCCAATGGGTTGGTTGATCTTCCTTACATACCGCACTGTTTTTAATTTGTTGATCATCACTACAAACAACCTGCCCCTTAACATGCAGTCGGTCTCGTTGCAGGACGGCTCCCTTCCTGTTTCGGAAATCACTGAGCACCTGCGCACTTAGTTCACCGGCACGTTTTGTTACCGACACACGAACAGCTTGCGGTTTGTCATGTACGAATTTCAGGCCTGAAACAATTTCAACGTTGTCAAACCCGTAGAACTCTCCGGATCCTTCACAGAGGCAGGCAGCCTCAGCGAGCATCTCGAGGGAAATCACGAAGGGAAGCAACGGCCGATCACGAAATCGGTGACCAACAAGAAATGGCTCTTTCGTTGGATCAAAAATAGCATGCGCTAATACATCTTGTCCGACCACAAGATGGTCAACAGAGTCAATAAGCGGATAGACTTCACTGAGCGATTCTGGACGACTGGTAGTCGCAGGGTCAACTTCGGATCCAATGTGTTTTGCTGCAGCAAAGAGTGAATCGATCCATCGCTGATAACTACCATCGGTAAATACAACCTGTGCATCAGGAAGCCCTGCCGTCAATTCTTGCTCAAGATGGCGCAAGCCTTGATCAACTGACATGAGCGGCAATTTCATAATTTGGCGAGAAGCAAAACTTGACGCCCGCATCATCATCCCCACCTCATCCCACGGATGCCAGTGCACACCAACGGTTTGCAATCTCGGATGAATTGCTCGCCAATAGGCCATCATCCCACACTGCATACTCGATGCCATCGCGTAGTCAGCGTTTCCATTTGTACCGAAGCAGCCCGCAATTGAGCCGGAGGCAATAAAGTATTTTAAAGGATCAACACGCGTTGCATTGAGGAGGGCAAAGGTTGCATCGAGCTTGGCTTCAACAGTTCTTTCCAGCGCGAGTCTCGACTTCTGCTCAAAGCGTGAACGATCAAAAGTACCAGCCCCCTGAATAATTCCTTCGATCAGGCCATCCGCTTCACGAATCTCCTGGAGCACTGCTTGAATTGCCTGTGAATCGGATGCGTTACAACAGTGGTAGTCCACCGGAAGCCCTGCCTGCTTGAACCTCCGAAGCGTTTCTTCAATTTCGATACTTCGCTCAATGGGCTCCCAGCATTGTGCTGGAGACTGCCCATTTGACAAAGCCTGTTTTGCAATTGTTTTTTTGAGTGAATCTTTCTGATCCAGCGTCCATCCATCCTCTTGAAAAAGATCCTTACGGAGCGGTGTCGTCCCAACAAGATGCATGCGAACACCGAAACGTTCAGCAAGATGAAACGCCTGTCTCGATGTAATTCCTCGGCCTCCACCAATGGCGACCCATGCAGCCCCACGTTGTGGACCAGAGATCGCTGGCAGTGCGGAAACTTCATCAGCTTCAATCTTAAGTACTCGGCGATTACCAAATACATCGAAACCAATATCGGCCACCTGGGGATCACCAGCTTCCTCAAGGAAGACCCGTACTGCTTTTTGTGGAGACATTGACGGCGCGGTATCAACAACGGCAACTTTTAAACCAGCCCACTTCTTGGACGCCGCTTCAATGCGCATCGATCGCAACAGCCCGGCAACTGCAAATCCTTCAGGCATCCTTGGACACTCCCTCGTACCGAAGTCACCCCCGAGAGAGACCCAGGCTGCAGCCGAGCAGAATGTTTGTTTTTTTGCATGGTAAGCGAACCATTTTTGGGCAATCAGAAATGTCTTCACAACACCTCGCTCACGGCGGTCAACCCATGCGCTAGGGCGACGAATGTCACTTCCCTCATATTCACGACCTGTGAGGAGAAGAAGATCTTTTGCACGACCATCTTTTAGAAGCGAATCGAGCTTTGAGAGAATCTGATCCCCATCGGATTCTGTCGAGATCTGATCAACCTGTACGCCCGCCTCTCGGAGAGAACGGACAACTGAGACAGCATCTTCACACTCTCCAACAACAAGGACTGGACCAGACAAGGGCTGTGTACACGCAGATGCTCGAGGCGCATCACTCATTCGTAGAACATGCCTGCGAACTGCAGTTGAGGCCATCTTCTCAGACGAAGGCACATTAGGTTGACTAGTGGGCTTTAACTGCGCTGAGTCAGGGCTATCGTTCGTCGAGTTTGCAGGGAGCCATAACGGATCTGGATGTCGTAGCTTGAAATATCTCCAATCGGTGATGACAACTTCTGGCTCTGGGCACCCTGCTTGCATTTCTCGAAGCAAGTGCTCCACCCCTTCCGCGGGCGGCATAAACCGAAGTTTAAGAAGGGACTTGGAAAATTTTGATTCCGGACGAACTGCCATGCCGACGTCGTCCCACGAATGCCAGGCAATGACGACAGACGCAACTTCAGGGCGACGTTGCCTATACCAACGTACAAGCTTGGCAACACCCTCGTTTGCCATGCAGTAGTCCGTCTGTCCGACAGCACCAAACCGACCACTTATCGATCCGAAAACAATGAAGTTCCGCAAAGCATCTGACTTTGTCAACTCCATAAGATTCAATGCACCGTCGAGCTTTGCCCTCACAGTTCTTCGCACAAGCTCTGGCTTCTTTTTGGAGAAACGTGATGCCTTTTCAAAACCAGCTCCATGAATCACACCAACAATCGGCCCAGACTTTTCCCGGATTTGATTCAAGAGAGCTGATAGTGCCTCACGATTCCCCACATCACATGCGTGGTATGTGGCATCGACACCTTCTGCTTTCAAAGATTCCAGAGTCGCATCGATCTCGATTGCTTTCTCAATACGTCCCCACGCATCAGCAGGCAACACTTTCTTGGCTAGTGCCTCCCGCATCACACTTTCACGGAGCTTTCTGAGAGCACTAGCATCAAGATTTTTCCACTCATCACGAACCGCAGGCACCGGACTCGAACCAACAAGATGAAGCACCGTGTTTGGATACCGACCAATGCCTCGTGCGACTTGAGCAGTCACACCCCGCGCACCTCCTGTGATAACCCAGCACCCATTCATTTCGGCATTGGGCAAGTCATCAGGAAGCGGCTTGTTAATAGGACGCACCGCAAACCGTTGCCCGGCCCGATAAACAATCTCTGGATTTTCTGTCGCACTACAGGCCTCATCAACCAAGGACCTGGCAACGGTGTCGCAAACATCCGTAGTGTCAAAGTCAACGACGACAGCATGGAAGCCATTTTTGCGTTGGTCCCGTGACTCTGTATGGATTCCTTTTACGAGACCAACCAAGCCGCCCACCGCTGGGCGATTCACACCGTCTTCAAGCCCACCTGGGGTGCCCAGTTGTGTCGCAACAACAAGCGTAGCGCGAGAAACGGATTGAGACTTTTCCTGACGGGAAAACCATTGCCGAATAAGCTCATACCTAGCGACCAATGCATCACTGCTCCTGCTCCACTGATGCCGGCCATCCAAGAGTGGCTCGTCGTCGAATGCATCGAGCATAAACAGATGTGACACATCGAGCGACTCATCCATAAGGAGCGAAGACACTTCGTCCAACGCAGAATCAGCGGCTCGTATGACATGAATTCCTTGCTCGTGCAACAGGCGAGCAACGGCAGCAGCAGCCTCACTTTGTCCAACAACAATGGCACCACCACGAAGCGACCTATTCTTTTGCTCCCGCTGCCACGGAACTAGATGAACCGAAAACCGGGTACAAATTCGATCTGATACATCTACAGGTGACTGATTGTGTTTTGATGTTCCTAAACTTGCATAATCATCAACGGAGATAATGGTATTTCTATTACTCCTATTTTCTGCCGTACTATACCGCGTCCCAGACTTGTCTTCTTTGGAATTTTGCCGTCCCTGAAAAAACTCTCGGCAGTCAATTTCTTGAAAATCAACCTGCTGGTTTTCTGGAGATCGAGACGCACATAACACACGACGAATTTTTGGATCGAAAACTACGCTTATTTGATTATCAACCCGCTGAACTGTATTCATGGTTGAATGCTTGACTTCTGACTGCCGAACAACGTCATACCGATCACGCAACATCATCGAAAATGCTTCTGGTGTCGCATTACACTGGGGAGCACTAATGAGTTGCTCAAATCTTTTCAGACGTGACTCAGAATGCGGTGGTATCGATCCGGAGGCACGAAGCTGAAATGAGTGGTTTGCAATACAAAAGGAGCGTGGAATTTCTTCGACGACAACATCTGCAGGACTGTATTCGAGATGCACTGAACGGTCAGCATCTCCATCACTGATAATCATTGCCCAGCAGCCATCTCGCTGTGTTGTTTGGACAATGGCGATCGCCTCGTCGACACTCGTAGCCGTCGAAAGAATGCGATCGACAATTCCAGAATGCATCAGACCACGAACTCTCTTATTACCAAGAGGTTGATCAAGAAGCATAGAACTAGTCACCACGATACCGCATTCATTCATGCCGTTAATCCCAGACAACACTCCAGCAGCTGTAAACGCTACCGATGCGAGTTGTCCTGTTGGCTTCCTCAACTGAATGCAACGACGAATGCTATCTCTCAAAACCAAGGCTGCTGGCAGATCTTCATTCGCGCCTTGGAGAAGTCTATGCGTACGAGTAACACTCGCAGGAAAGACAGCCTGCACGCACCCACCGTCAAGACTTGGATCGATCTGAATATGCATCGCAACAAGTGACTCATAGGCGACACCTGCACCTGCGGCAATTCCCCGCAGCTCTTCCCGCTGCTCACGTGTCGTCATCGTTTCATATGAATCGATGATAGCCTCTGGCCTTGGCAGACGGGCTCTTTCTTGGGGTGGGAGGTCAACGATATGTTCAAGCGTCTTCTTGATTGCAGCAGACAAGATCCGCCCGTGTTCAACACCGATGTCATACCGTGAACCACAAAGCTCAATGCAGCCCTCGACTTCTTTCAGATCGTGATTTACAGTCGGTCCATTTTCCGGCTGAGACAGCGTCTCCCCTTGCTGCGACACACCCGACTCCTTCTGCATCAAATGAGAAGAATGGGATTCCGGCTCAACACCTATTGCACCGGCGACTTCGAGTCCTGCCTGCAATGAAGCAAGACGATACGCTGTAGATGATGATGAGGCAGGATGTCGGGAACGTACATCTGCGGCAAGTACAGTTATATCCCGATCGCCAACAATCCGTCTCGTAAGCCGAGACAACACTCGATCTGGGCCACACTCAACAAAGAGAGTTACCCCATCTCTGATCAATCGTTCAATTTGATCAACAAACCGTACGGGTTGAGCAAGCTGTTCGCTGAGTAACGCCCGAATAATTTCTGGTTCTGCAACATATTGATTATTGACACCACTCAGCAGAGGAATTCGGGGTGGATCAAGTTGCACTGAGACAAGTGCTCTCTTGAACGGTTTCTGAGCTGGCTTCATAAGCGGGGTATGAAATGGCCTTGGCACATCCAAAGTCGTCGTTCGAATCCCTTCCGACTGAATAAAATCAACGAAACGCCGAAGTGATCGATCTTCTCCTCCAACCACGGTCTGCTGTGGGGAATTACAATTTGCAACAAACACCTCCTCAGGAAAGGAAGCACATGCAGCAGCAACAACATCTTCCCCGGCTGCACACGACACAAGGCCGCCCTCGATAGGTACTTCTTCTATCGACCTGCAGCGGAACAATGTTGCCTGGACGGCATTCTCGAACTGAAAAGCATCTGCCGCATGAAGCGCTGAGAATTCCCCGTAGCTGTGCCCGGTAAGACGATCTGCTCGAAGACCCACCTCTTGAAGAATCTTAAAAACCAAAGTATCCGCTAAGAGCATTGATAACTGCGTTCGAAAAACATCTTTCCCTAATGTTTGTTCATGATTATCAATAATGTCTTCAAAAGTTGGATGGCCCATCTTCAACAAAGATTGATTCATCTGCTCTTTCAGCAGACTCGCCTGAGGACAGGCTGCAACAATCTCTCGCAACATACCCGGATACTGCGACCCCTGCCCTGGGAATAGGCAGGCAACCACTGGTCGTTTGCTACCAACCTGCCCAACAGCAATTCCTTGCGTTTCCCAAAGTCCTCTGGCCTCTCTGTTATCGAATTGATTCACCACAAGATCAGCTTTTCGGGCTAACTCTTCTGGCGTTGCTGCAACAATGGCAAGCCGATGCCCGCTTTGATGAAACTTTTTTGACGTTGCAAAAGATGCACCCGGATTCTGAATACATGCTTTTAGTGTTCCAAGCAAATCGCCGGCAGTTGGTCCAGAAAAACGGATAATTCGTGGCGTCTGCGTGCTTGTCTCTTTGGGGTGCACCGAACGCTGAGGAACATTGATCGGTTCGCCACGTTCTAAAAGAATGTGGCACGCTGTGTCACAATGCACGGCTGTCACACCAGCTACAAGCCTTCCGTTATCATTTGGATGAAGCGGTTTTGCGGCATATTCATGAGATGCACTGTGTGGCCTACCTGAGGGCATGCGGAGTTCTTGCTCCTGCAATTCAAATGTTGTTTTTGCAATCGAAAGACCTGCAGAAGCACCTGCTGCGTGTCCAATTTGTGCATTAATTGCACCGATAGGAAGACTCTCTCCGTACACACTTTGAATTGCATCCAGTTCAGCCATATCGTCGGCTGGTACTCCAGCAGCTGCTGATTCAACAAAGCTGACAGAATCTGCAGAAATTCGTGCGTCTTCTCCGGCTCGACGCATTGCTCTTTGTATGCAGGTACTCTTCTTGCCATGACGTGACACACCAATACCGCGTATGATCCCATGAATGCGATCGTTATCTCGCAGAGCATCCGAAAGTCGCTTCAAAACAAAAACAGCAACACCTTCAGCTGGCATAAGCCCATCACTTGATGGATCAAATGGACGCGGTTTCCCGGAGCGAGAAAGTGTGCCCGATAAAGACAACATCTCATAGGATGCAAGCGACAGACTTCGCTGACCAGCCGCACATATCATGGCATCGACACGACCAGTCAGCAGAAAATTTCGACACACATCAAGGGCACATGCAGCTGAAGCAGCACCGCCATCAATTGCTGTTGCACCACCCATGAGGTCGAATGTTTTTGTAATCCGTGATGCAAGTGAACTACTCGTAAAGCTTCCTGTCTCATCGACAATTGCAGGGAGCCTGGAAACCACAAGGTCACAGAACTTTTCACAAATAGATTCGATAGCATCTCTACCAATGCCACGAGATTGTAACTCTCGCTGCAGAGCCGCCTCGAAATAAGGCAGTCGCATGCCAACTTGAAGTGCTGAAGCAAAATCTCCACCAAATATCGTGCCAACTATTACGCCAGTACGATCACGAGGCATTGGTTGATCAGGGTAGCCTGCATCTTGAAGTGCTTGTGAAACTGTTTCGAGCAACATGAACTGCAGTGGGTCGGCAGCTGCAATTTGTTTGGGGGGAATCTTGTGTGTCCGCCAGTCATAAGAAAAGCCTTCAATGAATCCCCCACGATTCTGCACTGTCTTCCAGTTGCAGGCCGCAGCATTGTCGTACACTGCGTCAACATTCCAGCGATCTGATGGGACCTTCGAGAAATCATGTTCCCATGCTGTGAGTTTGCTCCACATCTGCTGCGCTGACAAATGTCCTGGAGCAAGCACAGACCGACCCACAATCGCAACATCATCATCTGCTGCAACTTTGGAAAATGCTTTTGAATCGACGGGCCGAATTGTCTCTGGTTTTTGTGATTCGACTTCTTTCAGAAATTCTTCAAGCACCACATGTGCATTCAGACCACCAATACCAAATGAGTTAACTGCCGCCCGACGAGCCAGCCCGTTTTGCCTTGGCCACGCACGCTTTTTACTCGGCACAACAAATGGAGTGGTGGGCCAATCAACCGCCGGATTCAATTCACCAATACCAGGCACTGGAGGAATCGTTCCGTGCTTCATACACAGCACGGCCTTCACCAGACCAGCAAGACCTGCCGTCTCAAGAGTGTGTCCTATGTTGGCCTTCACACTGCCTATTGGAATAGTCACATCATCAGCAATATGACCTTTAAGTGCCCGAGCAAGAGCGTTTACTTCCGTTGCATCACCAACACTTGTGCTCGTAGCATGGGCTTCAATATACCCGAGGCGAGCTGGATCAAGCACATCTGCGTGCGCACGCTCGATGGCCGCAATTTGTCCCTCTTGTCGAGGTGCCCATAAACTTTTGCCACGACCATCACTGGAGACACCAATCCCTCGGATCACAGCCTGGATCGTGTTGCCATCCTCGATTGCCTTGCGGAGTGTTTTTACAAGCACAACAACATAGCCTTCAGCAGTCACGAGCCCATCTGCTGCGGCATCAAATGGCCGAGAGCCGGTAGCACTTACTGACTGTGCTTTGGAAAATAAAACAAGGCTGTCGAATCGACAATGTGAACTCCCTCCAACAACCGCCATGTCTGTCCGGCCCAGCGCAAGGTCATCGGCCGCAGCCGCGAGCGCAAAGAGTGACGACGAACAGGCTGCATTGAGTGCTACGCACGGTCCATCCAAGCCGAAAGCACGGGCAACTGTTGCACTGCAACGCTGTGCATCTGCTGCCGGCCTTCCATCAGGTGCCCGACGAGGCAAACGCTTTCTCTCAGCGGAGACAGTAGCATCGATGCATTCTTCGGCACGCTCACCTGTGGCCTGCCTAAATTCTTCTACTTCATGCAACCACGAGGCAGCATCTGCAAGCATGGTCCCGTACATAACATCACCAGAAAGTCCTGTTCCTCTGGTGTGACCCACATAGACACCGGCTCGATAGCCAGACATCGTGAGCGGATCAAAGCCCGCCTGACTGAAAGCGGTCGCTGCAACATCGCAAAGCTCAAGATGTGCAGCATCACAGTCTTCTGACTGTTCTTTTGTGAGGAGCCATTGGCCCGGCGGATTTTTTCGGGGTGAAACAATACCTCCAATTGATGAATAAGTCTTCCCGCGAACACCTTTTTCCTCATTATAGAAAAGCTTTTTATTCAACCTTTCTTCTGGCAATTCTGAGATTGCTGAGCGTCCATCTACCACAAGTTCCCAGAATTCATCGATACTATCCGCGCCTGGCAAACGCACCGCCATCCCAATAATGGCCAATGGCTCACCATGCTCAGAGCGACGCTGTTCTTTATTCAATTTGTTCATTTTAAAATTCACAATCACCAAACAAACCCACACCAAACGCTATGCTGCTGTCTCTGCAACTAAAAACTCAAGGACATGCCTTAGTGTCGGAAACTCATCCAAAGAAAGATCTGCTCGTGGTGGAATCGCAAAGTATTCGCCAATCTCACCGAAGAGTTGTGCTTTCTTGATACTGTCTATTCCGAGGTCTGCCTCTAAATCAGCATCCAGCTCAACAATATCCGGCGGGTACCCAGTCTGCTCGACGACAAAATTCGTCAGGAAAGATGACAACTCCTCAACAGAACGTTCGGCTGATTGCTTCGATGAACTCACAACTTCCGCCACACCATCCGTAACGAATGAGAGAAATTCTCTCGATGGTGCGTTCGAAGATAACCCTGCCCCGCCTGAGCGGGAATTCTTAAAGTTTGGCTCGTAAGCGTTTGAAGCAACTTGTGAAGAGCACGTGGCATCAATAAGAAAATCAAGTACATGCTGTAGCGTTGGAAACGCATCCAAAGACAGGTCTGCACGAGGTGGGATTGCAAAATACTCTCCAATCTCACCAAACAGCTGTGCTTTCTTGATACTGTCAATTCCCAAATCAGCTTCAAGATCGGCGTCCAGTTCAACAATATCAGATGGATATCCTGTCTGTTCGACAACAAATGTGACAAGGAACTCTGCTAATTCATTCTGCGTATACATTTTCCCTGTGGAAACCTTGTCTTGAACTTCTTTCTTACCTTGCGTGTGAGGACTTCCATTTTGTCCTTTAAACGCCTGGACTGATGCATTCGGACCAGCATCCGCTGCAGGAATCACGTTGGGCGTCGTCCCTGAAGACGCCTTTGTTTCAATCGCAAGAAAGTCAAGGACATGGCGAAGTGTTGGAAATTCATCTAACGAGAGTTCTTGGCGAGGTGGGATAGAAAAATACTCACCTATCTCGCCGAAGAGCTGCGCTTTTTTGATACTGTCAATTCCGAGGTCTGCCTCTAAATCAGCATCAAGCTCAACAATATCCGGCGGATATCCAGTTTGCTCAACGACAAAATTAACCAGAAATGTCGACAAGTCGTCTAGCGAATACCTGACTGCATCCTCAACCGCCACTTCTTGGTCAACGGCTTGCGTCCCTCGCACGACTTCAGTCGCATGTGCCTGAGAAACTATTGGCTTGGATGCATTTTTTTTCATACGAGAGCGACGTCTCTCTGTCGCATCAAAATGAATTGGTTGTTGAAATTTCATCTCTTCGCTTCTTGCAACAGAGTTTCTTTCCTGCATCGATACTTTCTCCATAGATTCAAATGTTCTGTCTACTAATTTGGTTGGCGGTTTCTGTAACCCGTTCAAAAAGGATGATTCGTGACTCCCATGAAGTCCAATTTCTGAATAACCCTGCATAACAACGTGAAAAGCGCTGTCTTTTCCATCACCGAGA
>JABAAH010000065.1 GCA_014238855.1 Planctomycetota bacterium
GCATGAAGGAATGCAGGCACAGTCTGAGGGCGCGGGACAGATTCGTGATGCTATGGAAAATTTACGCACCGCAGCTGGAGAATCTTCTGCTGCTCATGCTATTTTCTACGCCTCACTCGATGAGCTACGGGCATTGATTACAGAGCTCAACACTGAGGCTGGACGGTTCCAGGTTCGTCGCTCGAAACCTACTGATGAACACAACACGCTTGGCGAGCATGCAAAAGAGACGATGTCACTCACTACCACCGAGTGACATTCGACTGGCGAGCGGCTTGTCTCGCCACAAGAAATCGTCGTAAACCACTGACGATTCGTTTCGGTGACTGACTTCCGGATGCCATGAATACTGTTGTTTCACCATCGACGGTCACAATGACCTCGACAGCGTCTGGCTCAAGGGTACCGCCAAGGAGTTGCTCCAAAGAAGCATCTGCTGGCTGTCCGTCATCTGTTGAGGCAGGCATTGTGGCGACGACAAAGTTGTCTTCAACAAGTGCATGAAATTCGGGGTCATTGATAAGGCTTGCAGAACGGATTCGTGCCGTCTTATCGCTACTGCCACTCACAACAAGCAGGATTGGGCGATCTTTTCCCCGAGCTTTATCAACAGCTTCGCTGAGCGAAGTCAGCATAGGTTGCTCAAGATCAGCGACTGCCTCAGGAGCTGGAACCTTGGCAGCGAGACGCTTAATCCATGTGGACGCCGGCGTTCCACGGTACCCCTTCTCTTCTAGAATTTTTTCACCAAATGAGTCCAGCACGAGCACAGAAGGGAACGTTCGAACACCGTACTTGATACAGATTCGAGAGCGTTCACTACGAACAGTTGGGCTGATCCCCGATTCAGGCAGATCAAGCATAAGAAGGACAACATGTTCATCGGACCACGATTCGAATTCTGATGTTGCAAAGACACGATCTTCAAGCGTTCGGCAATGTGGGCACCAGTCACTTCCGGTAAAGAGCACAAACACTGGCTTGCCGCTCCGTGTTGATTCTGCGAGCGCTTCATCGTAATTGGTGAGCCACTCTTCGGAGGCCTGCGTCGGTGCTGCCACAAGGACTACAGCAACCACCGCGAAGACGGTACTTAAAGCACTACCCTTCAGAAGAGCGACAGGTCGCCCAATCCGTGAAGTCATCAGCAATCTCCTCCGTGATACTATTTCACCCAAGTTCTCATCGGGTGAACGCTGCCCTGGCCGCGAGGACCTTCCGTGAGCAACTGGTTACAACGGTAACAGCGACCGCAAGAACTGACAATCAGCCTATATTGCCCAAATTGCCTGCGCCTAATATTTTCTTGGTGAAATCGAAAAACCTCGTTCAACAAAGGGTTATTTCTTCTGGAATGAACGCATTCCTTGGCTACCGAGTGATACCCAGAGCAGTCAGCCATACCTGAACCGTCTCTCTTTCCGCGGCCATCGTTGTTCATCATTGTCTTTGGTTCCGGCTGAACACCCACACAAGCCGTTGGCGATACCACGAGAACTCTGGCACGAAAAACGCTGCTCACCGTGAGGTGAGCAGCGTTTCCGCCTAAACAGGATTTTTGTTGGCCTAAGCTACCGGCCCCGAAGGGCTGATAGCTTCAACCTAGATTCTTAGAACTGCCAGATGAGGTCGCAACCACCGTAGAACTGACCGTTCTTATTCAGATTCGGTCCGAATGGCATGTTGCCGGGCCCACCTGCCTGTTGGCCGTCGCGGCTGAACCAGTCATAACGCAGTTCGGGACGAATAACCAGGTTGTTCCCAACGAAGTAGTTCAGACCCCAGGTCGCTTCCCAGAAGTTACCGGCAAAGCCATTTCCATTGCCCTGGAGGGAACCATTACGGAAACCACCGGTACTCACACGGTATCCATTATTATCACGGAACCACTCCAATCGAAAACCACCGATCAGGTAATCTGTGAAGTTGTAGAACACGTAATTATTGACACCGTACCAGTACGCTGAACCAGGTTGCTGGCCCTGAGTCTGAACAGGCGTATTAGCATATGCCTGGTAACCAATGTCACTCTGGTACACATAAGTTAGCTTGTCAGTTAACTCATTCGTGTACACAACACTGGTGACTGATCGAGCACCAATAAAACTCTGGCCACCAGCATTCACTGCCCCAGAGTCTTCATTGCCACTTGCATTGGCAACGGTAAGAGCCTGAGTTCCATCAGAACTGGAGAATGTGACAGCTCCCAAGAAACCTGCGTTACTTGTGCTTCCGGCAGAAGGGTTCGCCTGGTTTGTTGGCAAGCCAACATCCCAGTTATCCCAACCGTTGGTAATACCACCGATGATGGACAACTGATCATTTGGATTCCACGTGCCAAGTACACCAGTATGGGTAAACGGTTCACCATACTGCATGGTGTAAGCATGCGTGTAGAAGAAGTTACCAATCGCAGGAACAACTTCATATCCAATCAGCGTATAGAAATGTCCAAACTTGACATTGAGCTCTTGGGTTCCGAGTTCACCATAAAGCTGTGGCATGGCCAAGCCATAGTAGCGACCGGTATTCCAATTACCATCGAATCCAGCAGCGGTTGTGTAAATGAAGTCAGTACCGTAGAGAAGGTCAACTCGACCACCCACACTCAACTGATCTTCTTTCAGCACCCGCTCGTTAATGAGGTAAAGCTGATTCATCGAACCCTGCCATGCACGGTCATTAAACGTAATCGGACCATTCCAGGGAGAGCCCAAGGCATTAGCACCAATACCGAGTTCAAGAAAACCATAGGTTTCAATTCCTCGTTCTAATAAAAATTCTGTTTCGAGGTAACGAGTTGCTCCCTCTTCAATTGCTGCTTCTTGCGGTGCTGCTCCGCGATACTGATAGACATCCTCATCAGGAACGCCTGCACGAGGCATCAGCGTGACGGGCGCCTGTCCTTCATTCTGTGCAAAAGAATCATACATGCTGGTATCAACGCTTGAGGGCATTGTTGGTTCGGCACCAACAACCGTCGTCGTCACTAGTCCAGCTGCTACCCAAAGCGGTAGCTTGAGCTTAAAGAAACTCATTTTCAAGATCTCCCATTCCATAGGTGTTGTGTCTGAGGCTGCATCCATTGCCACCTGCTCCAACTGAAGGGTTCGCATCTTGTTCATTCCGCCAAACAAAAAGAGCTATTCCTACGTTACAGTTACTCTCGACAACCCACCGAGGAGAACTTATTGCCCCCAAAAAAACCCTAAATCTTTTCCAAATCGATACAACCCGCATTGAAAATAGTGAGGATGCGAGATATTTACGGCTTTAGGACGCCCTCGAGCATGGCCTCGACAAATTCTGCAGGATTAAATCTGGCGAGGTCTTCGGCTGATTCGCCAAGCCCGACAAACTTGACAGGCAAGCCAAATCTCTCAGCGACAGGAACAATCACCCCACCGCGGGCAGAACCATCAAGTTTCGCAAGAATGATTCCAGTACAACCGGCTGCTTCTTTAAAACCCTCTGCTTGAGAAAGAGCATTCTGGCCAGCTGTGGCATCAATGACAAGGAGCACCTCATGAGGCGCATCTGGAATCTGCTTACTTATCACCCGACGAATTTTCCCAAGTTCCTGCATCAGGTTTGACTGCGTCTGCAACCGTCCAGCAGTATCTATGATACAGATATCAAAATTGCCTTCGAGAGCTCGTGCCACTGCTCGATGAGCCACACTCGCAGGATCAGAACCTGATTCACCACAAACAATTTCTGCCCCCAGACGCCCTGCCCACATCGATAATTGTTCTACTGCCGCAGCACGAAATGTATCACCTGCACCGAGAACAACTCGAAGGCCTGCTTCAGTAAACCGACAAGTAAGTTTCGCAATCGAGGTTGTCTTCCCAGAACCATTAACACCCGTCACAAGAATTACTGTCGGACCCGAGGAAGATTCAGCAAGATCTCCAGTCGTCCCCACCAACTTGTCATGAAGGGTGCGACGGATCGACTCAACAACAACCTCCGGATCGACAACTCGTGATCGCAGGCGCTCCCCAACGTCTTTGACAATTGTCTCAGCCGCAGAAGGCCCCATATCAGTTTTCACTAAGGCTCCGCGGAGTTCCTCAAGAAACGGTGTATCAACCCGTCGCCCCTCCTGCTTCAGCAGGTCGCGGACATCTGTATTGAGAACCTGGGCAGTCTTTGACAACCCTGCCCGTAGACGATCGAACATCCCGGGCTTGGCCGTAACAGGCTGTTCATCATCGCCCGCCGAATCGCCCGCCGACTCTGATGATGATTTTCCAAAACGAAAGAATGCCATAGCTGCTTACTTGTTGTATTGTGAGAAAAATGAAAAATCGCCAAGTGGCCTAGGCATCTGCTGGGTGCTCATTCCCCTGAAGATCATTTTGCAGTGTTTCTCGGTCGTCAAGGCAACGGCCAAGTATTCCACTGACAAATGGCGCTGAATGAGCTGAACCGTAGCGTCGTGCAAGCTCAATGCCTTCATCAACGACAACTGGTCCTGGTGTGTCAGAACACGCAAGTTCGAACACAGCCAATCGCAAAACTGCCCGATCGGTCGTGGCCATTCGGTTTACCCGCCAATGTTCAGACCGCTGATCGAGAACGTTATCAATCTGCTGCTTATGTGTTGAGACACCCTCAACCAGAGCCTTCGAAAAAATGACTGATGCTGGATCCCGGAGCCTCGCATACAAAAAAGGCTTGTAATCTACGGAGACAGACGAAGGATTTAGATCGAATTGATAGAGTACTTGCAGGGCAACTTCACGGGCACGACGGCGGGTCGACATAATTGATAAATAATCCGAATAGCTGAATAAAACCGAGAGTATAGACAATAATCATAACAGTGTTGAATCTACTGATACATCATTGCCCCGAAACATCTTGAAGTAGATTGATCATGGCAATTGCCGCCTCAGCACACTCAGCACCTTTGTTGCCGACATCACCACCAGCCCGGGCCTCTGCCTGCCCCAGCGTGTCACACGTGAGGAGCCCGAAGAGAACCGGAATGCCATATTGCCGACCAACGCTTTCAATGCCGTTCGCCACAGCTGTATTGATGTGCTGATCGTGCGTCGTTTCACCACGAATAACAGCACCGAGGCATAACACTGCGGCGAATCTACCACTGCAGGCCAGAGCATCGGCAGCAAGTGGCAGTTCAAACGCTCCGGGTACTTCTGCAACTTCAATTCGGGCTGAAACAATACCTGCGTTATTCAGCGTCTCAACTGCGCCGCACAGCAACGAATAGGTAATTGAATGGTTATATCGTGATACGACAATTGCGACCCGCACATCACTCGGTGCGGATGCGGTTTGCAATGAATACATCGTGCAGCCAGCGACGGCTTCATTCTTGGGGACAGATTGTGGGGAAATCCGCATGGTTGCCTCAGGACTTCAGACTTTGCAGGAATTCATGATTTGAACTTGTTTTTGTCAAGCGATTCACAAGCAACTCCATTGCATCTGGTGCATTCATTTCACTGAATACTCTTCGAAGCACACTCGTTCGTCGATATTCATCATCAGAAAGAAGTATTTCTTCACGTCGTGTTCCCGAACGATTGATATCAATTGCTGGGTACACACGCTTGTCGACCAGACGACGATCAAGAACAATTTCAAGGTTGCCTGTCCCCTTGAACTCCTCAAAAATAACATCATCCATTTTGCTACCTGTATCAACAAGAGCCGTTGCAACAATAGTGAGTGAACCACCTTCTTCTAGTTTTCGAGCACTACCGAAAAACCTTTTTGGTCTCTGTAGAGCATTGGCATCGACGCCACCTGAGAGAATCTTCCCTGAGTTGGGAACTTCGGAATTCCATGCTCTTGCAAGACGAGTGATTGAGTCCAGGAAAATAACAACGTCTTTTCCATATTCAACCAGACGTTTTGCTTTCTCTATGACCATGTCGGCAACTTGCACATGCCGGCTCGCATTTTCATCAAACGTTGAACTTATGACTTCGCACCCTGGCCCCTGAACCTGACGCTCCATGTCAGTCACTTCCTCTGGCCGCTCATCAATCAAGAGCATGAATACAAAAGCTTCCGGATAGTTCGCCAACACTGCCTTCGCCATTTTTTGCATCAGGATGGTTTTTCCGGCTCGCGGAGGACTTACAATGAGCCCCCTCTGCCCAAATCCGATCGGTACAATCAGGTCAACGATCCGTGTCGATACTTCCTCAGCCGAAGTCTCTAATCGAATTCTTTGGTCAGGATGAAGCGGTGTGAGGTCATCAAAGAAGACATTATTTGCAAGCCGGGCGGGATCATCGCCGTTGATGGCCTCGATACGAAGGAGCGCGAAGTAGCGTTCGCTTTCCTTTGGCGGGCGAATCTGCCCCGCAACACTCATACCGTTACGAAGGCCGAATCGCCGTATCTGACTGGGTGAGACATAAATATCGTCTGGACAGGCCAAGTAGTGATACTCCGGACTACGCAGAAACCCAAAACCGTCTGGCAGAATTTCAAGCGTACCCTCCCCGAACATCAATCCATTCAGCTTCACTCGTTCTTTCAATATCTTAAAAACAAGATCTTGTTTCTTTTCACCGGCTGTCTCAGTGACCTGTTCTGACCTAGCTAATTCAATCAGTTCAGCCATTGAGAGCTTTTGCAATTCAGCAATTTTTGTATCATTTTGCTTGAGCAGGTCATATCGCTCTCGCACTTCCACATCATCAGCGTCAACTTCTGCTGCGATTTCCTCTGCAATTGAAATGGGCTTGTCCTGTGCGTCAGTCGGCAGATCATCGTGGTTTGGATCGTTGTCTGACATGAATCTTTCATTTCTCACGGGGGGATGTGCTTCGCGGCAATGCTGGCCTCCAAAACGAAAACGCTTTGGAGCCGTGTGATCTCATCACAACGATGATACGATTTGATTACTGAAAGGAAGTGACGCGGAAGGAGGTGAGGCGGGAATCGAGAGTGGTCTTCGGGACAAACTTTATTACAGCTCCTCCCAAACCCTCTTCGTCTCTTTTTTAGTATATGCGATATCACCCGATGTATCCACGGTGCAAAGCATATGATCGGATACAGAGCCTTTCGGAAAGCCTGCATTCCACGCCTCTTCTCGGGCTGCGACCTGTTGGGCAGACAGGCCTCTCTGCACTAACCGCTGATGCCTCACAGAATCCTCACACTCAAGCCAGATGAGTCGATCGCAGCGATTATGAAGCCCAGCCTGCACCAGCAACGGTACATCGAGTACAACCACGCTGCCGATCTCCTTCTTCAATGGCAGAGCATCAATCTCTCGGAGTCTCTCCTCGAGTGCATCCCGCACCCTTGGGTGGATAATTTTTTCAAGATCTTGCAGTGCCTTTTTATGCTTTGGTTGATCGCCAAAAACCAATTCAGCCAAGCACGAACGATCAACCGTATCACCTTCAAAGACGCTGCTGCCAAAGTGATCTCGAATGAGCTCCCGAACCGCTGCTTGTTTCAAAGCATCATGCGTTAATGCATCAGCATCAATAACAATAGCGCCGCACTGCCCCAACAACCCGGCGACTGTCGTCTTCCCCGCACCAATTTTTCCAATAAGACCGACCACAGTCATTCGACAGACCTTTACTTTTCACAATCAGCCCATGTTGATCCCGTCTGCACCGAAACTTCGAGAGGCACTTCAAGATCCATCGCACTTCCCATCTCATCCACAACAAGTGATTGAAGTGATTCAAATTCATTGCTAGGAAATTCAAAGAGCAATTCATCATGAATCTGAAGCACTAGGAATGATAATAACTTTTCACGAACAAGCCGCCCAGCCACTCGAAGCATTGCTAGCTTGATGAGATCCGCTGCAGAGCCCTGCACCACTGTGTTCACAGCAGTTCGCTCTGGCAATGATAACGCGAACACACCACCAGCTCCTCGACGTGCATCGCGATCACGAACACCGTCTATGGCTCGTCGCCTTCCTAACATCGTTGTCACACCTCGATCAGCACGACACCTATCAAGCACATCATCAATAAATTCTGATGCACCCGAAAACTTTTCAAAATAGGCAGCAATAAATTCAGCTGCCTCGGGCTGCGAAATACTGAGTGACTTTGCCAGACCGAATGCCGACTGGCCATAGAGAATTCCGAAATTCACAGCTTTTGCTGTCCGCCGCATTTCCGAAGTTACTTCTTCTAATTCCACATCAAAGACAGCCGCTGACGTTCGAGTATGGATATCTTCTTTGTTCTGAAAAGCTGCAAGCATTGCAGCGTCCCCAGAAAGATGCGCGAGAATACGAAGTTCAATTTGTGAATAGTCTGCCGCAAGGAACAGCCACCCCTTCTCTGCTGGACGGAAGGCAGAACGAATCTGCTGTCCTTCGGTCGTTCGAATCGGGATGTTTTGGAGATTCGGATCGCTCGAACTCAGCCGTCCTGTTGCGGTAATTGTTTGATTGAACGTTGTATGAATTCTATTGGTCCGTGGATCAACGAGAAGCGGGAGTGCATCAACATACGTGCTCTTGAGCTTTGCATACTTCCGATGCTGCAGCAGCTTGGCTGGTAATTCGTGAAGCGTTGCCAGTTCTTCTAATACTTCAGCGTCTGTGCTTGGCCCTGTTTTCGTTCGCTTGACAACAGGCAGTCCTTGTTCTTCAAACAAGACCGTTCGAACCTGCAATGGAGAAGCAAGAGAAAAGGCATGCCCAGCCAGTTCATGAGACTCTTTCTCTAGTCCCTCTAATTTCGAAGTGTAATCAACCGAAAGACGATTGAGTAATTTTGTATCAACACAAACCCCGCGGCACTCCATCTTTGCGAGAACTGCAGCAAGAGGCAGTTCGACATCAGTGAAAAGCGACTGAAACCCAGACTTCTTGATATCACCTGAGATGACTTCAATCAGTGCTGCGACACTATGACAAACGCATGCACCCTGTTCAGCAGTCTGTGGAACATCCTGAAGACTTTCCGGCGCCGAGACGACATCAGAAAAGCGGTGTAGTAAGTCGGCAAGCCCTTGATTGCGTTGCCCCGCGTCAAGAAGATGCCCAGCAATAAACGGGTCAAATTGTACACCAATCAACTCAACACCGAGGCGTGAGAGGCCGACTATCTGACGCTTCAAGTCGTACCCAACTTTTGGTATCGCCGGATCAGACAGCATCTTGCGTATTGCAGGCGAGGATGAAATTTGCGTTGCTGAAAACCAGACGCTTTCCTGCGGCTGTGCTCCCGAAACGGCGAGGACTGAAAGCCCTGTCACGTCGGGCCACACCTGCGGCGCACCAACTTTACTCCGCCCTCGCACGGCAGACTCGGTAGCTGCAACTACGAGACAACCACCAGTCGACACAACCTCTCGCAACTTCTTGACTGATGATGCCACTGCAGAGGATTTTGCAGGAAGCACAGGTGCCGGAAAACCGGAAGGTTCAATAGTATTCTCATCACCAAGTGAAAGAAGCCCTTGACCACTTCTTTTTGCGGGCTTGGTCGCAGCAGTCTTTCCACCCGCCAAGCTTTGCACTTTTTTGACAAGTGTCTTAAAACCCAACTGTTGCAAAAACTGAATCAATGGTTCCGGATTAGGACGTCGAACAACTGCTGACTCCCAGGGAATTTGTATTGGCGTGTCTAATTGAAGCTGAATAAGGCTGCGACCCTGTCTCGCGGTGTCCCCGTGCAATGCAATATTCTCACGACGCTTTGCACCCTTGACCTCATCGCATCGTGACAAGACCTCTTCAAGAGTTCCGAATTCCTGCAGAAGACCAGAGGCAATCTTTGGGCCTATCCCGGGAATACCGGGAACATTATCGACCGCATCACCTACAAGCGAAAGATAATCTACAACCTGATCAGGCCGTATCCCCCAATCATTCAGAAGCTCGGCCTCGCCAACGAATGTATTATTCCGAAGATTCAAGATTCGAACATGCGGTCCAAGAAGCTGACGAGCATCTTTATCTGATGTTACAAGAGTACAGTCACCTCCTGCTTTGACTGTTTGCACCGCAAGTGTGGCAAGTACATCATCGGCTTCATAACCAGCGAGTTCCAGGCATGGCACACCGACTACCTCGAGCAACTTCTTCACAAGAGGCAATTGTGGAACAAGGTCTGCCGGCATCTCTGAACGCGTTGCTTTATAGTCCGCGTATTGCTTGTGGCGGAACGTCGGCTCCGGGGTATCTGATCCACAAAACAGGTAGTTTGGCTTTTTCTTTTCGATGATATCAATCAAGTCACGCGTGAGCCCAAATACTACTGAAACTGGAACACCTTCAGGACTGCTCATTTCAGGCAGAGCGTGAAAGAGTTGGTAGACACGAGAAAAAAGATCAAGAACCCAGACAGTCTGCCCCGAAAGATCTACATCGATTTGAGTTTTTTTCTGTGCCATGACGCGCTTCGGGAACTAATACCAGCCCTTGGGGCACTGGAACCTTATGAAAGGTTGAAACAGTCTTTTATTGAAATCGAATTCTTCGAGAAACCCGTCGTGCAATAAAGACTATGGACTCAGAATTCACCTTCGACCCAATCCAATAGTCACCGGAGATTCCTAGTCACCGCTCGGTGGCTCATACTCAAAATCTTTCCACTTCATGGCCCGCCGAAATGGTTCAATTCGCAAAATGACCTCACCGTTTTGAAATATACGAACCGTGCCACTGGTTTCACTCACAGCAATGGCCACACTTTTCGTTCTTCGTGTGATTGCCGCTGCCGCCCAATGCCTGGCCCCAAGCCCTTTGGCTACAGAAACACTTTCAGCGGATGCATCAATATAGCGTGCTGCTGCCTCAATTGTTCCATCGGCACTTACAACGAATGCTCCATCAAGTTGTGCGATTTCTTTCAGCCCCTCACGAACTCGAGGATCATTGATTTTTCGCTCCCCGCGATTATATCCACGGACTGGATCAAACCCAGTTGAGTGGCTCGACTGAATAACATTTCGGGCATCACCAACAACGAACAGGGTCCCAACAGGCTTGCCTTCACGTCCCTCTCGACCAATCTCGACGGCCATGTCAACAACAACCTTAAGTGTCTCAAGCGGCACTTTCGTATCAAGGTTTCTTAAGTCACGACTGGTTAATTGTCCGAGATGCTCTGTCAATCGCAGCACACTTACTGAATCCACGGTGCCAGCCTCAAACCCGCTGTACACCGCAACAACCTGAGACTCGGGGCCTATCGAATCTGCGGCGACACACTCAAGAAGGGCTTGAGTCAACCTTTCGTGAACAGGCAGCCCAGCTACGTCAATCATCACTCGATCCATACCGTGATCTGTTACGCCAACAAGATGTGCTGCATCATCTGATGCAATCGACACTGTTAAAGAACCAAGTAATTCACGGAGCCGTGACCAATCAAGTCGCTGCTCAACGACGATTAGCAATGCAGCCGAATTGGTCACGTCGACAAGTTGTGATGCGGCTTCAAGAATTTGCACTAGCTGAGGAGAAAGTACTAGTGTGCTCATGGCTATTGACCGAGAAAACTGCAAAAACATTCACGCCGTATGAATTTCCTATCTAGAAAGGTACGGCCGAGTCGCTTTGTATTCAAGAAAGACGTTTTACTGCCGGGTCTTATCATTGTTCGGCAGTGTCGCCTGGCGAATCTCTTCATCAGACCTGGCTAGCCCAACTGTTGCGGCAGCCTTCATCGGGCCTGTAAAAGCAACTACATTCCCAGGGTTAACCACACCCCACACTCGCTCTTGATAAATGGACAGTGAATGCAAAGCATGGCCAAGCGGGCCATCCTTCCAATTCCGTCCCGGCTCTCGCGCCAAGGCCGTAGCGACAAACTCTGCCGCGGCAATAATTCGATTCTCGTACAGCCTCTCTTGATCCAAGGAGGCCACGAGCCATTCCAGAATATGTCCCGTTGTCTGCACTTTTCGATCAACATCGTCTTCACGGTTATCGGGGTACTTAAACCACTCTGTACTAAATGATCCATCTCTGTTCTGAAGACGCCGAAGAGTCAGGTTCTGATACTCCCGCACATAAATATTTGCTCGCTGATAGACTCCATCTAATTCGCCTGTTGCTCTCAGTCGTCGCTGACACCCATACGCAAGACTAAATAGCCGGTGAGTTCCACCGCAGGGTGCCGTCCTGATTGGCTGGTTAATTTCTTCTTGCATCAGACGATCAAGTGACCACATTTCCCCGTCGCTACTCCGCCAAACGGCGTCTGTCGGCAGATAGTGTGCGAGCCCAATGAGTGCAAAAGTAAGCTCGGTTCCAGCGCGACAGTTCAACTTTTCATCATCTATGAGATCTGCAACGGTAAATTTTTTACCGCCAAGCAAAAGTGGAGACTTTGCAGAAACTCTACACTGGGCGAGGATCGCCAGATATTGAGCTGAGTGACCCTGCAGACCAACTCCATACAGTGCGTGTGGCTTTTCGTCACGCAAAGTAAGCATCACCTGCCCACGGCACCGGCCACCAGAATTCATCCAACCGATCGCGTTGACCAACTCTCCTCGTGGTCCTCCAGCACGTATCTTTGTAGGAATACCAAAGCCAACAAAACCATGCATAATCTCCCAAGGGCTATGGTGAGAAGTGTTCATCGGTCGACGTTGATACATTGCGAGAGTCTGAGCTATTCTCACCCGTAATCGCTGAAGTCGTGGCGACTTCGGTGGCATTGCCCCAATCGATTTTTTGCTTGCATAGGGATTTGATGATATTGACATCGCGCGGACAGGAGCCTGCGATCT
>JABAAH010000066.1 GCA_014238855.1 Planctomycetota bacterium
GCTCCTTAACGTCAGGAAGTTGAATGGTTTTGCCCTCTGTTTGGTGACACCGAAATGGGTTACGACAGAGTGCCAACCAGTTGCTATTGCGGATGTGCTGTACTGGCTTGCGCACTGCCTCGAAGTGCACGGGACAACAGGAGAAACTCTCGAAATCGGTGGTAGTGACGTCATGGCATACCAGGAACTCATGAGGGTCATGGCAGAGGAACTCGGACTTCGCCGACGAATTATTATTCCGGTACCGGTGCTTACTCCGCGGCTCAGTTCGCTCTGGATTAATCTTGTGACACCAGTCTCTTACCGAATCGCTCGTCCGCTCGCAGAGGGACTCAAGAATCGCGTAGTCGTCACAGATGATAAAACACAGCAACTTATGCCGCACACACCACTCGGGGCACGTGAAGCAATACGTCGCGCCCTTGAGAAGATTGAACGCCAGGACGTCGAGACACGGTGGAGTGTTGCTGGACCAATTCCTGGCGATCCTTCATGGGCTGGTGGGACGGTCTTCACAGATGAGAGAGTTGTTGATGTCGAAGCTGATTCAGCCAGCCTCTATGCTGCAGTCTGCCGAATTGGCGGAGGCAATGGCTGGTATGCCGGGGATATTCTCTGGCGTATCCGAGGATGGATGGACACGCTTGTAGGAGGGCCAGGACTTCGGCGAGGACGACGACTTCCAGAGACCGTAGAATTTGGTGAGACCCTCGATTTCTGGCGGGTAGTGGGAATCGACAGAGATCGCTCACTCTCTCTTCGCGCGGAAATGAAACTCCCAGGAGAGGCTCAGCTTGATTTTCAGATCGAGCCTGTCGAACCAGATCGTCAACCACCGATAACACGACTCGTCATGACAGCACGGTTTCGCCCACGTGGACTTGCAGGCCTACTCTATTGGTATGCCGTTGTACCGCTTCATGAATTTGTCTTCGGAGGTATGCTGCGTGGAATCAGTAAAACAGCTGAGGCGATGCATCGGTCGAATATACCTCGCCAGAACGAGGCATCTACTGATGATGAGGTTCCAGGATATGGACGGGCACGACTCTGGCTGGGTATCACTGGTGTAGGAAGCATTGTCACTCTTTCTTCAGCTGCTCTTTTTCTCAACCTCCCCGAACGCCTGCTACCAGTGACCACCGCACCACTCAGTGATCAGATCAAAGGAGTGCTATTTTTTATCGTGCTGTACGCACTGATTCAGCTACCCCTTGATTTGCTCGGTGGTTATTTTCTTCCTCGACGATATCGCCGACAGCATCCCCCTTTCCATCACTTCCTGGCTTCCCTTATGCGGGGCGTCGGTGTTCACTCGTTATTGCTACTCCTGATTGCACTTTCACTTCTTGGTGCTGCACGAGTCGCTGGTGTCGTTGGTGTTGTACTTGCCGGCGCACTCCTCGTCATCGTTCTACTACGTGGCTCAATTATTCTTGCAAGTACTATTGCCCGGCTCGAATTAACACCCAGTACGCCAGAACTTCAAGATGATCTGGCTGCGTCTACAGTTCCTGCGTATATGAGTGAATCTGACGATGAAGGATTCGCAGGGAGTATCGTCGGGTTATTTCGACCACGCATTCAATTACTGCCCATGCGATGGCGAGACGTACTCGACACCGATGCATTTCATATTGCAGTTCAACGCAGACAGATGGCAATCACAACAGGAAGCTGGTGGCGAGGCCGACTTCTCGCAGTCATATTTACTGTTGCCGGAATACTCTTGGCCGCAACCATTGTTGGGGGAAATCAACTCGGCTCAGCACAGGGCATTATCAACTTCAGCCTGATCTTCACCCTCTGGTCATTTTTGGGCCTCCTCACGTTGCCGACACCGAGTCGACGTGGTGTTGCGGAGGTTGACCATGCTCTTCTAGAGGCAGGCTGCGACCGAAACATTCTCGAGCGCACCATCACAGACTTGGATACCCTTCAAGACAGGGAGCGAGAACGCCCCCCTCTCATCGAAACTATATTTCATCCAGTACCGAGTGTTCAGACGCGGCTTCATGGGCCCTATGCCACTGGCATGAAAGGCACCTGGAATGCTGCCAGAACCACTGTTGCAGTCAGCCCAGCCGGACTCGGACTCTTGGGGCGAGCTGTCCATTGCAACTGCGGCCGCCCAGCACTCTGGGTATTTCTTCCGATCGACTGATCTTGGTTTCACGACTTCGTGCTCAACTGCCTGAAATCAGTTTCGGCTATCAGTTCCGGCTGTTGAGCTTGCTTAACAGCCGAAGGATTTCCAGATAGAGCCACACTAGCGTCACCATGAGAGCAAACGCACCATACCATTCAAGGTATTTTGGAGCACCGCGTTTGGCTGCTGTTTCAATAAAGTCAAAGTCAAGCACAAGGTTGAGAGCAGCAATGATGACCACGACGACGCTGAAGCCAATACCAAGAGGGCCTGCTGAATGAATGAATGGAATAGGGAATCCGAAAAAACCACCAATCATCGAAATAAGATACACAAAGAAAATTCCTCCTGTCGCCGCCACGATTCCCAACTTGAAATTTTCAGTTGCTCGAATCAAGCCTGACTGATAGCACAGCAGGAGTGCCGCAAGTGTGCCAAACGTTCCACCAATCGCCTGAATAACAATACCGGGGTACTGGGCCTCAAAACTCGCAGAAACACCACCAAGAAAAAGGCCCTCCGCGATCGCATAAACAGGTGAGAGCGTTGGCGCCCATGTCTGTTTAAAACAGATCACCATCGCCGTAATAAAACCAACAATCAAACCACCGAAAACCCACGGCATTGCTGCACCAGAGCTACTTTCGACAGCGTTGAAGGTCTGTGACCAAGTGAAGCACGCAGAACAGAACGCCAACGCGAGCAGAAACATTGTTCGGTTTACTGTTCCAGCCACCGTCATCGTTGTCGAAGGACTACTCTCAGCAGCGACATCACGTGGCTGCAGACCAAAGCTTTCAAACGCGCGAGAGTTCAGAACAGGGTTTCCTGTACGCATGAGATGGGGAACCTTTCTACTTACACAACGAATAGTGGCATGAAACACCAAAAAGCCAACAGGAAATCTGTCACAATCATACCGAACACATTGCGACATGTCGTTATCAATATCGGGTGGTCTCACCCGGCGATTACCTAGCCCACCCTAGGAACGGCCTTCCTTTTAGAAGGGTGAAACCAATGCCGCTGGCATATATGCCCCGCAAAGGATCTCTCAAGTACTGGTATTTTCAAGAAGCTATGATTCAGATTCAGTAGAGATCGCACTTTATGTAACAGCCACATTTGAAATGTGCGAAGAAACTCTCCGAGACACTCATTGGTCGGTACACTTACCATAATCAACAGGAACTCATGATATACCGCACGTTCGATTCAATTACATCGAAGGACACCTGATGCCAACATATGTCTACGAAGTTGTCGAGCAAGGTGATGTGGGTGGAGAACGTTTCGAAGTCATCCAACCAATGAGTGCTGAACCACTCACGAAGCATCCTATCGATGGTAAGCCAGTGCGACGAGTTATCACTGGATTTATGATAGCTGGAAAATGGTCTGACATGGGTGCTCAGGAAAAACTATCCGATAAAAATCTCGATCGGATTGGGTTTACAAAATATGTTCGCTCCGGTGATGGCCACTACGAGAAGACAGCTGGCAAGGGACCGAAGTCAATTTCTGGCAATGACTAACACGCGTACCTAGACCAAAATGCTACACCCCGAATGTTCGCCCGGGACTCCCCGGGGCCTCTGAGACCAGACGCTACAGAGCCTCGACCGACTCTGCAGCCACCGTATTCAGAATCAGACCCTGACCGAAGTGCACGAGAACTCAACTCAATTCGAACACTGCCTCAATCTCAACCGCAACACCCGCAGGTAACGATGCAACTCCGAGGGCACTTCGTACTCCAATCCCGTTCTCATTGCCCCATACTTCTGCATAAAGTTCACTACAACCATTTACAACTGCAGGATGCTGGGTAAACGAACCCGTCGCTGCAACCATCCCAAATAGTTTTACGACCCGTTTGATTGCATTCAGGCTGCCGAGAGCCTGCTCAAGCGTGACGAGGGACGCGAGCCCCGCCCGCCGTGCTGCTGCTTTGCCATCCTCAACCTCTAAATCAAGTCCAAGACATCCAAAAATCAGACTCCCGTCAGGGAGTACTGGCAGATGGCCAGAAACATAAGCGAAATCGCCAACCACCAAGCACGGCTGATAGAGTCCAGCTGGCTTTGCAATTGCTGCTGGTTCATCAACGAGTGATTTAAAACGTTCTTGGGCACCCATGCTCTTTTCCTCCTTACGTTGCGAAATATACCAATGTCTGCGAACAATACAGTTGTAGACCTATCCACCGCTCACTTCAGTCTCAGAATTATTGAACCAGCTTGAATCAGATACAAGCAGACGCAGCAGACCCATACTAGTCGATAGATTAAACGATAACAGCAGTTAAAACAGCGTGGTATAGTGCAATCCGCATGCCTTCGAAACATATTTCTTTTTCTGGATTAAGCCAAACCATATGGACACCAAAGACTCCCACACCTTGCAACATGTGCGCCGCTCTCCGAGAGTGCCTCGCATCACTAAAATTCTTGGACTTACTCGGTGGTTTAGTGTCGTTACGGTTTTTTCATCACTCATTGGTGCTCTTCTGATGTTTGTTATCGGTGCAGCCAATACCGTCGAAGCCGTTCTACGATATCTTTCCATCAATGATTTTTCCGCGACCCCGCTCAAGCACTTTCTGACACCGGACGCACCGGGTGCAGCACCACGTCCGGCCGCCAACCTGCTTCTTCTGGAATCACTCGACAACTGGCTCACGGGTCTGACGTTTCTTTACTTTGCGTACGGAATCTATGCCCTGTTTTTGACAAACTCGAGCAGACTGGACGACGCGCCTCGATGGCTTAAAGTTGAAAACATTGGTTCTCTTAAAAAAACCTTGCTTGAAGTAGTGGCAGTTCTTTTGGCCGTGATGTTTGTGCGAACCCTTGCGGAAAAGATGCTGATTGATGGGCAATCGCAGGGACCAGGTTGGGAGATGCTTATCATGCCAGCAGGCATCCTCGCAATCGCCATTAGCAGCCGGCTCATGTTCAACCCGCAACCACTGACACGAGAAAATACACTGTAGCCGACGAGCAAAAGCGAAAGTCCACCTCGGAAAAGCGAGGTGGACTTTCAAATTCGCGCCGGGGCCTGAGTACCACCCCCCAGAAGGCTCGAGAGAGTACGGGCCATTGCCCTCAGCACGATTTATTACGATGGCTGATAGAAACAAGTTCGGTTCGAAAGACCGTAAACTTCAATCTACGTCAGAGAAATTGGTACGACCGTGCGTCTCTTGATGAGGTCCAGCCTCATTCGAGCGTCGGAATGCATGCTGGAAAGATGGAACAACGCCCTCTAACCGCAGCGTTTCAAGTGCTTTTTCTGCTGCTCCTTGCTCAGCTTCCTTTTTATTCCGACCCCAAGCCGGATCATACCGTCGCCGTCCAATCTGGGCTCGTACCTGAAATTCTTTGTTGTGATCAGGTCCAACTTCGTCAATGACCTCGTAGGTTGGGGCTATTCCATACGCGCCCTGGGCAAGCTGCTGAAGAAGTGATTTGTGATTCGACCCTTCTTCACCAGAAACTACTTTTTCTATTTCTGGACCGATCCAGGTATTTAAGAAAGTCCTCGCTGGATCAATACCCCCGTCAAGAAAAATCGCTGCCACCAGCGACTCAAACATGTCCGAGAGAACTGAATGAGGAACTGGACGATTCACTGCCATACCTTTACCAACGACAAGAAAATCGATCAGCCCGAGTTCAATACTGATTCTGCTACAGGTTTCTCGACTTACAACAGCGGATTTGATACGTGTAAGGTCACCCTCAAGGAGTTCTGGAAACTCGTTATAAAGTCGATTACACACAACAAACCCAAGAATGGAGTCCCCCAGAAATTCGAGCCGTTCATTCGATGCAAGGCGATGAGCAGCACCTGAAGCATGGGTCACGGCTGCCTCCAATAAGTGCCGATTGCGGAAAGAGTACCCGATTCGCTTCTCGCAGACGGCGAGGCTGTCTGCTGGGGCATTTACGTCGGATATTGGCTTTTCATGCATTCCTTGTCTCCCTGGAAGCTACACGGTAGAAGCCAGTCCCCTGTATTGTCAAATTCCACCATGCATTACCGGTTCGTACCAGAGTTTCAGACATCTATGAATTTTCAAATTTTTTCGAACCTCTGCCGGACCACTGGCGTATAAGGACTCAGAGGTGTTCTGTCTGCATAGATCGATTCTATACTTAAGAATCGTCCAGAATGGCTGTGTGGACCTATGATATTAAGGAGAACTTTGGTCACTGCCTTTCGGAAAGAAATGGCAGGTGACTTTCATAATCCAGACCGAGTCTGGGTATTAAAGGAGGAACACAACGTGAAACATTTAGAATCCGTAATAAAATCTAAGAGTCTCTACCGCGGTAGCAACAAAATAGCTCTACCAACGTGCCTCACTGCAACTCTTCTACTTGGGCTGCTCGCACAAACACCAGCTCTTACTGCTGAGCCAGCGACAGCCGATCCGGTTGCTGCGGCGAACGCGCTCTCCCAGGCTTTTCGGAATGCAGCGGGGAAAGCTTCCCCGAGTGTTGTTGTCGTCCGAAGCGAAACAAAAGCACGGAATGTAACATCGAATGGTGGCAGTCGAAATGGAGGGGACAACCCTTTTCGTGGCACACCATTTGAAGACTTCTTTCGAGATGGTATGCCGGAAGGATTTAATGTCCCGAACGGACGCGCACCATCAAGATCCGGCGTTGGTTCCGGAGTGATCGTTGACGCTGCTGGTATCGTTCTCACCAACAATCACGTAGTCGAAGGAGCTGACGAGGTTACCATTGAGCTTTCTGACGGTCGTGAATTCAAAGCAGTCGATATCAAGACCGACCCAGATAGTGATCTTGCTGTGGTTCGCCTTGCTGATGCTGAAAATCTACCAACGGCAGCTCTTGGGAATTCGGATGAGCTTGAAATTGGTGATTGGGTCATCGCGATTGGCAACCCATTCGAACTCGAAACGACTGTGAGTGCGGGTATCATATCGGCGAAGGGTCGTGAACTTGGACGTATTCGACGATCCAAATTCTTGCAGACCGATGCTGCCATCAATCCTGGTAATTCAGGAGGACCGCTTGTGAACCTTGCTGGCGAAGTTGTTGGGATCAATACAGCAATTGCATCTAACAGTGGTGCCTACCAAGGTATTGGCTTTGCAATTCCGATTAACCAGGCACGCTGGGTGAGTGAGCAGCTTATCAGTCGTGGTAGTGTTGAGCGAGGATACCTCGGCGTTTCAATCTCAGAATTATCTACTGACATGGCAAGCAAACTTGGTTCACCCGGTCAAAAAGGAGTTCTTGTGACAGAGGTCATGCCAAACACTCCTGCTGCCGCTGCTGGCATGCAAGACCTTGATGTTGTGAAGTCCTTCGACGGAACGCCTGTTGACAGTCCACGGAGCCTCCAGGAAGTAGTGGAGCGTTCATCCATCGGAAAGTCCCACGATGTTGTTGTCCTACGTGAAGGGAAAGAAGTGACTGTGAAAGTACAAGTCAAATCATTACCAGAACAATTCGGAATGCAACAGCGAGGACGAGGCATCGCACCTGGTGGCGAGGAAACGTTTTATTCCAAAAGTTTTGGGATAGAAGTACAGGACAAAAGTTCTGTTGCACAGGACTCTTATGAAGGGTTTGAAGGCGTACTTGTCGACCGTGTTGACCCCGACGGCCTTGCCGCTGAAGGTGGGCTCGTACCAGGAGTGTTAATCCGAAAGGTTGGGAAAACTCCGGTGTCCTCAATTGACGAGTTTGAGGCAGCGATGAGTGGAGAAACACCGGAGGGTGGCATTGTTCTGCAGATCCGCACACCTCGCGGCAATGCTGTGATACTCTTGAAAAAAGAAGTCTGAGCCAAAAAAGTATAGAATAAAGAGATCGTTGAGGGTGGCCCCGGCCGACAAGTCGGGGCCACCTGTATTTATAAAGGAGGCAAGAGCATGGCCACGCTCGGTGTCAATATTGACCACGTTGCCACAATTCGTGAGGCACGAAAAACCATTGAGCCTGATCCTGTGTGGGCAGCAGCCGCAGCAGAACTCGGGGGCGCTGATGCTATCACAATCCATCTACGGGAAGATCGCAGACACATTCAAGACCGAGATCTTGAGGTGCTCAGAAAAACTGTCCAAGTGAAGTTGAACCTCGAATTAGCAATGAACCCTCTTATGGTCGACATTGCCTGTCGCATTGCTCCTGACCAAGTCACAATCGTGCCTGAAAATCGAGAAGAGGTAACGACGGAGGGTGGGCTTGATGTTGTTCGCTACAAAAAAGAATTAACTGCAACAGTGAGCAAACTACGCGACGCAGGGATTACTGTCTCGTTGTTTATTGATCCAGAACCTGCGCAGATCGAAACCGCTGCATCACTCTTGGTACCGGCAGTCGAGCTGCACACAGGGGCCTACGCCAATGCGGAAAAAGATTCGCATCACGAGCTCCAAGTCCTCGCAGAGGCAGCCACATTTGTCCACCAGGCCGGCCTCATTCTGAATGCAGGGCACGGTCTCACGTATCGAAACGTCAGCCCCATTGCCGAAATTCAAGGGATGGAAGAGCTCAATATCGGTCACTCAATCGTTGCACGTGCGGTATTTGTTGGCATGGCAGAAGCCGTACGTGAAATGAAAGACCTCATTCCACGATAGTCATGTTAGCATCGCGAAAAGTGCTCACTTTGAGGCCGGCCATGAGTCACCCGGTGTTACCTTTGCCATATATGAGTCGTCTCAGGACGATTACACCGAATATAGTGGCTCAGTGATCGGCTTCTTGCTTCGGCAAAAAATTGAATCAATAGTTGGGCTGTGCCGGTTTCCTCCGTTTCACCCTGAGCTATTTTTTACTATGCGTACACTCATCATCCTCACCCTGCTTGCTGCAGGAAGCAGTAGCGTTCCTGCAATTGCTCAAACTGGTTTTGATCCACGAGTCGTTGTGTTCGGAGACGAACGAGAAAAGATCGAAAACACTCCTATTGAGCAGAGACCGAATCGACCACTGCATTTTTACGGCAATACTGTACGGCGAAGACGTTATCGAACAGTCTCACAGCCGAGCCGCACGCGATCAAATCGAGCAACCAATCAATCTGGATCAAGTCGAACAACTCTCGCTAGCGAGTGAATGCGAAACTCAACTCCGCTTTCGACTTCAATACATTGATAGCGACTTCGCAGACGGTTGCCGAGAACAAATCGGCGACCGTTTTGCATTTGAAACCACTCACCGACCTCGAGTTGTTCGACGTAAAGAAATTGATCATTACCTGAATCAAAACGTGATAACGCCAGCAGAAGTTTTCGATCACTGCATGTCGCAGCTCGTGGTCGCTGGAGAGAGGCTGTTAATGCTACAGCAAGGTCTCTTGGTACCATTGAGCCTTCGATGACTGGATCGATTACTGCAGCAAACTCTCTCTGCCAGCCTCGACCATGAGGCTGTTCTCTTTTGACACCTTCCCCACGCTTAGCCCCTTCCTTACGCTTTGTTGACACTCGGAGATGAGCTACCTCGTGAAGCAGGGTCACCAGGAATGCGTACTCGTTGAGATCTTCATTCATGGTAATTCGGTGCCAAGGCTCATTGCGACTCGGAGGGCGATGATCCCCAAGCTTGGTTGCACGGTGCGGTACAACGCGAACCTCAACTGGACATTCCCGAAGAAGATCGTGGACATATCTCCACGCTGCATGAGGGAGGTGCTGCCTGACCACCTCATAATCGGTCTCAGGTAGCAGCAGAGATTGTAGTCTGGCATTCATGCCTCCATTCTCCTCAGCCAGCTTGCCTCAAACTATTCTTCTCTGACTGCCATGGAAGCCGTCCCTCAACCTCCATCTGTAGTGCAAGGCTCAGGAATGTTCGAATAATCACGATAAGCCCAAGCACCATAACACTCTCAAGGGTAGGCGTTACTGCGACGGTCCGAATAATGTCAGCAGCAACAAGAAACTCAAGCCCAAGCAGGATACCCCTCCCAAGATCTTGCCTGAACTGCTTGTATTTACCCAGCGGCACTGAGACTCGGGTAAGGAGCCGGATTGCGGCCATAACAATGCCGGCAACTACCACAAGAACACCTGCAGCATCAATCACAAGACCGACTTGTTCAACAACATTTCTAAACATTTCGATACTCATAAATGTCTTACTCCAACTTTTGTGGACTTCCACAGAAGACTTTCAAAAAGAATCACGTACTAGCCGGCAGCGACGCAATTCTTGCAATCAGTGTCGCTGGTAAAAGAATACCGCAGAGCCCTTCAAATGTGGACACGGTGAGTGAAAAAGACCCAACTGGCACGAGGTCACTATACCCAGCTGTGGTAAGTGTCGCATAGGAAAACCAGATGAAATCTACCCAGCGAATATTTCGTAAACCTTCAAATTCAAGAGGCAACCGATACTCCCCCAATCCGTAGTCATGGACAAGACAATGAATTCCTGCGAACACCATGCCAAGCATGACAAAGCTTGCTACTCCACAGTAAATCCTTTGAGCAGAGGCAACACCCGCTTTATATGCCTGTCGAATGCAGAGGTATGCACAGAAAAGCATAACCACTAAAAAAACAAGTAGTGGCGCACTTTGAACACCTGGCTCTAGTGTCCGAAAGAATACTGTCCACACACAGGAGACCAGACTGACACCTGCAAGCATGTAGGTCAACCGTTGGTATCCAAGCGACCAGATCGTCGCGATAGCAAGCGAAAGGCTGATGATGACAAAAAGGGGCGGAGCTCGATTTTGACCGAAGTCAAATATAGGCACTGAGCCTAAAACGAGAATTTGTCCCAGGAAAATCATTGACCCATGACGATGAATTCGGGCCTGACGCTCAGGATGCTGTACAAGCGCACCTGACTGACCAAAAACGTTACGCTGCCGCATGAGACTAAGACACAAATTTTTCACAAAAAAGCTTCTTTCACTGCCTGTTCGAGATACTCAGAAAATACAAGAAGAGCCGTAGCCGGACATTATATTTGTTTTTCCTGCCATCAGATATATTGTCATCGACTGTCATTAATCTAACTCATCATGGAGAATCATACCGCATGGCAACAAGCCTCCTTCTCCTTCTTGACGACATTACGAGTGCCCTCGATGACGTTGCGCTGATGACGAAGGTTGCCGCCCAAAAAACTGCGGGGGTTATAGGTGACGACCTCGCGTTAAATGCAAAACAGGTTACCGGAATTCCATCAGACCGTGAGTTACCTGTTGTCTTTCGAGTCGCATGCGGTTCCCTTCTCAACAAGGCGATCTTGGTTCCCACAGCTCTCTGCCTGAGTTGGCTACTGCCGGAAGCCATTACACCACTGCTTGTCATTGGCGGTGCTTTTCTTTGTTTCGAGGGTGCAGAAAAAGTACTTCACAAAATCACCACCAAGACGACCTCGCATCACGGCAGTACTCAAAAACAAAATACCGAAAAAGACCAAGCAAGCACTCCAGATGAAACTTCACGGATACGTGGAGCAATCCGGACTGATTTCATTCTCTCTGCCGAAATTATCGTCATCACACTTGGAGTTATTGCGTCTGAGCCACTGAGCACAAAAGCGGGTGTTCTCGTGGCCATCTCAGTGCTCATGACAGTCGGTGTCTATGGGCTTGTTGCGGCCATTGTGAAACTCGATGACTTTGGGGTTCTGCTTAACCGACAGAGTTATTCGGTGAGCCGAGCTATTGGACACACTATTATTCGTATCACACCATGGATCATGCGATTCCTGGCGATTGCTGGAACAGTTGCCATGTTTCTTGTTGGTGGCGGCATTGTGCTGCACAATATTCCCCCGATCCATCATGCAGTTACTCACTGGATTCATCAGATGACACCAAAAGCAAGCACCATTCTTATGACACTGGCTAACGGGCTCTGCGGAATTATCACAGGGCTCATCATACTCGCGGTTGTTACTGGAGCACGAGTTGTGAAAAGAACCTAGGCGTCTTATTCATGCAAGGCTTCGTCCTCAATTCAATAAAGACAAAAGCCTGACCATTCGTCGACAAGGAAAACTATCAACGCATCAACGACTATGATGATGAGGTGGACTTCGCTTCAGGATTTTCAACTCGAACAAGTAGATAAGTCTTTGTCTCACCACCATCAAAATGGACTAGAACCTGGGTTTCATTCATTGTCAGATTCTGAATACCAGTTTCTACGATCGGTGATGTTTTCCCTGCAAATGTCCATGCTGCCCGCTGTGAATCCTCGTCTATCATGCCTTCAAGACTCGCTGTTTCGCCTGTTTCCTTGTTCTGATAGG
>JABAAH010000067.1 GCA_014238855.1 Planctomycetota bacterium
AGACAGGTCTACATCTGCGGAGAGTGCATCGAATTATGCCAATCTATTTTAGATCAAGAGAAACGCAGGAGAGGAACCAGCAAACAACTCTTCACATCAATTCCAGCACCACGAGAAATCGTAAGCCATCTTGACCAGTATGTCATTGGACAACATCACGCAAAGAGAGTTCTCTCTGTTGCTGTGCACAGTCATTATAAGCGGCTGATGATCGGAGCTGAAGGAGGCGACGTTGATGTTGAAAAGTCCAATATCTTGCTCATGGGGCCAACAGGCTGTGGGAAGACTCTTCTTGCGAAGACACTGGCCAAGCTTCTCGATGTTCCGTTCGCCATTGGTGATGCGACTACTCTGACGGAAGCTGGCTATGTTGGTGAAGACGTAGAGAATCTCTTGCTGAAATTACTCAGCGCTGCCGACTTTGACGTTGAAGCAGCCCAGCGGGGTGTCTTGTACATTGATGAGATCGATAAGATTGGAAAAACAAGCCAGAACGTCTCGATAACTCGTGACGTGTCCGGAGAAGGTGTGCAGCAGGCGCTTTTGAAAATGTTGGAGGGAACAGTCGCCAACGTGCCACCACAGGGTGGGAGAAAGCATCCTGAACAGCAATACCTCCAGATAGACACGTCGAACATTCTTTTCATTTGCGGTGGAACGTTCGTCGGCATGGAAAAAATTATTGCTAATCGGCTTGGAAAGCGGACTATTGGTTTTGGCCAGCCAAGTAGCATAGCTGCTGACCCAGATGTTGCAGAGTTGTTACCACAGATTGATTCGGATGATATTTTAGAGTTTGGTTTAATACCAGAATTGGTTGGCCGGCTTCCTGTGATTTCTTCGCTAGGGCCCTTGAGCGCGGAAGCTCTTGTTCGAGTGCTGCTCGAACCACGGAATGCATTGGTAAAGCAGTATCAGAAGCTCTTTGAAATGGAGGATTGCAAGCTTGAATTTACGGATGGTGCGTTGCTTGCAATAGCTCGTAGAGCCCTCAAGAAAGACACGGGAGCACGGGGACTGCGATCAATAATGGAAGACGTAATGCTCGATGTCATGTTTGATCTTCCAGATAATAAAGGGAGTCGGTATCTCATTGAAGCCAGACATGTTGATGAAAAACAGCCAATTCTTTCATCGCCGGAGGCACGTCCAAAAAGTGCCTGATCGAAGTTTTAGCGTTTTTCGGCGAGTCGAATAAGTGCTTCGATGCCTCGCTCCAACATTTGGTCCGTAACTGTATAAGAAATACGGAAGTGAGTATCTGCCCTGCCAAAAACAGTTCCTGGTACAACAAGAAGTTGTTCTTGCTCGACGGCATGTTCTGCAAACATTGTTGCTGAACCACCTGGTGCTTTTGGGTAAAGGTAAAAAGCACCTCCGGGATTGATAAAGTCATAGTGACCCCGAAGGCCTTCAATAAGGCGATCTCTTTTTTTCCGGCAAGTATCGAAAGCCCATGACATGTCACAGTCAGCAGCAGCTATTGCGGCCCATTGGCCGACCTGCGGTGAGCAAACGAACGTGTACTGTTGGAGTGTGATGCACGCATCAATAATTTCAGATGGACCATGCATATAGCCCACTCGCCACCCAGTCATTGCATGAGTCTTTGAGAATCCATCAAGGATGATCGCGTTGCGACTAAATAGCGCTGCTGAAGTAAATGGGCGATCGTAGCAGAATCCACGGTAAAGCTCGTCGCTGATAAGTGTAACGTTATGTTTGTCTGTTACCTCTACGAGTCGCTCAAGTGTCTCGAGCGAAATAACTAACCCTGTTGGATTGTTTGGGCTATTCAACAAGACCGCACGAGTCTTGGGCCCGATGTGGGAAGCAACTGCATCAATATCTATCTCAAAAGTCGGAGATGTGTCGATTGCTACGCATGTCCCTCCCAGAAATTCAATAAGTGGTCGGTACATCACAAATGCCGGCTCAAAAATAATGACTTCATCGCCAGGGTCAATCATCGCCATGAGCGCTAGAACTAATGCTCCACTTGATCCACTCGTGACGCACAGTGATCGATCGTTTTGACCGATTTGTTTTTGCACCTCATGTGCTATTCGCTCACGAAGTTCCGGTATTCCTTGAGTGGCCGTGTAGCCATTCTTGCCACTGATTGTGGCTTCGCATGCAGCTCTGCGTGCGACCTCTGGCATCTCGAAGTCAGGCTGACCAATAGAGAGATTGATTGGATCTTCCAGTGTCTGCATTAACTCGAAAACACGTCTAATTCCAGACGAATCAAAACGGGCGGCTCGACGTGAAATGAGAGGCCTTTGATTTCTGAAAGAATCTTTCACAGAAAGTCAATTGCCTCTCGTGCTCGAAGAATTATTGAACAACTCGGCAAGAAGTTCACCGAGTCGTTCACCGCGGGCATTAAGGCTCACGACGTTACCATCTTTGCCAATGAGAATTACGGTGGGGATACCACTTATTCCGTAATACGTTGCAAGTGGATGCTGCCAACCCGAACCCTCTGAGTTCTCAAAAAGAATTGGCCATGGGATTTTTTTGTCAGTGACAAATTTTTCAAGAGCGTCTCGGTCTTGGTCTAAGCTGACCCCCACGACTTCAAAGCCTTTGGAACTGTATTTCTTATAGGCCTCGAGAACGTTTGGTATCTCTGCAATACAAGGGCCACACCAGGTTGCCCAGAAGTCGACCAGAACAACTTTTCCGGTAAGTGTACTTTGGTCAAACGGTTTTCCATTAAGGAGGGTACCAGTTATTTCCATTGGGTTGCCAGGGAGAGAAAGTCGCCGAAGTGTTCCTTGGAAACTTTCTGCCATTTGTTGAATGCTCTCGTTCGTACTCTTTCTGAAAAGAGGACCGAATGTTTCATAAGCCTGTTTTGACAGAGATTCACCACCCGGCATATGCTCAAAGGCGCTCGCGAGTTGCATGGCAAGACCGGCCGTCGCTGTATCGTCAGGATTGGCAGCCAGAAGTGCACCAGCTTGTTCAATAATGGCAGGTGCTTTTGTTAGGTCTCGCTTCGAGAAGAGTTCTTGTGCTTCCTGCACGAGCAGAAGACGTTTTGCTTCAGTAGCAAGGGCAGGGGAGGGCCCCTCGATCAAACTCGCAGCGAATGTCCTTAGGCTCGAAGAGGCGTCTGGATCACCGAGTCGACTAAGCATCATGAGGCTTTGTAGCTTCGCTGTGGCAGCTTCATCGAAAAGATCATCAGAGTTTTTTAGTTGCGAAAGCGCCCGATCAGCAGCCGTCATCGTAGCAGTCGCAATTGCCTGCATGGATTTCATCATTTCTTCACGAGATGCAGGCTGTTCAGCGACCTGTCTTATCGTTCGGATGTAGTCGAGCATCTGTTCAGGAGTGCCTTCGGGCACAGGGGGAATTCCTGAGTCACCGGCCTTTGCCTGTTTGCCTGTCTCTGGCTCAGCTGACAAGGCGAAGTTGCTGAGATTTCCAGAAACTAGCAACAATAATATTGGAAGACAAAGTGCGATAAAAAAACGAGCCATCAGAGGAGCCTCTTTTGAGTCTGAAAAGTGGTTGCCATGCAAAAGGATTGGTCGGATGACAATCCTGGCAAGAACTAGCCTACTCCGAGACAGTCCGCTTCGGCAATTGATACTATAAAGTTTGCGGCAGGAACTTCGAAAAAGCCTATTGTAGAATTGTTCGCATGCGAACAAAGCCGCTCTCTCCAGCCTCAAGAGTGGAGCTTAGCTGCCACGATATTGATGTTGTTCCATCATCTTCGAGAGTTGTTTTTATCTGTGCAGGAAGGCTCGTAGCAGGTGAAGATTCGATGAGTTGCAGGCGTTGCGGCAAGATATCCATGATTACGATGTCAGTAAGTGGCACATCTCCAGAATTTAAAAAAGCAATTGTAAAATCAATTTCCTCACCAATTCGTGCTGAATCACTACCAGACCTTTTGCACAAAGTGAGTTCAGCTCGTCCTAAGGACTCAACACGAAGTATCGCAATGCCTTGGCTCGAAGACGTAATGTCAGCTTTTTGGTCATTGAACACCGCGTTGGCCGCAGTCAGTCGTGTCCAGGCGATCGGGATGTCGACGCCGACAGACTCTGCAATCGCTTCCTGTCTTTTAGCGGAATTGATATGAGTGTCGTAAATACTTTCACCAGGCTTCGCTTGGCCGAGTGACTGGTTGGGTAGCATTGCAGTATCCACACCGAGGGGACCGGACCATTCCTCAACTGCAATGCCAGAGTTTGATTTTCTAGCCATGTGCAAGCTTGTTAACTGGGCTGTGTCACCTGTAGGCTGTTTTGTGATTTGGCTTGCTAGACTTCGATCATTTGAAAGGCCGGCCGGTCCCTGAGGAAGTGACTCTTCATGGATTTGAGTGACGTTGCGAACACTTCCAAATCGTGGAGCATAAATACACTGGCAGTTTGAGTGAGTGACGCGTGCTGAAGAAGCTGCACGCGTGTCATCGATGGCAAAGCCATCGTCTCTTCGGTAGCGTGCTACAGTGTCACCAGCCGAGAGGCCTTCAAATCCAGTGCGACCAATGGCTTTAGCAGGCTCGAATGAGTCTCCTCCATTACAAATGAGTGGCGGTAAGACTGCTGGAGCATTGACGAGATATGGCTGGGCAGGATACTCAACACACTCACATGCCATGCGGTCGATGGGCTGTAGTGAGCCAGAAGGTGGCGAGGCCAGGAGGGGAGTTATTACGAGCCCCAAGCCAAAAAAAAACACAGACGCCTTGTTTCGTGTTGACCAGAGGTGATTTCGATACAAAAAAGTCATTTGTATTTCTGCGAGGACTATAAAGGTTGGCGATTACCGATCCGAAATTCGGCAACTGGCTGGCCAAGAGTGCTTGCAACTGATAAGCAGCTATCGCCGGGCTGAATATCAAACCACCTGTCGGCAAGAACATCAGAGGCTTCGGGTTCATTGGAAACGTAGACAACACGTTGTACATGATTACCTGAGAAAGCCTTATTGAGATCATCCTCGTCGATCACAATTTCGATTGGGAATCGCCATTTCTGTCCCTGCGGCGTCGCCAGTGGTGATAAAACACGAAGCGATGGATAAAGCTCGTCTGAAGGACGGTGCCGTAGCCCTGAAATTTTCAATCGATAGGCTTGTCTCGGTAATAAGCCGAGTCGTATCGGGAGTGGGTAGGATTGTGACCAACCGGCTTTGGTTTGAACTGCAACGAGAAGGCCCTCCGGGCCTCGTAGTTCGACAGGCTGTTGGTGAACTGATACTTCGTCCAGGCGGGGACCGAACTGCGGGGGGCGGTGACTGCCAATCGCTCCCGTTTCTGCCAATACGGCGATTGGTTTTTCCAACTGTATTCCTTCAATGTCATCAGCTTGGGCTACTGTCATTGATAGGATGAGTGTGGCAATCGCCGACATGCCGCCAATTTTCCGCAGCGCGGACCCTGTCTGGATGGAAGTATCAATTTTGGACATAAATTTTGTGAACTATTTGCTTTTCTACAGTGCCGAATATTGGGTTCAACTATTTAACGCTCGACTCTCCTGATTCTTAGAAATTTGCTGGTGCTGGAGGGCAGGAACAATCATGGCGACCACATCCGTTGCATATGGCTGCTGCTCTAGCATCTGGATCTGGACCGCCGTTATCGACCCAGCGAGTGCGATCTTCACGAGGCTGCCTGAGACGCACTTGCGGGACATCCGATCGCTCTGAAACGTATGCACGAGAGGCAGGTTTTGGATAACTCAGCCCAGGGGCCTGCTGTACATGTAATCTCAGCTGTTTTGTTGGCCCGGGAATACTTGTACGAGTGTGATTGGTAATGGTGTGCTTCTGAAGACCGGCTGGAGCACCTAAAGGGATATGTGCAGGACCAGGTAGACCTATGGGCGTACCAGTGATCGGCATCCCATAGCTTGGCGCCGTCATGCCTGCAACAAAAGCGGGTGGTAAACGCCCAGTATTGTCACCACAAGGTTTTCCTAATGGAATCCCTGCGACGGCTTGAGGAACTCCACCGACCGGTACGGCTCCTTGCATCACGACAGATTCAAGGTCTTTATTCCCAATCCGAATAATTGCTAAGATTGATCCTCGGCGATCTGCTTCGACGACAGGGTCAATCCCTGGATCGAGGCGTGTGCTCACAAGGGTTTCTACACCTGCAACCGCCAGTTCTTGATAGTCCGGGTCAGGTAGATAGACAACTTTTGTGACAAAGTTTCCTGTGGTTACCTGATCAAGGTCTTCATCAGTGAGTTGGACAGGAACCGTATTGTGTGCAAGAAATGCTGAGGTTCTTGGTGTGGTCGGTGCAACCTCGAGTGTCGGATATAATTCAATTCCTTCTCTGCCCGGAATATTTGTAAGCTTCAATCGGTAGATGGCGCCCTGTGGAAAATCGTATCGGCCAGGCGTAACCAGTGGGCTGGAGTCAAAGCCTCCCGCAGTTGCAACATCCCAGCGAACCTGCATGCCATCTGGTCCCAAGAAGCCTACTTGGGACAGCGGCAATCCGTTTCCTATAAGGGGTGTCATTCCGCCTGGTGGTGGCCCGGCGAGACCACCTCCAGCCATGTATTCTTCATAACCGACAGGTGCAATAATGCCGGGTCCAGGGCCACCAACCCCAGGTCCTGGGTGTGCAAGCATTTGAGGTGGAGGTAGGACATTGGTCTGTGGCTGAGCACCAGTTCCAACGTTCGCTATTCCAGAGAGGGGGGAATTCGCTGGTATATGGCATCCAGTCATTACTGTCGCCAACGAAAGGCCAATAAATTTTTTAGCACAGATATTGAATTTCACTTCAGAGTCTCCAGCTTTACGAACCGGGTGAGTTGGTGTATTTGTCGTTGTTTTGTAGTAGGCAAAAAAAATTCGGCATGTGCCTTCTGCTTTTCTTTTCATAGACTCCCGATATCTCGATGCCAGAAGAGTTCTGTATGTCGATCATCAGTGCTTTTTGTAAGTTCGACTTTCCGAGACCGAAATCTTTGGAAAAACCCGTAGAAATTACGAAATTGGTAAATTTTGCCCTAAGTACCAAGATGTTGTCCTCTGAAATCAAATATGCTCCACGGAGTGTCGTCTTTCTCATCGCCTGGGCAACGTGCCTGGCTTTTGGTGGGAATTGCATGTCCCAGGAGACGGCAGGTAACAGCGTCTATCAGCAGTCAATAAGTCCAGGGTTCCGCCAAAGTGCGGAATCCGTATCTTCCGAGAAGCAGGCCGAGCGGCTGGTTGCCTCTATGCTTTCGCGGCTTGGTCGTGCTGAATCCGTTTCGGCTCGAATCAGGCAACGCACTCGAGCAAAAGACATGGTACTTGTCGGAACTGGGCGGTATTTGCAGCAGGGGAGGGGGATGGATCAGCAATTTCGTTTCGAGATAATCAACAAGGCGGATACAGAAACATTTGAGTTATTGGAGGTTTCTGATGGACTTTCTTTTTGGAAATTCAGGAAGAGTGGCTCCACGCCAGTGCGGTTAGCGCGAGTCGATATTTCACAGGTCCGCACAAAACTCCAGGGTTTTGGTATTGAGAAAGATCAGCCGGTTGCACCGCATCTGGGTGGATTGCAGCGAATGCTTGCTCTTCTTAGACATTATTTTCAATTCAAATCAGCTGAGAAAGAATCTCTCGAGGGGCTACCGGTCTGGCGAGTGATCGGTCAATGGAATACGACCGTGTTAGCAGAGATAATTCCTCAACAAACAGTAATGACAGAGGTCTTAGGTGATGCTCCCGTGCACGTGCCTGAAGGCATGCCTTGCTCAGTAGAGTTGATCATTGGTAGCGAACAACTGTTTCCATTCCGAATAACGTGGAATGCTTGGGGCGATGGTGACACGATTGAGCCAATGTCGATTTTAGAGCTTTACGACGTGAGGTTAGGAGAATCTATAGACTCAGCCGCCTTTGTGTATAAGCCCTCGTCCGAAGGTCTTGTTGATGAGACAGAGCAGTTCGTCCAAAAGGTCCAACCGCTTCGGCAGTAGAGTCCAGTTTCATTGCGGTTTACAGCGGCAATAACCTCGGCTTGCTGTTGCGTTTTGGGGAAGCTGTCTATTCTTTAAGATGAAGACGATCAACAAGGAGGCCGACGGCCAAGCACCATGTCTAAGGAGAATTGATGGAGAAGATATTTACATCTGTGGCAATGTTTGCTGTGGCGCTTATGGCCGCTACTGCCGGGCTTGGTCTGTGGCTGGGAGATCTTCACGGGCAAACAGACCCGGCAATTCTTCGCTGGGGCACGGTGCATCGGCTCTCTGGTATCTTGGCAGCGTTAGTAGTTGTGCTCGTGAATAGCATGTCGGTGACGTATTTTATTGGCACTGGTCGTTGGTGCCGAGAGGTTGTGGAGACGTATCACTTGCCGGACGCACTCATTCTTCGTAGCAAGGTGATAAAACGGAACTCTTTTCCGTTTGCTATGTTTGGGATGCTCAGTATTATCGGTGTCGTCGCGTTGGGAGGGGCTGCAGATCCTGCTGCGGGCCGAAGTGGAAGTGAGGCATGGGTGACGCCGCATCTTATTGGAGGAATAGGCTTGGCAGGTTTTATTGCTTTTTGTTTTCAGGCCCAGCGTGCAAAAATTGTGGAGCAGCAATCCCTCATCGAAGATGTTCTTGGAGAGGTGCGGGCAGTCCGACAAGCCCGTGGCTTAGATGTTGATTTCGAGGAGCCCGTTGTAGCTTCATCAACGTTATGAATTATTCTTCAGTGATTTATAGCGAATCAATAAGAACATTGTTCGTCGTGAGTAGACTATGCGGATGGCTTGTTTGTTCCAGTTGAGTTGTTGCGTATGCCAAGGCAATTCCGATTGCAAGAGCGATAGTCAGAAGAATCCGATCGTGACTATGAAACTGCACCTCAGGTAGTAAATCAGCAGCAGCGATGCAAAGGAATGCACCAGCCGCCAACGCGAGCGATGCACCAGTAATTGATGACTGGGAATCACCGAAAAAGTTAATTCCTAATAGAAAGATGGTCGCGCCCGCTGGGACTGCAAGAGCATAGAGAAAATTCAGCCCGAGTCGAGCATTCTTGGAGAGCCCTGAGCCAATCATGAGCGTTGCAATGATCCCAGCATCGAAAGGCTTGTGAAGTAAAATGGCAAGGAAGGTTGCAAGTCCGGCAAACAAGGTGATGCCGTGTCCCATGTCTGAGTTAACGGCTGCTGCGAGTGCTGCACCATCGGCAAGGCTGTGAAGTCCGAGTCCAATAAAGGCGCCACTCCATCCCCATTGGCTTACACCGTGTTTGTGGTGCTTCGGGTCAGGAGCATGACCATGCAAGCGATCATGCTCAGCGGGGTCATGGAGGCATGTGGTGCCGCTTTCACAGCCATCAGCAGTATGGTGTGAATGCGCATGAAACGCTCGCTCAAGCAGAAACATGACGAAAAAACCAAATAGGACCCAGTTCATTGTCCTGTCAATTCGCTGATTGAGTTCGAGGTACGCGTGAGGGATCATATGCAGCATTCCAACTCCAAGTAAGACGCCGCCAGTGAAGGAGAGTAAGACTTGTAGTCTGCGGTGGCCGAGAGTCAGGAAGCTTACAGAAACGCCGCCTGCAAATGCCGCCATACTGATGAGGGCGAGGTATCCAACAAGCAGTGGTTGCACGCCTGAGTAGGTGATGCCTATTTCAGTTATTGAAGGAGCCATGGGGCTGAATTCTTTCTGAAATAGCAGGGCCTCTAGCAGCATGAGATTTCACGGCCTGTGTATGATCTAACAGGATCAGGGGACAAGCAAGAGGACGCCCTTGCAATCCCCAGTGCAGGAGGTGGCTACTCACCGTCTGTGGCTACTCACCGTCTGTAGACCGGTTGAGTTGAAGGGTAGGTGGGATACTGAATGGCGGCCTGTTCTACCTGTTGACGAACCACAGATAAATTTTCGTTGACAGCAGCGTCAGTCGCAGCCAATGCCCCAAGAATAATGACAAGGAGATACGTCACGATATTGGCCCATGCTTCGTTGCCCATGAATTTTACAGCTGTTCCAAAAGACTTTTTTATTTTGGGCCCGAACATCCCCAGTTTTACAGACCAGATTTCATCAAGAATCAAGTGCGTCAAAAATCCAAGGACAACAGCACTGGCAACGAAATATCGCCGCATTGGTTCTTCAGATGAAAAAATCAGAAAAGCACTGAGGCCGGCGATGGCTGCTGACGGTACGCTGTGGAACATTCCTCTGTGGACAGCAAACTTTTTAAGGAGAAAAGTAACTCCAAATCGAATCATAAGATAAATTGCTGCGCACACGAGGATGAGTGCCTCTGCAGGCATGCTGATCTGTTGAAGGCGAGGTAGCAGCATGACAGGTACAACAGCTGCAGCGAACGCAACGCTTTCTTTCAGGGGAATGCCTGGTCCACTATCAAGATCAGGGAGCATGCCTGCAACCGAGCACAGGCCAGCACCAAGGAGGCATGTCAGTGGAGGAATCTCACCGACATACCAAGCGGCTGTCCCATAACCGATCCCAACGATCGTTGAACCGGTAATGTGCTCACGGAATCCCGGCACGCTGCGAATCCCTCCTCGAGAGGCGTTGCTCTGTAAAAGAATTGCTGCAAATTACAGCAACCCGACGCCGTTGTTGGAAATTGTTCCCTCAATCACCTAGCGCACATCGCGCCCTCAAACAACACCGCTATAGGAAGGAACTTCGGCTTCTTTACCCTTTGATGCAGAGAGCCTTTTTTTTTGCACCCCCTACACTGCCGAAGTGTTTCATTCAGCCTGACCGTCAACAACAGATTTTTCAGAAGAAAGCACCTGGAAGGATTGGAGGCCTGGGCAACGCAGGGAAGATACGTACCTATGGTTGTTCCGTTTTAGTCGTATTTCCTCTGGAAACTGGACTTCTTGGCCAATGCGATACCTTCTACAGTCTCTGTGATTCACTTGCCTGTCGTATGCAGTTGAATCATAGGGCAATGTAAGGAGAGCGTGCGTGGCGATTGATAGCTATGACATGGTGATGCTTGGGCTGCTGGCAACGGCAGGAGTTCTCGGCTATTTCAAAGGAATTGTATGGCAGATAGCGTGGATCGCTGGAATTTGCCTGAGTTCTTATGTATCACTACGTTTTAGCGGCGAACTTTCTTCACTCACAGGCCAGCCGCCACCGTGGAACAGGCTGCTTGCGATGCTGGCTTTATACGTCGCAACGTCGCTCGTTGTTTGGGTCACATTTCGTTTTGTATCCTCATTAATTGACGCAGTTCACCTGTCGGCATTCGATCATCAATTAGGTTTGGTGTTCGGTCTTGCAAAAGGAGCTCTCATTTGCGTGGTTGTGACGTTTTTCGCAGTTACAATGATGCCGGCGTACCGCAGCGAAATAACAGGGAGCCAAAGCGGCCAGATTGTTGCGAAGTTAATAGGTGAGGCAGACCAGTTTCTACCAGCAGATATCCACGAGACGGTCGATCCGTTCCTGCAACAGTTTCAGCAGCAGTTCGATGAAGGTGACGTCAATTCTTCGCAAGGTGTGGTCGCTGCACAGTCGGGCCAAAATGAAGGTGCGTCGTGGCAGAGCGTACTTGAGGGTGTGACGTCAGTTGCCGCCTGGGCGGGTGTCGAAGCCGGCGATGAGTCTGGTGAAAGGGGGGCGGAATCTCCATCTCCTGTAAAAGCGGCTGCGGCATGGATGACTTCCGAGAGTTCGACAGAAAATGCTGTAGATGCTGCTGGTCGCTATCTCAATCAGAATTCTGCATTTGGTGGTAGTGGTGTGCCGTCGCCAGCGACGGTCCTGCCTCCGCAAAATCAATGGCAGGGAAATGTGCCGCAGAGGTTTCCGGTAGGATCGCAGACTCCACTGCCAGTTCGGCCATAAGGAAGGGTACGAGGGGACGATTAAAGAAAAACACCTTATAATACAGGGTGCAAACCGGACATAACAGACATTATCGGACGTTCAAGAAGAGGTAGAAACACGCTGAAAATACTCTCTTTTGAGTTTCTTCTGCCCTGCTTTGTGTCGTGGCGGGCTGCTCTGCAGGCGGTCGTCGTTTCGAATGTCAGTTTGTTATGCTTCCAAAAAAGTACCCATCTGGCGGAACTTTTCGTAACGACTTTCGACGAGTTCCTCAACCGGCTTTTTCACCAATTCTCTCAGTGTCCGCTCAAGAAATGTTTTGAGTCGGGCTGCCATTAAGCGTGGGTCACGATGAGCGCCTCC
>JABAAH010000068.1 GCA_014238855.1 Planctomycetota bacterium
CGTAAAACTCTGCACTCCCTTTTACGCATCTCGCTCTATTTATCCAGACAAGTTATCCAAACAAGTTATCCAGACAAGCAACCTCTCTCATGCCTGCTTTGAAACCAACACTCATATTGCTCGTAGCTACTTTTTTCCTCTCGCAGTACTCTCAGGTCACCCATGCTGGTGATTGGCCACAGATTCTTGGACCCAATCGCACCGGTATCGCTGATCCTGACGAAAAGCTTGCCTCCCAATGGCCAAAGGGCGGTCCACGAGAAGTCTGGCGTCGCCCTGTTGGAAGCGGATACGCCGGCATCGCTGTAGTCGACGGAGTCGCTTTCGTTTTTCACCGTATTGATAATCGTGAGATCACCGAAGCACTGGATGCCGAAACAGGCAAAGTGATCTGGAAAACTGAACACCCGACTCGTTTCCGTCCACAAGTAGGAGGTGGTGACGGACCTCTTTGTACACCAACTGTCTTGCAAGATAGGGTTCTAACGTTTGGAGCCCAAGGCATGCTGACATGTCTTGATAGCCACACAGGAAACCAGCTCTGGCAACATCGAACGCATCAAGAATTTGATGCGAGTGAAGGATATTTTGGTTCCGGCTCGAGCCCACTTGTGACTGACACCCACGTACTCGTCAATATCGGTGGTCGCAAGGGTGCCGGCGTCGTTGGTTTTGACCTTCAAACGGGCAACACTGCATGGAAAACAAGTGATGAACCTGCAAGTTATGCGGCGCCGTCATTAGTACGGCTAAATGATAAGCAGTACGCAGTCGTCATCACGCGGTACCAGTGCCTTCTCATTAATCCAACAAATGGATCTATCGGTTGGTCCTTTGCTTTCGGCATGCGAGGGCCGACAGTCAATGCTGCCACTCCGATCACATGGAAAACTATGGACAACCAGCACCATTTATTTGTAACAGCGTCGTACGGCGTAGGATCTACCTGTGCTTTATTTACTCCTACAGAAGTCAACCCTGAATGGAACGGTACAGACAGCATTGCCAGTCAATACTGCACGCCGATCCTGCGCGACGGTCACCTGTACTGCATCGACGGTCGCGACGATGGACCACCTGGAGCAATGACGTGTGTTGATATTCTCAGTGGAAAAGCCTTATGGCGTGAAGAAAATTTTGGATACGGAAGCCTGCTGGCAGCAGATGGCAAAATGATCGCTGTCAAAACAAATGGAACCATCACGCTTCTCGATGTGTCACCTCAAGGCATGAAAATCCTGGGACAAAGCCAACCACTCCCAGGAATCATCCGCGCCTTTCCGTCCCTCTCCCGTGGAAAACTCTTCCTCCGTGATGACAGCACGCTTATCTGCCTTGATGTAAGTCCCTAGCTGCGATTCCGTGAAAGCTAGCTGCGCTTCCGTGAAAGCATGAATTCATTGCCTTCGGTATCAGCACACATTGCGAGATGGGGAACTTCTCCATTTTCTTCACGTGGTTCGTGGGTCAGAATACCACCTGCCGCTGTCACTTCGGCCGCTCCAGCAACAACATCTGCGACCTGAAAGCTAAGCCCAGTCCACGTACGCTTTCCTTCACCTCCACTATGAATACCAACAGTAGCTCCGCAGATGTCGAGATCTGTAACCGCTGGATTCTGCCGTGTAATGCGTGCCCCAAAGAGTGTTTCATAGAACAGGACAGCGCGATCAACATCAGCAGCCCAGATCAGATACTTAGCCCGTTCAACATTCATTGTCTTTCTCCTTGGCGTCCACAGTGCAAGAACTTCGTACAGAAACCGTTCACCATAAAATACCATAGCCCAATTCACCACAACGAATACCTACGGGAATACACGCTCCGCGCCCCACATCCATAAAAAGAACACTCTGTACACACAGTTTTCCGAGTGTTGTAATGACTGCCTCACGGGCTCAACCTTTTGTACTCTTAGGAAAATGGAATGAAATCACTGACCAAACACCTCTTTTTTGAAATCCCCACAAGGATGGGCTTCGAGAACATTACACCAACGGTCCAGGAACTTGTCACGGAGTCTGGTGTCCAAGAGGGTCTTTGCCTTGTAAATGCGATGCACATCACGGCGAGTGTCTTTATCAATGACGACGAGCCTGGGCTGCACGCTGACTATAAAAAGTGGTTGGAGAACCTTGCACCCTTTGATGCCAGCCCAAAGGTTTACAACCATAACCGAACTGGTGAAGACAACGCAGACGCTCACATGAAGCGACAGATCATGGGGCGAGAAGTCGTTGTCGCAATCACAGATGGTGCACTTGACTTCGGCCCATGGGAACAAATCTTCTATGGTGAATTTGATGGCCGCAGACAAAAACGTGTTCTTGTGAAAATTATTGGTGAATAACAACCACGTTCTGAAAACACCTACGACACAACATTCTGTGGTGTCTCGTTGAGAAAACTTTGAATATTCTCAGACGTGGCCTCAATAAGCCGCTGACGAGCAGCCCGACTCGCCCACGCTATGTGCGGAGTGATCAGACAGTTCTTTGCAGTCAAAAGTGGATTCGTCTCGGGTGGTGGTTCAACCGAAAGGACATCGAGCCCTGCCCCCGCAATCTGCTCACTGTTTAAGGCGTCAGCAAGATCGTTTTCATGAACAACGCCGCCCCGTGCCGTATTGATGAGATATGCAGTTGGCTTCATGACAGCAAGCCGTGATGCGTCAACAAGTTTCTCTGTCTCTGGTGTGAGCGGACAATGCAACGAGATAACGTCACTTTCTCGAAAGATTGTGGGGATGTCCGTAAACGTTGTATCACCATGACTAAGCCCCTCCCTCCGACGAACCGCAAGTACATTCATCCCCAGTGCCCGGCCAACAGCGGCAACCGCCTGGCCAATGGCGCCGTACCCAATAAGCCCAAGCGTTCGGCCATCTAGCTCAACCAGTTCACCCCGCCAGAAGCAGAAATCTGGACACGAAGACCAGTGCCCTGCCCTAACCTCTGCAGCATGAAGAGCCGTCTGATTTGTAAGTTCCAGTAATAGTGCAAAGACCGCCTGCGCGACATTCGGCGTACTGTATCCTGGAACGTTACAAACAGTGATCCCCTGGGCGCGGGCAGCGTCGAGATCAACCACATTTACGCCGGTGGCCAGTACAGAAATGAGTTTTAAGTCAGGCAGTGCAGCAATTGTTTCTGCCGTGAGTTGTGTTTTGTTTGTGAGCACAACCTCCGCGCCTGCCGCTCGCTGTTGTATTTTATCAGTGGCGGTACGATCAAATACTTGAAGACCGCCATGCTTGGCAATGGACTCCCACGAACAGTCACCTGGGTTTGTCGTGTACCCATCAAGGACAACACTCTTCATCGCAATATAATTTCTCTCAAGGGAACGTGAAGGAATACGTGAGACGACGTTACGACGCTGTAGTTTTCCGATATTGTTTTGCAGTAATCACCTCACCGATCTGATCAAGTGGGACTATTACATCTGCAAGCCCAGCATCAACGACCGCTTTTGGCATGCCATACACCGTACAACCTCGACGGTCTTGTGCAATCACGGCACCGCCGGCTGCCTTCACACGACGACACCCCTCCAACCCGTCCGAACCCATGCCAGTAAGAACTGCTGTCACAACTTTTTCACCATACACGGGAACAAGCGACTCGAGCAGGCAGTCGAGAGAAGGCCGGCAGCCCTGCCGCGGTGGATCCTCCGTAAGCCGACAGAAGACATCTGCATTTTTTTTCATCACAGTAAGATGAAATCGTCCCGGGGCGAGGTATGCAGCGCCAGGATGAACGGGCATGCCAGTCGACGCAAGCTTCACTGGAAAATCAACAATTTCATTGAACCGGCTGGCCAACGATGCTGTAAAAGCAGATGGCATGTGCTGCACGATGAACAATGGCACATCGAATGTTGCCGGAAGAGATCGTAACACCGTCCGCAACGCCTGCGGACCACCGGTCGATGCTCCAATCACGATAACATCCTGCATCTTCGTTACAGAAACAGGATGTTTCTTGAAGCTTCTTGCATCTGAAACAAAACGACCTGCAGGAATCACAGAACGATTCTGAAGAATTGCTTTCACATGTTCTTTTAACGCCTTTGCGATACTCTGCACTTCAGCCTGCGCATCGACTCCAGCAGGCTTCAAAATACAGTCGACAGCGCCATTTAATAGTGCATCTACTGTGGCCGGGGCACCTTCAGCTGTCACACTACTAACCATCAACACAGTCGCATCGACAGACCGACGAGTAAGTTCACGCAACACACCAAGACCATCAAGCCTCGGCATCTGCACATCAAGTGTTATAAGGTCTGGCGATAACCGCTCAATTTTTTCAAGCGCCTCAACACCATCAACGGCAACATCAACAACCTCAACACCTTCAAGATCGGCAAAAGCTCGTACAAGCATCTGCCGATAGAGAGCCGAATCATCGACTACCAGAACACGTAAAGGACTCTTTTCTTTCACCAACTCACTCACCAACTCACGCAATAGAACAACAACTATTCATATCCACCGTGTGACCGCCACCACCCCAGAAAACTACCAGAAAGCAAACGCTTCAGGTCCGTTCACAACGACTATAACGGACAGAACCCTACGGAACTGCTTTTTCGCATCACAAATTTGCTCGCAAACCAATTTCCGACTATATCCTGATTAATGAGATCGCGCTCACAAAAAAGTCTACCAAGGCTTCCATACGCTAAAGACGGCACATGAGTATCACACCTTCACCACACCCGAAGACTCCACATTCCGTTCATCAAAGCAGTCAACCAAATTCCACGTCACCTCAATTCGTGGGATTTCGCCTTGCGAACCAAAACTACATCTTCCGTATTGAATCAATCCAAGAAATTGTGATGCCTTCTCGTGTTGCAAAAATTCCTGAGGTACCTGCTTACGTCGACGGTGTCAGCAACCTCCGTGGCATGATTATTCCGATCATTAACCTGCGATCACTTTTCAGTCTCAAGCGTAAGCCTTACGATGAAAACACTCGTACCATTGTTGTGAATGTCGGTACTCGAACTATTGGCTGTACCGTCGATTCTGTCCTCCGCGTTATGCGGGTACCCGCTGCCAACATCCAACCAGCTCCCGATTCAGTCAATGGAACAGGCCGTCGATTTATTGCCGGATTCACTCGAGTCGACGAAGAACTTTTTGTCTTACTTAATGCTGATCAGCTTCTCGAACCCTCTAACCTTGACCAGGTACATCAAGCGAGCATTCAATTCGAAAAAAAATCATAGAAACTGTACGCCAAGACAAAACAACACAAATTGAAGCGAAAGCTGCATCCCCAACGGTCCCGCGAACCACACAGTAGGCAGTACATCAACTCAGCACTTATCATCTATGATCAGAAAGTGATTTGTATGATCAGAAAGTGATTTGGAGAGTTCCTGTTCACGGTCTGCTGCACCCAGAGCAAATGCAAGAACCTGGTGAACTGGTGCTTCCGGGACACCAGCACCACGGGGTGAAGCACCTGCAATAGAGCCAGATAGACAACTATGGATTTAACGAAACTGACACCAGACGAATTCGATCGGTTCCGTACGTTCATTTACGGAGAAACGGGAATACGCCTGGCTGATGGAAAAATTACTCTTCTATCAAACAGAATTCGTCGGCGACTTCGTGAACTCGATATTGAATCATTCGAAGAATATTACAACCTCCTTACACAAAAAAAACTCAAAGGTGAACTTGAGCATTTTATTGATGCCGTCACAACGAACGAGACGCATTTCTTTCGAACTGGCGGTCACTTCGACTGGTTTATTGATTCTTTCTTACCGATAATTCGAACTGAAGCATCTGAAAAAAAACGCGACAAGTCTTTGCGGGTCTGGTCAGCCGCCTGCAGTTCCGGCGAAGAACTCTACACGCTAGCTATCTGCATCGATGAATGTCGTCATCAATTTGCAGGCTGGAAAATATCGCTCCTCGGTAGCGACATCAGCGAAACCATGATTTCTGCGGCACGCAAAGGAGTCTTTCCCAACCGTTCTCTCGAGCAGACTGCAGACGAGCGTCGCTCCCGTTACTTCGCACAACTACAAAATGATGCCGGCTGGTCTATCCGCTCTCGCCTCATCGACATGTGTGAATTTAAGCGACACAACCTACTTGACCCAATACCTGACGATCCGTTCGACTGTATTTTCATACGTAATGTCTTCATCTATTTCGACAAAAAGTCGAAAGAAGTTGCCGTACAAAACCTCATTCAGGCATTAGCACCGGGCGGCTTTCTTGTTGTTGGACCAGCAGACGGCATTTATGACCTCCTTGGGGATCTCAATAAAAAAACAATTTTCTTGTATCAAAAACCGTACTAAACACACTCTGCTGTAAAACATCGATCACACCCAGCTTCAATCATGAGCAAATACTCCTTTCCTGACGACCTCCCAGCTGATGAGATGGAGGACTATTTACGTCTTTATCTTGATGAAACAAATGAACAGCTTGATAGCTTAGTGGAAATATTTCTTCAGCTAGAACATCAATCACCCACCCCAGAGGACTTGAATGAGGCATTTCGACTTATTCATTCCATCAAGGGTTCGTCTGCCCTTCTTGGACTTGATCGAATAACTTCACTTACTCATCACCTCGAGACGCACTTCGAAAGACTTCGTTCGGGCAAGTATAAAATCAACACGTCTACAATAGATGTGGTACTTCGATGCATTGATTTTCTTCGCGAAAGCAACCGACACCTGCAAGAAGGTGAACCGCTTGGGAATGCAGGACAACTCCTTGAACAGGTTCAATCCCTCGATCACAACACATCGGTTGCAAGTGAGCCAGAAGCGCTGAGCCCACAGGGCCAAAAAGCTGTACCGTTAGGGCGAGCCAATCAAGCAGCGTTGGCCAATCAAGCAGCGACGGCCAATCAAAATATCAAACAGACACCAGCAGCCACGCACTCTTTAGCTGAGCCCAAGGTGATGTTCTGGCGGATCGAAATTTCGTTGGGTGAGACTTCTTTAGCAACACAAGAATTAGCCAGAAACATATCGGGGAAAATAGCATCGCTCGGTGAACTCGTAGAAAGCCAGCCATCACAAACTGCTTTAAAGACTATCGAGAGCCCAGCCGAACTTGTTCTCATCCTGAAGTCGTATGCTCCAGAGGCTGAGATCATTCAACTGATTCAGGCACGTGGTATTAGGACATACTCTGTTACAGAAATTTCAGAGAGCACGGCCGCTATGCTGCCGTTATCTCTGAATGAAACTTCACAACACACTCAAAATTTGAAGGCAAAATCTGAAAACTCAATAGCAGCAGGACTAAAAGAGGAACTGCCGCCACCGCAAGAAGCTATAAAAACTCCAGCGCTTGCAAAAACGGTACGGGTTGACGTAGACCGGCTCGACGTCCTTCTGAACCTTACGGGAGAACTCGTTGTTAACCGAGCCCGCCTCACACAACTTGCTGAAAATGTGTCACCAGCTTTTCACAAGCTTGGCTTGATCGCTCACACTACGAACCTCCTTGAATCGATCAAGAAACTCACAGCAAGGCTGACGGCACAATACGGTGAAAGAGTAAATCTCGAATTGCAGGACCTCGACAGCCAGATTGAAGTTATTGAAACTCAGCTCGAAGGCTGGGAAAGCAGCCGACAAAGCTTTGCTGAATTTACTACAGCCATTGATCAACTGACTCGTGTTTCAAACAGCCTCCAGCGAGGCGTACTCAACACTCGAATGGTCCCAGTTGGACCACTCTTCAATCGATTTAGACGTTCGATACGAGACATCACACAGGAACTCAAAAAACAGGTGAACCTTCAGATTGAAGGTGAGAAAACCGAACTCGACAAGCGAATGATTGATGAGATCGGCGATCCGCTGAACCATCTTATCCGTAACTGTGTAGACCACGGGATTGAACCTTCTCGTACACGAATCGAAAACAACAAGCCCGAAATCGCAACTGTAACATTGGCAGCCTCCCACCGTGGCAATAATGTTTTCATCACGGTGGAAGACGATGGTGGAGGTATTGATATCGATCGCGTGAAACAGACTGCTGTTACACGAGGCATTATTACACAAAGTGATGCTGACTATCTGACGGATGATGAGACTGCGGAACTTATTTTTCAACCGGGATTTAGTACCGCCAAAGAAGTCTCGGATATATCCGGCCGAGGAGTTGGTTTGGATATCGTCAGAACAAAAATTGGACAACTTAATGGTACTGTTGAAGTCTCCTCAAAGAGTGGGATCGGAACAAAATTCATTATTCGTCTGCCACTTACTCTCACCATCACTCGCTGCATGCTCTTCAGACTATCCCACGGCGTCCTTGCTGTACCCATCGAAAATGTACGAGAAATTGTCTCTGTATCTGGCTACCAGCGGGTCACAGCCAACGGCCGGCAGATGTGTGACATCCGCGGCGAGTTCCTGCCCCTCCTGTCAATCGAAGATCTCTTTGATTTTCATGCACTCACTGGCAACAGTGATGAACCCGCTGCCAATCATGAAAGCTTGCAAGACAATAACCATGTCGTGATCCTGCATGCTGCAAACAAATCTCTAGGGCTTCGTGTTGATGGTTTACTAGGTGGGCAAGATATTGTTGTGAAATCACTTGATGAAAATTTTGCACACATCGAAGGCCTTGGTGGTGCAAGTATTCTTGGAGACGGCTCTGTGTGCCTACTTCTTGATGCAGCGACCTGTATCGAAATTGCTGCTGTCGGATCAAGTAATCTCAGAGATGAAGTAGCTGCTGACTAACGCCACCCGAGGTGACCCCAGTGTTCCTTTAAATCGACTTACCAGAATTTGGACGCACCGAAAATCTCTCTGGACTAGTGTCGGTGAGACGGCGACCCTTCAGAAGAAACGTATTCAAGCGGTAACATATTTCCGGCTAAACCCCCGGAAATACAATCAACTCCTCATTCGTACAGAAAATTCAGTTTGTGACGCGTAATGCCCAGTGACATCGCCACATTACTTCTGAAGAAAGGCTGATGACGAAAGTAAGAATTGGTGATAAGCACCTGGTTTATTCACGAATACAAAAAGAATTCGTCAGGAAAGACTCCATCGCTACACTACAAATGTCGAAGAGATAAAAGGTGCGCTTTTGTTAGGCAAGTAAATTTTTTGTGGAGTGACAATCCTGAGCCCTCACGAACAGCCTTACACGGCGGTAGAATAAAGACAGAATCTTGTTGAATACTTCTTGTAAAGAAACAGTACATTTAAAACCAAAGCACTCTTTTCAGTGTGCAATTGGCATGGGACAGATGGCTATCGCGTCACGGTCGGGGACACTGCGGACATTAGTCGGCTCATGTGTGAGCGTGGCTCTATGCGATCCAAATCTACATGTTGCCGGAATGGCACATGTCCTTCTTCCCGAATCACATGGAGCAACTGACGAACCGGGGAAATTTGCTGATACGGCAATCACCGAACTCCTTCACCAACTCAGAAAACTACCTGGCAACAAAACCCCTCGTTGGGTTGCAAAAATAGCTGGCGGGGCAGCAATGTTCCCTGGCCACGACGAGATGACTGTTGGCAGGCAGAACATCACGGCGGTAGAAACTGCACTACGTCAAAATGATATACCCGTTGTCATGAAGTCATGCGGTGGAGAACTGGGGCGTAGAGTAACGATCGATGTGGCAACTGGCTCCATGGACGTTGAGTTCACAGGTAACTCAGAACATCACAATCCGACGCAAAGACAAAAGCAACTTCGCAAATCGCATCCATAGTAAAACACGCCCGTCACGCACCCTCGAGCCAGGGTGGCCGTGCATTGAGGGTGATTTCAGCGTCGAGAGCCTTCATTTTTTCTTGAAGGTCTGACACGACTTCAGGATATTTCGGAGCAAGATTTTCTTTTTCACCAAGATCTTCTTCAAGATTGAAAAGGAGCACCTCCGGTACAGGCGACGTCGTCCTCTTACCTTTTTTCCTTGGTAGTTTCACGAGCAACTTCCAAGGGCCTTGGCGAATTCCTTCCAACGCTCCATGAGATGTGTAATAAAGGAATTCTTCCCGCGGAGCAGCATTACTCTTGCCCTCCCACAACGCTGACATGTCAACACCATCGATCCGATGCTCAGACGGCAAACTGCTCCCAAGTAAAGCGGCAAGTGTAGGCAGGACATCTATCGTACTAGTTAATTCATGAGAGATAGAGCCAGCCGGAACACCCGGACCACGTAAAACACACGGTACTCTCTGCCCGCCTTCGAACGTTGTCCCTTTTCCATCCCGAAGCGGTCCGGCCGATCCACCGTGATGCTTAAACTGCAGCCATGGGCCGTTATCGGTCGTGTACATCACATAGGTATTCTCACTAAGATCTAATGTGTCGAGCGTATCGAGCAATCTCCCTACTTCTGCATCGATGTGCTCAATCGTGTTGATATACGCATACAGCGGATCGGGGTTCCGAACATCCTCTGGCACATAAAGTGGAATATGTGGCATTGAGTGCGGAAGGTACACGAAAAAAGGCTTGGCTTTGTTTTTCTCAATGAAATCAATTGCTTTCTGTGTGTAGCGACGTGTCACCGTCCGTTGATCAACAGGTAGCTCAACGATCTCTTCATTCTCAATAAGCGGTGTCTTCCATTGTGTCAGTGTTGATTCGGGATCGGTCCACAACACATCCATACCGTCAGCACCGCCTTTTGGTTTTCCTTTGTTGTCAGGATAATTCATGTCATTCGAGTAAGGGATTCCAAAATAGGTGTCGAATCCGTGAGCCCGTGGCAAAACCTCAGGCTGATACCCAAGATGCCATTTCCCAAAGCAAGCAGTGGCATACCCCAGCGTCTTCAGATGGTCTGCAATGGTGTGCTCTGCAGGATTCAAACCTTTTTTTGAAGTTGGAAAAAGGACGTGCTGATGAAGACCAACACGTTTGGGATAGCAACCAGTCATTAAAGCAGCCCGCGAGGGCGTACAGACTGGGGATGCCACCATAAAGTTCGTGAACTTTCGGCCCTGTTTTGCGAGGCGGTCGATATTTGGAGTATTGATCGTTTCAGAACCAAAACAACTAAGATCACCGTAGCCTTGATCATCAGCAAAAATGATGACAACGTTCGGCTGACTGGCATCTATTCGAGAACCGCATAGCAGTACACACAATACGTAACCACACAAAAGTCGAAGACCTCGATAAGACATTTATTGTTCCCTTAAAAACGAACGTTGTTTTGAACACACCCACAGTTTAGTTGAACATCTTCGACACACGAAAACAAGATTTTGCTGTGCTGAATTTCACTGTACCGCCTGCTCGACCGAATAAAAGTCTCGATCATTTACTTTTCACTCCATCCCCTGACGAAGGAACGGAATGAAAACCAAGCCGAGACAACCCCCGTTGCACATGCGGACTTCGATGCAGATATTTCCATATGAGCTGTGTTGCATAATTTTCAAACATCAGTGCGACGATACCCTTATCGATGGCGAGATATGACTTCCCGACCCAAGGCACATCGCCCTGCGACTTGGTCTGAAAACTGTACGCGTCAAAAAGGCCATACTTACCAGAAAGCCCTGGAATCGTTCGCATATACTCCAGCGCTTCCTGCGAGTATTGCGGAGTGAATACAACAAAGCCCAAAGCACCATACGGTGCAACCGTTCCATCCATACGTAGGAAATCAGGATCTGCCGGCATGGATCCATAATGGCCTGAGTAGCCATCGGTCGGACTCATGCTCGCAGACATCCCCCATGAGTTCGGCCCCAAACCTTTTACAGTTTTCGATGAATCTATTGAGAACCGACGCGCCGCGAGGGCGGCTTGGCGAGAGTTCTCAAACCAGTCACGACCGTTCTGATCGACAATGTGTCGAAAATCAATAAAGCAATGACTCCATTGATACACAAACGCAGAGCCTGTTCTGCAATAAACAAACGGCTCACTCTTATATGAGCCAATTGGTGTCTGCATGGCTTCATACGGACGGCCGTCAGTGGCATAACGAGGTCGCGGCGCACCGGCAGCAAGTACGTACATGAGGAGATGCTCTGAATATGCTTTCCAGTGTCCAAACATTCCCCGTTCATCAACACGCT
>JABAAH010000069.1 GCA_014238855.1 Planctomycetota bacterium
ATCAGAAATATGCCGCACTGACATCTGTTTTTGAAAAGATATTCTTGGTCGATCACCACCCACAACAAGGACTGCATCAGCAACTGGTACTAAGGCCTCGCTCACAATACGAAGAAGTGATTTACCACCGACGATACATTCAGCTTTGCCACCAGATGGTCTTTTGTCACCTAAGCGGCGAGCTTGTCCACCAGCAAGAATAATCGCCGCTATGTCCTCTTTGCGAACCTGTCCAACCAATTTTCTCACTGTATTGTACTTAGAAAACTTGCAATTCTATCAAGGCCCATTGTCAGCTTTTCTTCTGATGCGGCAAAAGACATACGAACATGTCCTTCTGCACCGAAGGCGCTGCCTGCCACAGTTGCAACGTGTTCTTTTTCAAGCAGTTGCTCACACCATGTCACGCTATCTGGCGGACCGTGTGGCCTGCCTAATGATGCATGAATATCAAGAAAAGCATAAAAAGCACCACCAATGTCTGGAATTTTGACATCGGGGATCTGACTCAGTCTTTCAACAACCAGATCTCGTCGCAGCTGAAATGCGTTTCGCATCAATGTGACGCAATCTTGTGGACCAGTAAGTGCTTCTATGGCTGCATATTGACTGATGCTACAAGGATTACTCGTCTCTTGACTCTGCAGGCTTCCCATGACCTTCGACAACCCCGGTGGGCCAATCGTCCACCCGATACGCCAGCCAGTCATTGAGTAGGTCTTACTCACGCCAGCCACAACAATACTTCGTGATTCCAAACCGGGACGTAATGTTGGAAATGAAATAGATTCACGACCATCAAAAACGAGCTGGTCATAAATCTCATCTGAAACAACAGAAAGATCGGCTTCAATAGCGATATCTGCAATGCCAACAAGCTCTTCGCGTGAATATACAACCCCGGTTGGATTACTGGGGGAACACAATAAGAGCATACGTGTTCGAGGAGTAATTGCCGATTTTAGCGCATTCGGCTGAAGCTTAAAATCTTCTTCGATAGATGTTTCAACGAGAACCGGAATGGCTCCCGTAAGCTTTATTAATTCGGCATAACTCACCCAATATGGTGTGGGCACAATGACTTCATCACCCGGATTTAAGACTGATGTAAAAACATTATGAAGGCTATGTTTTGCCCCATTTGAGACAATAACCTGTGCGGGTGTGACCGCGAGCCCAGATCGACGGGTATAGTCATTCGCAATTGCCTCGCGAAGGGCCGGTGTTCCGGCTGCAGGCGTATATTTTGTTTTTCCTGCTGAAATAGCTGCTTTACCGGCCTGACAGATATGTTCCGGTGTGGGAAAATCTGGCTCTCCAACGGAAAGATCGATAACATCGATCCCTGATGCCTTCATTGCACCGGCTCGTGCTGCCATAGCAAGCGTCGCCGAGGGTTGGAGGGAGGTCATTCGTTGTGCTAGTTGAAAACAAGCAGCTTCTTCCATGAATTTTTCCTTTCGTACTTCTTACCAGTAAGAATCTCATTGACGTGGCATACTTCAGGTATTGGTACGCCATTCGAAAAGACTACTGGCGTAAAACAGAAATCAACCATCCGTCTACAGATAATACCACGGTGACAAAGAGGAGTTTGGATGGCAACGGGACGAATCGGACTTTGGCTAATCGGTGCAAAAGGTGGCGTCGCCACGACCGTCATGACCGGCCTTGCAGCCATGAACCGGGGATTGGTTGAGCCCATTGGTTTAATCACTGAAACCTCAGCATTTCATCCACTAAATCTCGCCCTTTGTCGTGATATTGTTATTGGTGGCCATGATATCCGTGACGAGAGCCTGCTCGATGAGGCCCGCCGTATGTGGACAGTCAGTCGCGCGATTTCACCGGACATCTTAGAGGCTGTGACGCCTGATCTTCAAGATATTGAAACCCGCATTCGCCCAGGAACCGTGTTGGCAGCTGGCAGGTCCATTCAAGCCATAGCCTCCTCACCAGAATCAAAAAAAGTGACAACCCCACGCAGTATCATTGATCGCATTCGGAAAGATATTGTTGATTTTTCAGATACAAATGATATTGACCGTGTTATCGTCGTCAACCTTGCATCGACCGAACCTCCATGGTCGTTACCTATTCCCAATGAGTTTGAAGAAATCTCACCTCTCCTCGAACAGACCACAGACTCAAGCCCTCTGCCTACAAGCAGCCTCTACGCCATTGCTGCTTTTGAGGCAGATGCTGCCTACATCAATTTTACGCCTTCTACAGGGGCAACACCGCCTGTGCTCAATAAACTTGCCCAAGACAGGGGCATACCGCATGCCGGTTGTGATGGCAAAACAGGTGAGACATTGCTCAAGAGTGTTCTTGCCCCAATGTTTCGTGATCGCCACCTTACTGTCAAAAGTTGGGTAGGTCACAACATTTTTGGCAATCTCGATGGCAAAATACTTGATGATCCCTTAAATAAAGCCGCCAAGGTGAGAAGTAAAGACCATCTGCTTGCGAGCCTTTTGCCATCAACACCACAAACACTTGTATCTATCGAGTTTATTGAGAGTCTTGGTGATTGGAAAACTGCATGGGATCACATTCATTTTCAAGGATTTCTCGGTACTCCCATGACCATGCAATTCACTTGGCAAGGCTGTGATTCTATTTTGGCAGCACCTCTGGTGATTGATCTCGTTCGATTAGTAGATCGCGCCCGGCTGGCTGGGGAGGCCGGTTCCCTGCCTTGGTTGGCAAGTTTTTTCAAAAGTCCACTAGGTTGTACCGAGCAGGGTTTTGCAGCACAGATGAACATGCTTCACGACTGGGTAAAAAAAAGTTCGACACAACCTTAAAGTAGACTTTCTGCCGTAAAAAAGCATCTTTGTGCATACGAAACGTTCTCTCTACGTCTCTCTAAAATGTCGTTTAATGCAATCTCACAAAAGCATTTACACAGTGGCAATCTGGTTTTTCGATAAAAAATTTACAGTTTTCTAAAAATTTTTTCATGATTTCTCTTGACAGTAGAACACCAAATTACTGAAAACTTGTACTTCATGCATGCGATGTATGTGCTTGCACATCATGGCAGCATGCTAACGTCGACTCCTTCCAAGATTCAGCACCCAAGGAAGCAGTCGATTTATTTTATGGGGTGCTACTGGCAAGGAGCCATTCAATGGCCAAGAAGAAGGCTGCAAAGAAGAAGGTCGCCAAGAAAAAGGTAGCCACGAAAAAGGTTGCTAAGAAGAAGGTAGCCAAGAAGAAGGTCGCCAAGAAAAAGGTTGCCAAGAAAAAGGTTGCTAAGAAAAAAGTAGCCAAGAAGAAAGTTGCAAAGAAGAAGAAGGCTGCCAAGAAAAAGGGCCACGCCTAATTCGTCTTTGACGTAACTTAAAGGCGGTTTCCATCTAACGTTCCTGATATACGAATATTTTATTCGGGCTCGGTGAACAGCGATGGGGAACATGCCATTGTTCTGACGAGAAAGGCCGGCCCGGGCTCTTGGGCGCCCGGGCCGGCCTCATTTTATTGATCGATAGATTTTCCGGTCATTCCAGTTTGATACATATTCATGAATGTCGAGATACCAAAAGTCGACACTGCGGCCGATATCCAACAAGGTGAATTCCTACTTATCGGATGCCGGCATGGTAGTGAGCCAGCTCTAGAAATTCGGCAAAAGATAGCTTTTCCATCATTTCGTAAATCATATTGGCGAAAGGGTCTCGTAACGTTTCGAGTGCCCCCACAAACTCTGACAGACTCACAGTGGAACGACTTTAGAATTCCAACTGATGTTCTAGATAATCTCGTTTTTGCTCGAATTGGAATTCGTTCACTCGGACAGGTCACTGGCCAGACTGATGAAGAACGAGTTGCTGCTACCCACCAAGTACTCACGTCAATACGCTTTCAAGCTGTTCACGTGTGGAAACGTGATCCTCGTCTGAAAGTTGATACTGAATCCATTCACCACAAGCTCACCGACTCTTTTGTCAGTCTCAATAAGAATCTTTTTCTATCCACCGCGCACCTCATCCTAGACTGCGTTATTGATTCCGAGGATCGATGGTGGATTGGCGTGCACAGTGACGAATCTCAAGCCAGCCAATGGCCCGGGGGTTATTACATGAATCAGAGTCCAGCTCAGAAAATTTCTCGGGCTTGGCTTAAGCTTGATGAAGCAATTGCCCGTTTCGGAATTGATTTCAACCCAGGTGAGCGCGTTTGTGAACTTGGAGCCGCTCCTGGGGGAGCCTGTCAAAGGCTTTTAGAGGCTGATCTCGAAGTGGTCGGTGTTGATCCAGCTGCAATCGATTCTCAGATTGCCGACCATGCGCGTTTCACACATTGGAAAAAACGTGCTCGAGACATACGGATAAGGAATTTTTATGGTTTCGACTGGATTCTGACCGACATGAATATTGATCCTGACAGCACAATAACCGCTCTTGAGCGCATTCTTGTATCACCCGCACTGCGGCCACGGGGGATCATTGCGACACTCAAACTTTCTGATATATCCAGTGCTGAAAAAATTGGCCAATGGTGTGCTTCGTTTGCCTCATGGGGGTATCAGACCCAGGTTCAGCAACTTTCAACAGGTGGTCAGGAAATCTGTATCGTGGCCCAGAAAACTCATGTTTAACGAGTGGTGGAGTCATCACGTTTCCAGATTGATAGAGGATCGGTCAGGCTGCCTGCAAGTACCGCAAGTGTCTCATGTGGTGTCTCAATAAGGAGACGACCTGCTTGATCAATACCTCTGCAGAAACCCACGAGAGTCGTCTTCTGGCGAGCCACCTGATCGTTACATTCATTTTTTGTATCTATGCATAAAACATCGAAAAGTTTTATGGATGTATTGGTCAGACTGCAGTGTGCTTTGTATCTTTCAAGAACAGATTGACATGTAGACGGACTCATTGCATCACATATATTTTTTTCAATGTGTGGGATAAGAATTCCAAGAAGATCATTGTGTGAGATAGCTGTTCCTAATACGTCAGGTACGGTAATCAATCGTTCCTGGAGGGCCGGAGGGGCATCATCCTTTGAACCGGCTGTATTGATTCCAATACCAATAAGTAATTGTTGTGTTGTCGTAGCCTCTACGAGCAAGCCAGCGAGCTTCCTACCTTTTATTTCAATATCGTTTGGCCAGCGCACAAGAGGTTCTAACTCTGGATGAAGTTGTTGCAGAGACTCCACGACAGCAAGACCACATACAAGTGACCAAAGTGGGAGAATACCTCCTGCTATTTCCCCCTCTGTTGGAATTTCCATAACGAAGGTCATTGCCAGACTGCCTGACGGCTGCCACCACCCCGCACCACGACGACCACGACCGTTTCGTTGATCAGCAGCTATGACTAACGCTGGGAGTTGTGTTGCTGGATCGACAGCGAGTGCTCGTGCTCGATCCATTGTTGACATAAGTTCTGCGTGACACTCGATGGTCTTGAGGGATGTCACCCGTTGCAGATGGTCTCTGTTAATGTGCTGTGTCATTGGCTCCTGCCATGCATCATCATGCATGTACGCAGTCGTTCATGTTGCCATGTAAAACGGTGGAAGAAATGACATCTCCACTGATGCCAGCCACCAATAAAAACCCTTGGTTTTGGACCATCTAAAAATTCTGTCAAAGAGGGAAGTCTACGCTATCTAAAGACCATAGCACGGTGCAGGAGACGTAATGGCACGTTGGCGATATTGACCTGTATCCCGTCTGCGCGGTACCCACCGTACAAGTGTTGGGGTCCTATATTCAGAAACATCTGGATGGCTCCAGCCAATTCCCGCTGCATGGGTCAACGACCGCGTGCGAGTACCGCTCTTTTCACTCATTGTTCTGACCGTTGGCATATCTGTATTCATTGCAGATACAAATGCTGCTGCGCAGACCGTACAGTTACCACCTCCTGCAAGTTCATCTCTCGACAGAATTGCACAGGCGTCACCGTATGGATATCCGCTTTCGCCTCCACCTCCTGCCTGGGATCCCTATGGACCACAGGCAAGCCAGATTTACCCTGTGCCTGCGACAAACCCCGGAACAAATCCACCACCAACATGGGCCACCTCAGCCGTGAACGGACAGCCTGGGTACCCGGGCTATTCAACTGCACCACCGCCTATCGTTCCGAGTAATTCATCATCCACACTGCCGGTTGGCTATCCACAACCACCAACACAGCAAAGCGAATTGTTTCAGCAGACCTACCAGCAATCAATGCGGGCTTATCAGGGAGCACGAGGAAGTTGGACCTACATTCTTGGAACCGGTCGAGGAAACTCTGTCGCTGTCAATGAACTCGATACATCGGCAACGTTCGCACTTCCATTTTTTATGAATTCCCCGGCGAATATTAATCAGGCTCCTCTGCTGATTACCCCAGGTTTCGGCATGCAGTTGTGGGGTGGACCTGTAAGTACCGGAGGAACCTCTGGACAACCTTTGAGTCCCCAACTCCCTGGGAATACCTTCGATAACTTTCTTGACGCCGCATGGAATCCACAATTTACACCACTCTTTGGTGCAGAATTTGGTGTTCGAGCGGGCTTCTATACCAACTGGGATGTCCTTGTCACAGATAGCTGGCGTGTGATGGGACGAGCGATTGGCACATTGAATATGACACCAACTTTTCAAGGCAAATTGGGTGTCATCTACCTCGATCGAAACCAGGTGAAAATCTTACCTGCGGTTGGGTTTACCTGGACACCGAATGCAACCTCGCAATATGACATATTTTTTCCAGCTCCACGCGCTATGTGGCGATTTGGACAGACGCGGCGACATTCATGGTGGGGCTATGTAGCCGGTGAATATGGTGGCGGTGCTTGGACATTTCGAAATGTGAATGCCGGTGGTTCGAAAGGGTTTATCCAGCGATTTGACTATAACGATATTCGACTTTCTCTTGGGACAGAGTGGGTACCTCTGGCAACGACTGGATTCTCTGGCAATTTTGAGATTGGGTACGCTTTCTACCGTCAACTTTTTTATGTTAACGGCGTTGATGATCCTCGCTATGGAGTACAACAAACTGTTGATCTCCCAAGCACTATTATGTTTCGGTTAGGCCTTGCCTACTAACGCATGCGGAGAAGAACATGACTTCTCAAAAGCATCGTGACATATCATGGTTGCTTCTCATCGTAGGCCTTACCTGGTCGCCATGGAATTCATGGACATATGGTGATGAGATTATTCCACTCCCGCCGGTCGAGTCGATTGATACCAGTTTCTTTGAAAAAATTCGCTTTGCTGCACTCGGTGATCCCCAAGACCTGACCGAGCCACTTCTCCCAGACGATGTTGCTCCACCGGGTCAGCCACGACAGGAAAATAATCCACCCGGTCGAAAACTTCCTCCCGGTGCAAAGCCTGGGGCCCTCCAACAACTCATTCTTACGACGACCGAATTACCTCGGCTGGGTAGCAACGGCCTTGGCCTTGCCACGCTCGATATGAGCCTCACCCTTGGCATGCCTGCGCCGACAGTTGATTCACCGCTCCTCATCACGCCCGGTTTCGGCTGGACCTTTGTGGATGAAGCAACCGGTCCAATGGATCCTGGTCTTCCTGCCACGCTGTATGAATCTTGGATTCAGGCACGCTGGATGCGGAAAATTGGTAAGCGTTTAGGTGTTGATCTTGCGGTCGCTCCCGGCTGGTACAGTGACTTTGTCAATGACAGTGCTCAAGCACTCCGGGTTACAGGTCACGGATTTGGTGCCTGGGAGGCTCGTGAAGATCTCCGTGTCGTTGCTGGTGTCATCTACCTTGATCGTTATGACGTCAATCTCCTGCCCGCTGGCGGCTTACTCTGGACTCCAAGCGATGATCGACGCTTTGAGTTCATATTCCCGCGACCTCGTCTCGCCTGGCGAATCAAAGAAACTTCACAAGCTGCTCAATGGGTTTATCTCGCTGGTGAATTTGGAGGAAATCAGTGGGCTGTTCGTCGAGACTCTGGCGTAGATGACATTGTGGTCTATCACGACTATCGTTTGCTGGCCGGATGGGAGCGAAGACCTGCAGATCTTGGAATCAGCTGGCGTCTGGAAACCGGCTGGGTGACTGGTCGGCTCGTTGAATATTATGTGACTGATACAGCCGACTATCACCCCAGTGACACGTTTCTCGTGCGGCTAGGTGTCTGGTATTAAGACACATAGATCTGAGCGCAGACATGACATTTGTTACATATCGTGCCCACAATGGTTTTTCGCCACAGTTCAAAGGTCCAATTCATGCAACCTGGTGACTACCTGCTGGTTCACTACCACGATGCAAATCTTTTGATACTTGAAAAACCTTCAGGGCTCCTTTCCGTGCCAGGACGAGGACCAGATTTACAAGACTGTCTTTCTAGCCGAGTTCAGACACGCTTTCCGACTGCGCTTGTTGTGCATCGTCTTGATCGGGATACGTCAGGTCTCGTGATCATGGCACTGGATAAAGCGTCGCAGCGAAATGTCAGTCTTCAGTTTGAAGAGCGCAAAGTTCAAAAAGTGTATGAGTGCATTGTACAGGGAACCCCTAAAGAACACTCGGGGTGCATTACACTGCCGATCGGACGAGATCTGACGCGGCCGCCGCGTTACAAAATTGATCACGAAAACGGACGCTTTTCAGAAACATCGTGGCGCGTGCTGGAAAGTCAGAACGGTAATACTCGTCTCCAAATGAAACCGCTCACAGGTCGTTCTCATCAAATACGGCTTCATCTTGCTTCTGTTGATCATCCCATTCTTGGTGATCCGTTATATGCAGATGCCACTGCCCTTGCGGCTGCAGACCGTCTTCTTCTTCATGCTCAGGAAATACAGTTTTCACATCCAATGACCGGGGAAACCATGTGCTGGCGGTCCTCCTGCCCGTTCTAATTCAACCGCATCATGACGATCCTACAAATGCTCGCACCGCATGGAGAAATGCCTCTGTATTCTCGACGTGCACCCAATGACCAGCGTTCTCAATGACCTGTCGATGCGCTGACGGGAAGAAGTGTTGAATGACTTCCTTATGCTCGGGACCAACAAAGGTTGAATGTTCTCCTTCAAGAAAAAGCGTTGGGCGTGGAAATTGACGACCGTTTAGTGAATCCGGCCAATCAAGAATCTGGTCAAAATACTGTTCAATGACATCAAGATTAGCGATCCATATAAGTCCCTCTGGCCGACTCATAATATTTGTAACTAAAAAACCACGAACTTTTGGATCGGGAATCGTATCTGCCAGGGACAGTTCGACATCTCGACGATGGGAAAGCGTCGCAAGTGGCACTTTCTGCATCGCATGGACATACTCAATCGGCGTACCAGAAGAACGTGCTGGTGGAATATCAACAACAATGAGTTGATCCACAAGATCAGGCCACACAAGTGAAAGATACATTGCCACTTTGCCACCCATGCTGTGACCAAGAATAATGGCCGGTTCCGAACACTCGTTCTCGATAAGAGTGGCGACATCTTCAGCCATAGATGGGTAATCATGGATATCATTCCATGGACTTTCGCCATGGTTGCGAAGATCGATCGTCAGGACTCGAAACGTGTCTGAGAGTTGCCGGGCTATTGATGACCAATTTCGTTTTGAACCAAAAAGACCATGTAAGATCACAAGTGTCTGGCCTTCTCCGTTCACATTGTGAGATAACTTGACTGACACAGCTTTTCCGAAATAAAGTTGGTTTTATTTGCTTCGTTGATTTGAAGTAGCAAAACAGAACATAGGATACCAGTAGGAACATTTCCCATGCGAGCGGTGATCCAACGAGTCTCGAAAGCATGTGTCACGATAGGTGACAAGGAAACAGCTGCCATTGGCAGAGGACTCCTTATTTTTTTGGGTGTTGAAACCGGTGATGCATCATCAGACGTCCAGTGGCTTGCTGGAAAAATAGCTCGAATGAGAATCTTTCCTGATGGGCAAGACAGGATGAACAAGGACATTCAAGAAATTCAAGGAGACATGCTTGTCGTCAGCCAATTCACGCTCTTCGCAGATACTCAAAAAGGCAATCGACCGAGTTTTTTAGAGGCTGCCAAGCCAGATGAAGCGTTACCACGCTATGAAGAGTTTCTCAAAAAAATAGAACATCTCACTGGGCGTGCACCGGCTCACGGAACATTTGCTGCTGATATGCAGGTCGCTCTTATCAATGATGGGCCGGTCACAATTCTTATCGATTCTCACGAAGGCATCAAAGCACCGTGGTCAAAATTAGATTCTTGATTTTCAAGAAATAGTAACTTCATGGTCCTATCACCCTTCAAAGAAGTACTACGTGGGCATGACCAGCTTCAATCGTTCGAGAAAAAGAGTTTCTACTGAGATCATGAGCTTTACGGAATCTTGTAAGTCATTACTGGCTAGTCCACCACGATGATCTTGCCAAACATTACTGGATGGAACTCACACTGATAGAAAATCTCATCTGGTGCATCCTGCGGCACAACCCATTCATGCTCACCACTTGCCTGACCATTTCCAGTGAATCCACCACTGTAGGTATTCTCAGATTCATAACCATTGCCTGTGGCCTGAAGATACAACGGATGGCCTGCTGCGTTCAGATTGAATGTATAGGCCTGGCCACGACGAACAATGAGTGTCGGATTATTGACACCATTGATTTCATACGCACCCGATATGGCTGCAACATTCAACGTGCTAGAAACTACTCTGGCTGAGAGATCAAGGACTGGTGATGATTCATTCTGAAGGGAGTCAAATAGCCCATTGATTCGCCATGTATCATCAGTCACCAGCCGATTTCTTACTGATGATCGCTCGACTAGCAGAGCATTCTCGCCACCTTGGGATGTTGCACCGATGGCTGCAAAGCCAGCGATCGTACTTTGTGCTTGTTGCTCGTGGTAGACGACAGGCTGCGTATTCACATACAGATTCTCAGTGCCGTCTTTTGCCAAGATAGCTGAACCTTGGTTTGAGATGACTTCAAGTACATTGACTTCAACCTGATGCGTGGCCTGTCTATTGTCTTCAGTTGTGGCGAAGTTATTGTCTGATCCACCGTCTTCGACCTGAATGGAAAGTGTGGTAGTACCATTTGCATTTGCTACCGGAGTGAATGATAAGGATGACGGCACATCAGCTGACGCATAAAGCACGGTTGGATCAGGAATGAGTGCAGTATCGCTACTCGTTGCTGTAATTCGATTAAATAGCCCATTGATTGCTTCGCCATTCACATTCACTGCTGGCAACTGATACGAAACAAGCGAGTCGCCAGAGAGCGTTTCATGGATAAACATCCTGCCATGAGGTGTGATTAATAATGGCGGGTTATCGGTATCTGGAGTCACCGTGATATCAAATGTCTGGCTGAATGTTGCGTTATCTTCAGCGGTATCAGGATCAAGGTCGAGGCCACCGTCTTCAACTGTCACAGTGATGGTAGCGATACCGTATTGATCAGGCAGCGGAGTTACAGTGAGTAATCTTGTCTCTACACCTAATGCTGACCGAATAGTTACCGTCGGATCAGGAATCAGACCCGTCTTGTCACTCACCGCCGTTATAGACAATGGCTGAGTCTCTCCACCTCCTGCGGTAATACCAGTCAGTGAGATAGTCTGCTCTAAAGCATCTTCGATAATGTTTACTTCACTCAATGCATCAAGCGTGGGAAGTTCGGTCTGGAGATCAATCGTGACAACCTGAACACCTGATCCATTGACTGCAACGTCTACTACTGTTGCCGATCGACCGTTGACTTGCGCGGTAATGTCATAAGTACCGTCGAATAATCCTTCGGGTGCAACCCATTCACCGACTGCATCAACTGATTGACCAACAAGATTTGGCTTCCATTCCCCATGCACTAAATCAAACCAAGGTGCAGCTTCCGATTTGACATTCCAGGCCGCGTCAAATAGCGGTGCATTCCCTCGCCAGTGACCGATATCCCAGAATCCCCACATGATGAACCCATCGACCGATTCATGCTCGAATGCTGCCTCGAGCATATCCTGGAAAATTTGCTCCTGCTGTACTGGAGTTAATTGGCCAGCATCA
>JABAAH010000006.1 GCA_014238855.1 Planctomycetota bacterium
CACTCAGCCCATGTTAATTGTGGTAACGGAAGGGAAATGTCGACATCGAGGATTTTTTTGGCTGTCTTGACGACAAGATCTTCGATAACACTCGTTACATCCTTTGCGTCAACAAAAGACATCTCGACATCAAGTTGTGTGAACTCAGGCTGTCGGTCTGCTCGAAGATCTTCGTCACGAAAACATTTCGCTACCTGTACGTATCGATCAAACCCGGCAATCATTAAAAGCTGCTTATAGAGTTGCGGTGACTGTGGCAGTGCAAAGAAAGCACCGTGATCAAGTCGGCTTGGCACGAGGTAATCGCGAGCTCCTTCCGGAGTGCTTCTGCCAAGCATCGGTGTTTCGACATCAATGAACCCAAGTTCATCAAAGTGGTCCCGCATGATTTTTACTATGCGGCTTCGTAACAATAAATTGTTTTGCATGTCAGTTCGCCGGAGGTCGAGCCAACGGTTTTTGAGACGGACTTCTTCACCCGGCAGCTCCTTGGCTCCTGGTTGAAAGGCTGGCGTGTCAGCTTCATTGAGAATTTCGAGATTGCCACAGACAACCTCGATCTCACCTGTAAGAAGTTTTGGGTTGGTGGTGCCCTCGGGACGTCTGCCAACACGACCGGTTGCAGAAATGACCCACTCTGACCGTGCCGCTCGTGCTCTCTCCATAACATGTGGTGGTGCATCAGGCCCAATGACAACCTGAGCCTTCCCCCAGCGATCTCTGAGGTCAATAAAAATAACGCCTTTATGGTCACGAACGCGGTCTACCCAACCACACAAAGTGACGTTTTCTTCAAGATGGTTTGGGCGTAATTCACCGCATGTGTGAGTTCGTAGCACGGTACGTGAGACCTTTCGCAATAGTTCAGGAAAAGAAAAACATGGTCTTAAGATTTCAGGCGTTCATTATTGAACGATTGTCCGTGATAGCGACCATTTCTCAAGGTCATGCTCTCAAAATACACTCAGGAGATCCAAGTGCGTTGACAGACCTATTCGTCCGAGGACTTTTGAAAGAATCCTGTATGTATCAGGAGACCGATAGTTAGGAGGATTGAGAGGAGCAACAGAATAGCAGCTACCAACATGAGGGTTTTGTTTGCAGTAAAGAGAGCAGTAAGGCTGAGGACAACGAAAAGAAGCGATATGCCAACAGCTGATAGGCAAAGACCTTGTTCGATTTTGTCACTAAAATTTAGAAAAGCCATGTTGAATCAGTCGAAACAGGAAGATGTTGGTGGTATACCAGGCAGTCATCGAGCAGTGTGAGACGCACTCAGGCGATGAGAGTGTAGTTTATCGGGGAGGCTGCCCAGCCTTTCGCCCTCCGGAAAAAGCGAGTTCTAGTTGTTCGTCGCTTGTGTCTCCGCCCAATTCTTGGAACATCATGCTGGGTTGAATGTCACGATTGTGTTGGTACTTGTCGCTCGAATACTCTGTGATTGCGCCAGTGATTTGATGAAAGAATATTTGGCATATAGGTACGTTCGGATAGATTTTCACCGGTTGGACAGCAAACATTTCCAGTGTCCAGTATCCAACAAAGCCAACATCACCAAAGCCAGCTGTAACATGTACAAATAAACCGAGTCGTCCAATCGAACTGCGGCCTTCGATCATTGGAACAAGATTGTGGGTTTCTGTTCGCTCAACCGTTCGCCCTAAGTAAAGCTGATTCGGAGTAAGAACAAGTCCTTCTTCCGGGATCTGGACTCTGGCGACTCGATTGCTTTTTCGCATATCGAGAACGACTTCTTCGTAGACAAGCAATTCGTCATGCAGCGAAAGGTTGTAGCTATTGGGGTTCACCCTTTTGTCATCAAAGGGGTCAATATGGATATTTTCGCCGAGTTGCTGCTTGATCTCGTGGCCTGAGAGAATCATCACGATTTTCCTTACAAAGTGCGGTGGCGTTATCCGCGGCCTTGGGGGCTGAAAATCTCCCAGGACCATTCCTAGAGTGTAAGGATTGAATAAAGAAATGTCTCAAAAAAATTCTGATTACTGAGATATTTTAAGATGTTTCGGGACTCCCACCTTTGGGCAAAGGTTTACGAGTCCACAGCCAACGCACCGAGGTTTACGAGCAAGGCACGTGCTTCTGCCATGCTGAATCAATCGATGGCTAATGATGACCCAGTGGTCTCGAGGAATTTCTCGAATAAGGTCCCGTTCAGCCCGAATCGCATCTTTTGCTTTTGTAAGCCCGAGGCGACGAGAAATTCGACCTACATGCGTATCTACAACAACTCCCTCTGCCAATCCAAAGGCACTGCCAAGGACTACGTTTGCTGTTTTTCGGCCAACCCCTGCCAGGGAGGTCAACTCTTCGACCGTTTGGGGAACAATTCCATCAAATTGATCAACGAGTTTGCGGCAACAACCCTGAATGTTTTTTGCTTTGGCACGAAAAAAGCCGGTTGTCTTCACAGCATTTTCGAGTTGCTGGAGGCTCGCTTGTGACATCTTGAGAGGATTTGGCCACTGCTTAAATAAGTCAATAGTGACTATATTCACCCGTTTATCAGTGCATTGAGCCGACAAAATTGTCGCAATAAGGAGTTCGAAAGGATTACTGAAACGAAGGGAGCAATCTGCATCGGGGTACAGCTTTTCGAGACAATCTACTATCTGGAGCGCGCGATCCTTTCTCTGAGCCCGGGTTTCCCGACTCGGGACAATTTTTGCCCGCGCGTTGACTGACGCTGTTTTTGATGGGGTTTTCGCTTTCATTTTACGCTTCAAGGTACCATGAGGCTTCGCTCTTGGCACGTCGATGCTACGATTTCAGTATTCCGTTGTGCATTTGTGGCGGTTGCTTCCCGAGGAGTTCCGATGGTTTCTGATTTGACTGATCCTGCAGAATACGAACCGCTTTATCTAGCGGGCATAGAAAAATTTAACGAATGCGATTACTACGAATGCCACGAGGTTTGGGAAGAATTATGGACCGAGTATCGAGGCCCGTCGAGAAAGTTTTATCAGGGACTCATACAAGCTGCTGTTGCTTTGTATCATTTCGGCAACGGTAATATTCGAGGCGCTCGTAAATTGCACGGTAGTGTGCATGGTTATCTTGAGCCGTACGGTGCTTACTATCTCGGCCTTCACCTCAATCAATTCTTTGACGCTTTTGACGAGTGCCTGAAGGAAGTTGCGGCAAGTACCGAAAATTTTCCAAAAATAGATCTTGATCCAGAAACATTGCCAGAAATTCATCTGGATCCCCCACCTACAACAACTAGTGGTGCCGCCGATGAATGAAGATTCACTCGCATTTTCACCAGATCAATTCTCAGGACTCGCGAGACTGTTTCCACTTCCAAATCTTGTTATGTTTCCACACGTGATGCAGGCTATGCATATCTTTGAACCACGATACCGGTCCATGTTCGAAGAGGCGGTCTCAGACGACAAGCTTATTGCCCTAGGTGTCTTATCACCTGGCTGGGAAGTTGATTATGAGGGCCGCCCCGCGCTCGAGTCGACTGCATGTCTCTGTCGTATAGCGACATATCAGCAGACTCCAGAAGGAACCTATAACGTTCTGCTCCTTGGTGTTCGACGAATACAGTTACGCGACGAACTGCCACCAACCAAGCCTTTTCGAGTTGTTGAAGCGGGAATTATTGAGGATGAACTGCCCCCACAGTTTTCAGATCAAGAAGTCTCAACCATGCAGCAACAGCTCCTCGCAGCCTTTAAGCGTTCGATTCCAAAAATGCCAGCATCGTATGACCAGATTGATGAACTTCTTGGTAGTCAAATTACTTTGGGGATGCTTGCAGATATTGTTGCGTACACTGCTGAGTTGAGTTTAGGAATTAAGTTATCGTTACTAAAGACTAGTAATGTGTGCGATCGCGTGCAGGTGCTTCTCGATGGACTGGGTAAAAACAGTCAGGCAAAAGTAGCCTCACGAACGTTTCCTCCGGCCTTTAGTGTGAACTGACTCTTGATATGCACTGAGCTTGAGGTGAATGAAAGTACTCAGCACATCAATCCATCGCTATAGCTCGGAGAGATGAAAAAATACCAGCTCGGTAGTTTTTTGATGGTTCGAGGGTTCGATGCTTTTCGCGGTGATTGAGTGTAGACTAGGGACTCAAGTGCCATGCTGTGAACAGCTGGTTTTTTTAGGACGGCTGGTTTTTTAGGACGTATGAGATGAGTGAAGGTCGTGACGTGTTAGGTGACAGCCAGCAGGACACCAAGCAGCAGGTGGGTGTTACGAACGGTATTGACCACCAGAGAATCGAAGCTGCCGTTCGGGAAATTCTTACGGCAGTTGGCGAAGACCCAGATCGCGAAGGATTGCTTGAGACACCAGCTCGCGTTGCACGCATGTATGCGGAAATGTTTAGTGGCTTGCACGATGAGCCACGGCGGCACTTGGGGAAATTATTTACCGAGAAGTATGACGAACTTGTCCTCGTTCGAGACATTGCGTTTAACAGTATTTGTGAGCATCATCTCTTGCCTTTTATGGGGCATGCACATATCGGTTACATACCGAACGGTCGTGTGCTGGGACTTAGTAAGTTAGCGAGAGTCGTAGAGGTGGTTTCTCACAAGCCGCAAGTTCAGGAGCGAATGACGGAGCAGATCGCAGATTTACTCGAGCATGATCTCGGGGCCAAAGGAGTTGCTGTGGTCATAGAAGCATCTCATACATGCATGACGATTCGTGGTGTTCGAAAGCCAGAGAGTGTCTGCGTCACCTCAGCAATAAAAGGGATTTTCAGAGACAATGTTTCAAGTCGAGCTGAAGTTATGTCACTCATTAACAGGAAGAGTTGAACGCGTGCCGGTTCGTGCGCAAGGCAGTTAGGTGCCCGGTTGCATCGATGAATTTTTTGCAAGTGCTATAAAGATATGGTGAATCCCTGAAATGAATCTACTTGTTGATTTTCTTTGTCGCTTCAGTTTCGGGTTGGCGGTAGCCTTGTGCATCACTCCATCAACGCTTGTGCCAGGCGGGTTTTTTCGTGTGAATACCCTTGTCTTACTTGGCCTCACAACATTTGCAGCACTTCTGTCAACGACGCTTGGTTTGTCGGTGAACATCTGGCTTTTGTCGACAGCTGCTTTTGTCGCTTGGTTTGGAAGTGTGCTGTGGTATGCGGACCGACGGCTGGCAGGCCTTGTTTGTTGTGTCGTTGCGGCCACGCTCTGTGGCGTTGCCACTGTTCAGTTCGGTGAGTCAACAATTGCCCAAGCTGGAACCCGAATGCTTTCAGGCTGCTTAATTGGGTTTACTGTGAACGCGATGCTTCTTGGGCACTGGTATCTCAATGCACCCGGAATGCGGGTCGACGTGCTGCGTCGCTCGATTGATCAGACGTTGTTTATATGGGGGCTTTTATTTTGCTCGGTTGTAGCCATGGTTATTTGGCACTTTAGTACCGGTGAACACGCGAACGCCACGTTTTCCAGCAATATTTTTAGAGCGGTTACCTCGGCGACCTCTGGAGGGACCGGGAGCCTTGATGAGACCGGGTTGGCGTTACTATGGCTTCGATGGCTTGCTGGACTTCTTGGATTGCCCGTACTTTTGTGGATGAGTCGTATGACTTTGGATATACCAAATACTCAAAGTGCAACAGGAATTCTTTATGTTGCATGCCTGGCTGTTATTTTGGGAGAGTTGACTGCACAACTTCTTGGCATGACGGCGGTACCTGAGAACATTGTTGGGCATCAAAATCAAGAGAAAATACTGACTGAAGGTACAGCATGAATATTGTGTGCGCATGTCCGAACTGTAGTGCGGGTATTTATCAGTCCCATGTTGAAAAGTCTGTGTCGCTCACATGCACTGCATGTGAGCGAAGTATTACAATTCCGGATAACGCAATACAGGTCACCGCCGAAGATGCTCAGCCTCAACTGACTCGTTGTCTCACTTGCCCGAGCACGGAGCTGTTTGTGAGAAAGAACTTTCCACAACGGCTGGGTGTTGGAATTGTGGTCGTTGGGCTTGCCATGAGTTGTGTCACGTGGGGGTACCGTGATTTATTCTCAACGTTTGCCATCCTATTTAGTACCGCATTGCTCGATGTGATTTTATTCTTTGTCGTCCCTGATTGTCTCACATGTTATCGCTGTGGATCGCGATACACCGGGACCGACGGAATGAGTGAGTTTGGGAACTTTAATCTCGAAACTCATGAAAAGTATCGGCAGCAGGCTGCAAGAGAGCAGCAATCAGTTCGTCTGTCCTGAAAAAAGTGGATTGTGAATGGATAGGAGGAGGTCGTGTGTGAAAAAAAACAGTCACTAGAAAATAGCAATTTCAAAACGGGCAGCATCATAGGAGAGGTTTCAGTGAAACTTTTTGCAGGCATGGCCGAATCAGCTGGAACAAAAGAACTCCGTGTTTCTGTTAAGCAATATACGGTCGCAGGCGTTCGATGTGCTCTAGAAGCAAGGTTGCCGCAGGCGGCGTCATTACTGTCTCGGAGTGCTATTGCTGTTGATGGTCGTTATGGAACAGAAGACGAAATCCTTCATTCACAATCAGAAATAGCTGTAATCCCACCGGTTAGTGGAGGGTAGGCGTGTGTTTCAGTTTGATCTCACTGACAATCCAATTGATACGTCCCTCGTGCTCTCGACTGTTGTGAGTGAATATGCTGGAGCAAATGTGTTGTTTACAGGTACGACGCGGCAGGAAACGAATGGTGTTATCACAGACTGGCTTGAGTACGATGCATATAAACCGCTTGCAGAAAGAGAATGTATTCGGTTGTACGAACAAGCGGTCGGGAAGTTTAAGATCATTAAGTGTTCCATCGTTCATCGACTAGGAAAAGTTTCTGTCGGTGAAGTAAGTATTGCCGTTGCTGTGTCCGCTGTTCATCGGGCTGAGGCCTTTGCGTCGGCATCGTGGCTGTTGGACAGAATCAAGGAAAATGTTCCTGTCTGGAAACGGCAAATGAGTGACACTGACACTTTTTGGGTTCATCCAGAAGAAGAGCAAGACTCACCGCGAGATTTCAATGGATTTCCTCAGGAGTGTGACAATGACACGCCCTGAGGTAGGTAAGCCCCCAAGTGTTCTTGTTGATCAGTTTGGGAGGCAGCATATCGATCTCCGAGTGAGCGTCACGGATCGATGTAATCTTCGGTGTACATACTGCATGCCGCTCGATGCGTCCTTTATGAGTCAGCAGAAACTTCTGAGCTTTGAAGAAGTGACAAGGTGTGTATGTGTCGCGTCTGAAATGGGTGTTCGGACTATTCGCTTAACGGGTGGTGAACCACTCATGCGACCGGATTTAAAGAGGCTTATTGAACAACTGACGCGAGTGCCCGGAATCGAAGAAGTCGCTCTTACCACGAATGGCCTGCTGTTGGCTGACCAAGTTGCTGGGTTAGCTCAAGCTGGATTGTCTCGGCTCAACGTGAGTCTTGATAGCCTTGATGAAAGTCGTTTCGAAAAAATTGCTCGACGTTCGGGGCTTCAGAGAATTCTAGAAGGACTTGAAGAAGCTGTTCGGCAGGGGTTTCGATCGATTCGGATCAATGCGGTGTCGATTCGTGGGCTCACTGAGCAAGAAATTGTGCCACTCGCAGTATTTTGTCGAGAGCATGGGTTTCACTTGAGATTCATCGAATTCATGCCACTCGATGCAGAGGATGCATGGTCTCGTAAACATGTTTTAACGGGGCGAGAAGTTCACCAAATACTTGAGGTGCACGTTGGTCAACTCAAACGGAGTGAATCAGAAGATTCAGGGCAGCCTTCCGTTGACTATAGTTATGTCGATGGGCACGGAATCGTTGGATTCATAAATCCCGTTTCTCAGCCCTTTTGTGATCGCTGTGATAGATTGCGGCTTACTGCGGATGGGCAATTCAAGAATTGCCTTTTTTCAACAACGGATTGGGATGCTCGAGCATTGTTGCGTGACGGTGGGACGGATAAAGATTTAGGTTTTCTCCTTGCTGCATGCGTGAATGCTAAACATTTTTCGCATGGAATTGGCACCGAATCTTTTGAGCGACCATCAAGGGCGATGTACCAAATTGGAGGGTGAGTAACCTTCAGAAAAATCGTACTGGAACAACGTAGTGAACAAAAAGGATGACCACCCACAAAGGCGATATCTCGATAACGCGGCAACCACCTGGCCAAAGCCAGAGGCTGTTTGGAAGGTGTGGGAACAGGCGGCGCGAGAAAATGGAGTGACAATAGGAAGGGGTGTCTATCGCGAAGCAATAGCCGCTGAAAATATTGTCCGTCAGTTGCGTCAGGACGTTGCAACATTAATGTGTGTTTCACCAGAAAGGATATGCCTGCCTTTTTCAGCGACTTTCGGATTAAACCAGGCTATCCATGGTGTGTTGAAGTGCGGAGATCATGTCATTGCAACTGCTGCTGACCATAACGCAACACTCCGACCCCTTCGTCATCTGGAGAAAAAAGGGCAGATTCATCTGACGATTGTTCCATGTGATATACGAGGCTGGGTTGATCCAGATGAAGTCGTCCGAGCATGGCAGGCGAATACACGACTCGTCGCCTTGTCTCACGCGTCGAATGTTACTGGTGTTGTTCAAGATGTAAAAACAATTGTCAATATGACGAGAGAGCGGGAAGCAATCTCGCTACTCGATGCTTCCCAGTCACTTGGTCAGGTACCGTTTTCTCGAGATCTGCCAACAGCTGATATTGTTGTTTCGCCAGGTCACAAGTGGCTTTTGGGGATGCATGGAACGGCTGTTCTCTATGTGCGACAAGGAATTTGTTTTGAGCCACTTATCCAAGGAGGTACTGGTTTAAAAAGTGATTCTCTTGATATGCCTGTCGAGACCCGAGATTTGATTGAAGTAGGAACACTCGACCTCCCAGCGGTTGCAGCACTTGGGGCAGGTTGTAATTGGCTTCATGAAAAGGGAGTGGAGTCAGTTGCCTTGGCTTGCAGAGAACTTGCGCAGGCATGCTACGATGGTCTTCGTGATATTCAGGGTGTTCGTCTTATAACAACCGACCCATCGGAAGGTAGTATCGGACCACCGATTATCAGTATGGTATGTGACGGATATTCGCCTCCTGAAGTTGCAGTCATGCTTGAGCAAATTGCTGGTGTTCAGGTACGTTCAGGGTATCACTGTGCTGCATGCATCCATGAATTCCTAGGGACCACACAAGGCGGAACAGTGCGTGTCTCATTCGGTCCATTCAGTGATATCAGTGACGTTGACGCTGTTGTCTCAGCAATGAAGAAGATAATGTTATAGAGTGCGTAAAAGGAGATGAATGATGGCAGGTGTAAGAGGTGAGGCTTGGTATTCAGAAGGTCTTCGCTTTGAATGTACCCAGTGTGGAGACTGCTGTACTGGCGCGGAGGGGTATGTCTGGGTCAATCAGGCTGAAATCGATGCGATGTCTGCACGGCTGGGAATGGATTCCAATGTGTTCGAAGCACAATTTGTTCGACGAATAGGTGTTCGCAGATCACTCACAGAACGGCCAGGTGGTGACTGTGTGCTGCTTGATCCCGCAACTCGTGGATGTACGGTGTATAACGATCGTCCACGGCAGTGCCGTACCTGGCCATTTTGGGATTCGAATCTCAAGTCACCAGCAGCCTGGGACGAAGCCGCTCAGGGTTGCCCAGGATGTAACAAAGGCAACCTTGTGCCGCTCGAAAAAATCAAGGAGCAGGCGTCGAAGATACGAATTTAGGAATTGGCTTGGTTTTTAATAATTAAACCCGGATTGGCAAACCCGGATTGGCAAAAAACGGATCGTCCTAGCCAAACAGGGTGTCTGTTAAGCCAGACACTCGTAAGCCAGACATTCGTAAGCCAGACATTCGTAAGCCAGACATTCGTAAGCCAGACACTCGTGCGTCGTAAAGATACTCCACGAATATCTGTTATCAGAGCACGCCACCATGAGTTCTATACGGTGTCATGTGAGATGGTTGGTCGAGAAACCAGATGCGTTCCCACTCATCGGTAATCGCTCTGAGATCTTCCGAAGTGTAAATTAGTTGTTGGGCTCTTCGGACTGGATCGCCAGAATACATAGGTATGAGGCACCCCGTATTAGTCGCAACGAGAATTCCCATGAGGAAAAGTACGATAAATTTCAGGCCGATATCCCACGTACCGCTTCGGGTATTGTTGGTATTCATCGTGCCATACTCCCTGTATCAGTTATGTTTCTTGTCTCAGTCAACTGCACAAACGTCTTGTACGAATCGATTCCTTGAACTCTGAATCGATCAGCCACGCTCTGGTGACTGTTTTCTGCCCAATGACTAGACTTTCCTAATATGTTTCTTTGACTATGTACCGAGCAAAGCATCCCAGTGCGATGGTAAAAATTTTCATACCGAAAACGGTTTGGCTGGGAAATGTAGGTAGTATCGAGTGGTTTGATTGTCCCAAGTTCAGCGTGGTAAATTGACAGATTTAGGAAGATTGCGGCTCGTCGAGCTCTCTTACCCGCGCATCCATTTCCTTGCCGGGCTTGAAACTTACAAAACAGCGAGGTGGGACGTTGACGACATCCCCCGTCCGAGGATTCCTGCCTACCCGACCGGCTCTTCGTTTGATTTGAAAAACTCCAAAATTCCGGAGTTCGACTCGGCCTTCTTTGACGAGCGTTGTGATCAGCGCGTCGAATGTAGTTTGAACAGCTTCCTGCGCTTTTGCCTTCGGAAGATCTAACCGTTCGGAAATTACTCGTACGATGTCTTGTTTGGTCACGACTTCGACACTCCAGTCGTGTAGATAGGGCTGGAAATTTTCGTTTTAACGCCATCTGAACACTTCGTGCTGCCAATGTCTCGGAAATTCTCATCCGTCCGTGAGGGACCATAATAGGGCTTCAGTTGTGTTGTTCATGAGAATTGGTGCTTGCGAAAAGGCAACATTGCCTTTGTTCACTCCTCCTATCGACCTAAAATTCGGAATTCTTGAACCAGAACGCATATTCAGTAGAAAAATAAAAACTTGCCTATTTTTCCTATCTGGCGACGTCTTCTGTAGTTTGCCCCTGCGGTACACTGAAGAAATGACGCGGACTGATAGGTTTCAGTGGTGCTACCAAATAACGACGATCCACGAAGTGTTGTAAAACGACGATGACCATATCCCCACCTCCAGTGCTCCCAGATTTGACTGTCAAACTCGGGCGGCTTTCGATACCAAACCCCATCATGGTTGCGTCAGGAACGTTTGGGTATGCCAATGAGATGAAGGATTTTGTCCCACTGCATCGACTTGGTGGGGTTGTGCCAAAAACAATTACTGTTTTGCCACGAGTTGGAAACCGTCCGTGGCGTACTATCGAGACTGCCGCTGGATTGCTGAATTCAATCGGCCTGGATAACGATGGTATTGATCAGTTTGTCCTGAGCAAACTTCCGTTTCTTCAATCGTGCGGTGCACCTGTAGTTGTGAGTATTGCGGGTGGGTCGGTCGACGAGTTTGTTCTTCTTGCTGAAAAGCTTGACAGCGAAACTGGAATTGCTGCGATTGAATTAAATATCTCTTGTCCTAACGTAAGCCATGGTGTTGATTTTGCGACGGATCCGCATCTTTGTAAAGAAGTGGTGGAGGGCGTACGCAATGCTACTCAATTACCAGTCATAGCAAAGCTCACACCGAACGTGACAGATATTACAGTCATTGCTCAGGCAGCAGCTGATGGTGGAGCTGATGCTGTGACGCTCATTAACACATGTCAGGGAATAGCAGTTGACTGGCGAAAGCAGCGAACACTTTTAGGCAACGGCATTGGTGGTTTGAGTGGGCCAGCAATCAAACCCATCGCTTTACGTTGTGTGCATCAGGTCTACAAGAGTGTCAGAATACCCATAATTGGTGTTGGTGGCATTATGACAACCGATGATTGTATGGAATTCTTCATTGCCGGCGCTTCAGCGATACAAATCGGAACTGCAAGTTTTGCTGAGCCTGTTGTTACGGGTCGGATTTTGGATGAACTTCCTGCGGCAGTGAACTCACTTGGGGCGTCGGAACTTCAAGCAATCGTTGGTAGTCTAAGAGTCGGTGAACCTGCCCGAACGTCAAAAAAGTAATTCTCATACAGGTCATACAGCGAAGAGAATTATCCTTGATGTATTCAGGCTGTCATGCTGACAGGTAAGGAAAGAAGTGAAGATGAATTCTGGCATGCAATCTCAATCAAATCCTGCAGCAAGACTTCGGGCGCTCTCAGGCATTCAACCAACTGGCCGATTTCACTGGGGGAATTACTTTGGAGCAATTCGGCAATACATCGAATTGCAGGATGTAGGAGAAGCATTTTATTTCATTGCTGACTTGCACGCACTCACTACGGTTCGAGAGCCTGACCGACTTCGAGGTTTTGTCAGAGATGCTGCTATTGATCTGGTGGCTCTAGGTCTCGATCCGGAGCGAGCGACCCTCTTTGTTCAGTCAGATGTGCCTGAAGTTGCTGAGCTCACCTGGCTGTTAATGACCGTGGCACCGATGGGACTCTTGGAGCGATGTCATGCGTATAAAGATAAAAAGGCAAAGGGGTTAGCGGCTGATGCTGGCCTTTTTACGTATCCAGTTCTTATGGCGGCTGACATTCTGGCGTACGATGCAGATGTCGTTCCAGTTGGTGAAGATCAGGTGCAACACATTGAGGTTTGTCGAGATCTAGCAGGTACGTTTAATCATCTTTACGGCACTGATGTGTTTCGTCTTCCAAAGCCACGGCTTGTTGACGGTGCAGCAAAAGTACCGGGCACTGACGGGCAGAAGATGTCAAAAAGCTATGAGAACACGATCGAGCTATTTGAAGAGCAGGCAGCACAAAAAAAGAAAATCATGCGAATCACAACAGATTCGCGGCCGATGGAAGCTTCCAAAAATCCTGAGCAGGATCATCTGTACCAGCTTTTTTCACTCGTAGGTTCACCGGAAGACGTTTCTGAAATGGCAGAACTCTATCAGCGTGGAGGGTTTGGATACGGTGAAGTAAAAAAAGCGATTGTTGCGGCAGCAAAAGATACTTTCGCTACGGCACGAGAAAGACGACGCAAGCTTGAATCGAACGCGCACGAAATAGATGAGATTCTTGCAGTTGGTGCAAAACGAGCGAGGGCCGTTGCCGGTCATGTTCTTGAACGTGCTCGCGAAGCATGCGGGCTGAGTCGTTCAAGTGGGCGGAGGCCTGAATAATGAACGTGCTCGGGGTTGGTACTGACATTACAGAATGCCTACGGATAGGCAAGATGATTGAACGGCACGGTGAACTCTTTGTGCAGCGAGTGTATACGCCAAAGGAAATCGAATATTGTCGAGGTCGTCGGATGGCAATGCAGCATTTCGCCGGCCGTTGGGCAGCGAAAGAGGCGATCATGAAGTCACTCGGTACTGGGTGGAGGCAAGGTATAAGTTGGCGTGACATTGAGGTGGTCAATGGTGTTACCGGAAGACCTGTGGCAACTCTCATGGGCGGCACACACGACTTGGCTGAACGAATGGGAATTGGTGGCGTACTTGTAAGTATTTCTCATTGCCGTACACACGCAACTGCTCACGCGATTGCAGTAAGTCAGATGCCGGCGACATTCGATCAGGATATGCCTTGGGAGTAGGCATGGAATTACTCTGTGAACAATTCCAGTTCAGCAACACCGCCTTCAATAGTCAGGTCGGTTATTGGAGTCTCATCTTCTGCTGGTGTCTGTCCGTCTCGTCGAGTCAGCACAAGCGTCTGCTGGCTTTTCATATGGTCAGCAAGTTGTTTCCGAAGGTCTTTCTGTTCTTTTTCTGCAAGTTTTGTAAACGCACCTCGGCCTCGGCATTTTGGGAATTTACTGCACCCGAGCCACGGACCACGTTTGCCGTCACGAAGATTGAGAAAGCCACCACACTTTTCGCATTCAATATCAGTCGTAATGGGAGGTGGAGCAGGGAACTTCAAGTTCCCTGCTTTGTCAATATTGAGAATGAATGGTGGAGGTGTATCTGAGTCCGATTTCTTTCGTGATTTTTTTGGTGGGGGTGGGACATCTTCAACCAGAAAATCACCATACCGACCGCTCCTTTTCACCATCGTTATTCCATTTGGTGAGAGGAGATCAATCTGCTCTGGAAGTTGGGGACGCCCAGTTACTTGATCACAAGGCATTGCAAAGGTGCATGAAGGAATTTCTTTGGGCTTTCTGCTCCGGGGCTTTTTCCCTTTGGCTGTCATTTTTGTGGGCGGCAGGACTTCAAGTATCTTTACTTGGTAGCCTGGACACGACAGGAATTTCCCCCCATTTTTCGCAAGAAGATAATCAAGCCGGCGGGTACATTCTGGGCATTTGTAAAGACTTGGTCGCGTTCGAATGAAGTCAAGTTCTTTTAAAATATCTAGGTAGGGAATAAGTTTTTTATAAAAACGTAGCAGCATTTCTTGACGTGTTATTTTTCCCGCCGCGACGTCATCAAGGTCATCTTCGATTTCCCGGGTATATCCAACTTCAATGAACTGCTGTTCAAGAGAGGCATCATCAGCACCCGTTTTCAAAAACTCAGTGACTAATTCACCTCGAAACGTTGCATAGAAACGTTTGTCAATTTGTTCAGCGTAACTTCGGTCTTGAATAACTCGAATGATGCTTGCATAAGTCGAGGGCCTGCCAATACTTTCTTGTTCAAGCTTTTTGACGAGTGACGCTTCAGTGTATCGAGGGGGGGGTGCCTGAAACTTTTGCTTTGGTTCGATACTAAATGGTGCTAACTTGGTTCCTTTGTCAAAATCTGGCAGCACTTGATCACCGTCACCTTTTGGGATTCCAATGATTCGTAGGCAGCCATCGAAACGTAGCACGCGGCCGTTTGTTTTAAAGACGGCACCGGTGTCTTTGTCAGAGCGTCTCATTTGCACTGTGGTGCTATCCCATTCTGCATCGGTTGCCTGGCAGCCAACAAAGGATTGCCAGATGAGTTGGTAGAGTCGAAACTGCTCGTCACTCAAGGCAGATGCGATAGTGTTTGGGTCACGAAATGGATCCGTTGGTCGAATTGCTTCGTGAGCTTCTTGGGCGGACTGATTTCTGCTGGAGTAAAAGCGAGGTTTTTCAGGGAGATATTCCTTGCCAATTTTTTCTTCAAGATAGCTGCGTGCTAACTTGATGGCCTCGCCAGACAAGTTTGTTGAATCAGTTCGCATGTATGTGATCAACCCAACGCTTCCTTCTCCAGGAAGGTTCACGCCCTCATAGAGTTGTTGCGCAATACGCATGGTTCTGTCAGCTGGCATGCCGAGCCGGCTGCTTGCGGCCTGTTGTAACGTACTCGTAATAAATGGCGGGTAGGGCTTTGACTTCGTGCGTTTCACGTCAATGGAGTCGATTGCGTAGCGAGTCTTGGAATCCGGCGTGCCAGTTATTCGCACAACATTTTTTGCGCGTCCCTTGCCGTCTTTGTTTGTTTCGCGATGTATATCTATGTCTATCAAGCCGGCCGCCTCCGCAGCAGACACGGCCTCATCAATGAGTTTCTTGGTAGATGTTTTATCAGCCTCAATCTTTAAAGACTTACCACCAACTTCAATAAGTTCTGCGGCAAGACTGCGGCGATCAGCCAACCAAGCCATTCGTTGTTTTATTGTTGGTGGTTTGTTGCGAGCATCCGTCCGAGACACGAAGTCATTCCATTCAGCATGGAGAGCTTCTGTGGTATTGATATCAAAGCTAAGGAATCCTGAGAGTTCCCAGGATTCATTGGGAGTGAAATCTCGGATTTCTTGTTCACGCTCAGCAACGAGTCGGGAAGCAACACTCTGTACTCTGCCTGCACTTTGACCTGCGCCTTTGGGCCACAGGATTGGTGAAGTTAGAAATCCGACGAGGCGATCAAGGATTCTTCGTGCACGCTGTGCGTCCACGCGATCCATATCAATGCCTCGAGGGTTCTCAAAAGCCTTCTTGACATCCGATTTTGTAATGGCGTCAAAGGTTACTCGTTTTGCTTCTGATGGATTAACTTTAAGCACTTCGGCAAGATGCCACGCAATCGCTTCTCCTTCACGATCAAGGTCAGTTGCAAACCAGATGTCACGAGCACCCTTTGCGAGTTTCTTCAGCTCCGTAATGACTTTTGTCTTCCCTGCAGAAATCTCATACTCATCGTCCATCGTCTCGAGGTCGACGCCTGGCATTTTTTTTTCGGTATCTTTTGCCTTGAGATCACGGATATGCCCAACTGAGGCTCTCACCGTAAATTCGGCTCCGAGATACTTTTCGATTGTTTTCGCTTTTGCCGGACTTTCAACGATGACAAGCTCGTAGTCTCCGGTTGGAGTGGTCCCAGCCGATGATTTTCTGCTTGTACGAGCCTTGCGGGAGGTCTTTTTGGCCATGAATCTTGGGTGCAAAGGGGGTAAGAACGATTAATTTCTGCCGATATCGGCATTGGCACCAGACCATCTGGCGATACAATCTCCGACTTAGTTATTGCTCAACAGCGTTACCCTCCCTTCTCTCTATTTGTCAAGCCTCAATGGTTTTCCAGCCCGGGGCGCTTCAGAAAAAGGCGGTTTTATGGCCGGGTCATTCAATTTTTTTCGGAAATATCAGCGATCGATGCTCGTGGCGGTGGCGGTCTTGGCGATGTTGGCCTTTTTTGTGCTACCGCCGTTCCTCCAGATGGGGGCGGGCTCATCGTCCAATGATCCAGTTGTTGTGGAGTGGAACGGTGGTACCGTTCGCGAAGATCAGCTTGAGCGAGCAGTGGCCCTACGGACTCTTGTGAACCGCTTTCTAATGCAGGCTGCCGCTACAGCGGGTCGTGACCCTTCTCAGTTGCCGGCATTCCCTGAGGGTGAAGAACTGGTTGTTCGAGAAATGCTCCTCGCAAAAGAAGCAGAAAAGATCGGATTAACAGTCAGTAATACAGCAATCAACGAGTTTCTCGCTGTCTGGACAAATAATATGGTCCGACAGGATCAGTTCGATGGGATCATTGCTGGTCTTCGATATGGTCGTGCGCCCGTTTTAGCAGCAGACCTTTTTGAATCATTACGAACCGCTCTCATAGCGAGAAATACGCTACTGCTGTTTCAGACAGGATTTTCTGGAGATCCTCCCGCTTGGCGGTGGGACTTCTACAAACGACTCGAACAGTCTGCAACAGTCGAGGTGTTTCCTGTCGAGGTTGAAAATCTTGCCACTTCTGTGGAGTTGCCGAATGAATCAAAACTGGAAGCATATTTCGAGACATTTAAAAACGACCTTCCGTCAGCGATGAGTCCAAATCCTGGATTCAAGGAGCCACATCGAATTCAGTACGCCTCGCTCATGGCAGATCAAAAGAAATTCGAAGTAGCAGCGGAGAAAACAATAACGGATAAAGATATTGAGGAGTTCTACGAAAAAAATAAAGAAACCAGATTCCGGGAGGCCCTATCGGCACCCCCGGTGACAAAAAAACCGGCTACGGATTTCGACGATGAGCAGCGTAAAGAAACTTCAGACGATGAACAGCGTAAAGAAACGCCAGCAATCGACAGTACAAAAGAAAAAGCTCCCCAGGATGTTTCTGATGCCTCAGAAAAAGTAGATCAAGAGACCGGCGAGAATGCACCAAAGGAATCCAAAGACTCCAAGGAAAATGAAAGTAAGGTCGAGGAAAAAGAGGCTGCCCAGCCATCTGACTCCGATACGAGTTTTAGGGACCGTAAGACGCCCGTGAGAACAGTGACTTTTCAGGTGGAAAAAGAAGAATCATCTCAGGCGGAAAAAAAAGAATCATCCGACACGGAATCTTTGAAGAACGTAAAACAGCAATCAGATGAAAAGCCCACTGTCGAGAGTGAAACAACTGGTTCTGTTGAAGAAAAACAGAAGCCGGATGGGAAAGAAAGTGAGGACTCAGCAGATTCTGAGAAACCAGAAATGACTTTCCAGCCATTGGACAAAGTTGCTGATCAGATTCGTCAGGAAATTTCACGCCAACGTGCTACAGAAACAATAGATGCAATATTCTCGGCGATGGCCGCAGACTTAAATGCGTATGCTGAAGATCGGGCGCTGTGGATTGCACGCGGTAAAGATGGCGATAAAGAACCTTCTCCACTGAACGTCGAAAAAATAGCCAAGAAGCAGGATCTGATTGCTGTCGAATCGGACTGGACGACTGTGACAGAAGCCATTGGCGGTGGCGGCATAGGCAGCAGCTTTGAGTTTGTGCCCGATCCATCGAGTCGGTTTGGGATTCGTCAGCAGCGATGGCTGGAGACAATGTTTGGCGATGGAACAATTACGCTGCGTCCTGTGACGTCGCGTGATGCAGAAGGGAATCGTTACTTCTCTTGGAAGCAGGGTGACACGGAAGAGCGGGTCCCGACTTTCACTGAGGCTCGTAGTAATGTTGAAAAGGCATGGCGAATTGTTGAAGCTCGTCCCATTGCCTTGGAGCAAGCAACTGCACTTGCCAATAAAGCCCGTGCCAAAAGCTTTAAAGAATCCCTGTCAAAGTCAGAGTTTGAGCAAGTGGAAAAGATTGGTCCCTTCACGTGGCTCACACAAGGAGCAGTTGGGGTGAACGGCGCACCAGTTTTGTCATCACCAGAAGGTCTCGTAATGCCAGGCAACAAAATGATGCAGAAGATTTTTTCAGTTGCCGAGGGGCAGAGCATTGCCTCGTTTAATGAGCCGCAAACAATCTGCTATGTGGTCCGCCTGCTTGAATATAAGCCAGCGGAGGAAGAGTTGCAAAAGCGTTTCGAAGGTGTTCTTGGGGATCAGAGGCGATTGTCTATGGTTGCTCAGACAGCGTTTGCCGAGGTGTTTATGAATTGGATCGCGAGCCTGGAAAAGGATTTAGAACTTACTTGGAATCGTGACCCGAGACTTCCACGGTAGTGGGTGAAGAAATCTTCGAGTAAGAGATTTTAGGTTTTAAGATTCTTGGGAAAGGAATCTGGCCTAACTGGCTTTATAAAGTATGCCTTCATTTCATGTGCGACACGCCGGAGGGCTTCAGCGCGATTGCTGCGAGTGGAGGCACCGTAAGTGAGACAGAGTACTCGCGTCCGTGGCAGGCAATAGGCTCGCAGGGTAGTCGGGCTTTATTGAGAACATCGCTACCTCCGAGGTGGGCAGCATCGCTATTAAAAATCTCAGTGTAGTAGTCAGCACGAGGCACTCCTACTCTGTAGCCTGTTCGAGGCACGGGTGTGAAATTATAAACAATGGCCAGGGCGTCTTTTTGGGCGACACCTTTTCTCAGGAAGCTGATAATACTTTCTTTCCAATTCTGGCAATCGATCCATTCAAATCCTTGTCCACCGAAATCTATTTGATGCAGCGATGGCTCTTGTCGTAGAAGCGTATTAAGTTCTGCTACGGTTTGAGAGAGCCCGCGATGACGGTCGTCTTTAAGAACATTCCACTGGAGGCTTTTATCAAAGTCCCATTCTTCTGGCTGTCCAAATTCATCGCCCATGAATAAAAGCTTTTTCCCAGGGTGAAACCACATGAAGGAATAGAGCAGCCGTAAGTTCGCAAATTTCTGCCAGCTATCACCAGGCATTTGATTGAGTAGTGAACCTTTGCCATGAACAACTTCATCATGTGAAAGTGGGAGGACAAAGTTTTCATGGAACGCATAGATTAAACTGAAGGTTAATTCGTCATGATGATACTTTCGATGCACTGGATCCTGTCGCATAAATCGCAGCGTATCGTTCATCCAGCCCATGTTCCACTTGAGGCTAAATCCGAGACCACCCGTGTGAGTTGGACGAGAGACTCCTGGCCATGCCGTCGATTCTTCTGCAATCGTTAGTGTTCCAGGGAAGTGGTGATGCACTTGGACGTTGAATTCCTTGAGGAATTCGATTGCTTCAAGATTCTCACGACCACCAAATACATTTGGTATCCATTCTCCTTCGCGACGGCTGTAATCGAGATAAAGCATCGAAGCGACTGCATCGACCCGCAGCCCGTCAACGTGGTAATAGTCAAGCCAGAAGAGAGCAGATGAAATAAGATAGTTAGTTACTTCATTGCGACCATAATTAAAAATAAGGGTACCCCAATCTGGGTGTTCACCTTTACGAGGGTCTTCGTGCTCGTACAGAGCGGTGCCATCCAGGCGTCGTAGTCCATGATCATCTTTTGGGAAGTGTGCAGGTACCCAATCAATAATGACACCGATACCTGCTTGGTGAAAACTATCAATGAGTGACATGAAATCTTGAGGTGTGCCGAATCGACTCGTTGCAGCAAATAAGCCGATGGCCTGGTATCCCCAGCTTGCAGAGAGGGGATGCTCTGTCGGTGGAAGAAACTCGACATGGGTAAAACCCATGTCGATGCAGTAAGGAATAAGTTCCCGTGCAATGTCATCATATGTTAGCCAGCGATGTGGGCGCTCTTCTGGTCGTTTCCAGCTTCCCAGGTGAACCTCATAGATTGATATCGGCTCACTAAACCAGTCTCGTCGCAGCCTTTGCTCCATCCACTGAGTGTCGCGCCAGGCGTAATCACGTAAGTCCGTGACAAGAGAAGCAGTCTGTGGCGGCACCTCGGCTGAATAGCCGTAGGGGTCGGCACGGTCAATGGTGCCCTCGGTAGTTTGGACGCGAAACTTGTAGGCATTGCCAGACTTTATACCAGGAACAAACAGGTGCCAGATTCCAGATGCAATTAATTTGCGCATCGTATGGTTATGGCCAGCCCAGTTATTAAAGTTACCAACGACACTTACCGTCTGGGCGTTCGGTGCCCAGATCGCAAAATGTACGCCCTGCTCGCCATCAAGTGTGCACAGCTGCGCTCCTAGCTTCTCGTAGCTTTTCCAGTGTTTTCCTTCGCCCAGAAGATGTAGGTCGTAATCGGTCAGCATGTTTAAAGCAAAAAAAGAGAGGTATGAAAACGGACATTAGTCTCTTGTCGAAAACGCAATTGTCGAGATCGCGACGGAGTATCGACATTCGATGAAAGAGCTAAAGTAATCGTACTGCTGAATGAGGAGTCATGCAGCCGTGAAGGAATGTTTTAAGGGCAGGTTGTCCCATCTGCAGCGACAGTCCGACCTGCAAGGGGGGATTGGAAGCAAAAAGTGTTTGTGGGCAGTGAAAAATAAGCCCGCCGACGAAAGGTTCGTCGGCGGGCTTATTGAAAGTTCAGTTAAGAAGTCGCTTCGAGAAAAAGTCTAGTATCATCAGGCTACAAGACGCATCGCTGGTATTTCTCCAGTAATTCCGACAACAAATTCCTCGAAAATTTTGGCATCAAGAGCAGATGCGGAATCGGCTTCTGGGTGAAATTGCGTACCAATTGCAAACCAACCTTCAATATCGCTTTCTATTGCCTCAATGACTCCATCAGGAGATCGAGCAGTTATTCGGAAGCCAGACGCAAGGTCATCGATGGCCATGTGGTGCATGCTATTCACACGAATTTCACCATCACCATAAACGCGTTCCATTGCTGAATCTGGCTCTACAAGAAGTCCATGACGGTGGGCAGTATCAAGTGGATCTTTGTGTGGGATCGCTTGAGGTAGATCCTCAGGAAGATGCAAGTGAAGTGTCCCACCCTCGGTGACATTAAGAAGTTGCATCCCACATCCTATGGCCAGTACTGGTGAATGTCTGGCGCAGATCTGCTTCACCAGCATTCGATCAAAGTCTTCACGCCTGTGGTCCATATTACGAACCGCAGGGTGTGGCATATAACCATCTCGCTGGGGGTCAAGATCGGCTCCACCGATTAGGACAACCCCATCCAGAGTGTCGAGCACTCTCACGAGGTCGTCTTCATCTTCAAGAGGAGGCAGGACGAGAGGTATGCCTCCTGATTGAATAATATTCTCGTAATAGCCTGCTGCTATGAATGAAAGCGAAGCGTGCTCCTTGCAACTGGAGCGAAAGTCCATATTAATTCCGATTACCGGTTTGGCTGCCATGAAAGTTCCTTCTTCGAGCAACTCGTTTGAGTGTTCGTGCCACTCGTCCTTGAGTGACAACTTCGAACCCTGAGGCGTGAAGATATGACTCCTGAAAGACAAGACAAGAACTTTTTTGATTTTGTGGTCGGCGGCACACCCAACCACAAGATGCTGTGCTAGCACTTTCTTTGCTAGCACAGGGGGTCGTCTGCCACAAAATTTGCGCAATGCTCATTCCGGTTTAAATCTTGTTTATGAGTAAACCTAAATGGTCAGGCAGATAACCAGACCGCGTCAGAGAAACTTCGAAACCAGGTGCGTTGACGTTTTGCCAGTTGACGGGTGCGCTGTTTCGTTTTCGAGATGGCTTCCTGTTTAGTGATTTCACCCCTGATACATGCAAGTGATTCTTTGTAGCCAGCAGCTTGCGCTGCTGTGGTACCAAAACCATATTGTTCTTCAGCCGCTTCAGTCTCCTCTAGAATGCCGGACTCGAACATGGCTTCGACACGCTGGTTTATTTGGCTGTTGAGTATTGTGCGTGGGTGATCGATGACGAGTATCGGGCATGGGAAGAGCCGTTTTTCTGGATTGTCTGCCAAAGTCCAAGATCGCTTGTGATCTATCCCAGCAGTTTGCATGATTTCAAAAGCACGGATGATACGTTTTGAGTCATTGGGATGAATTGCTGCGGCAAGATCCGGGCGGACTTTAGCGAGTTTCTTATGGAACGCCTCAGGGCCAAGTCGCTTGAGTTCGTCAGTTAGAGTATGTCGCAGTGCATGGTCTACCGGAGCAAAGTCATCGAGGCCATCGCGGAGGCATCGAAGGTACAGCGGAGTACCCCCGACAATGAGAATTCGTCGACCGCGTTTGCGACAATCTTGAATCACTTTGCTTGCTGCAAGAAGCCAGTCTGATGCGGTAAAGAGGGTTGCAGTATCTACGAGATCAAGGAGATGGTGAGGTGATTCGGCCTGTTCTTTCAACGTCGGTTTTGCCGAACCAATATCCAAGCCCCGGTATACGGCAACTGAATCAGCACTGAGGATGTCGGCATTCAATCGTCGTGCCAGACGAATTCCTAAAGCGGTTTTACCTGATGCAGTTGGGCCTGTAAGGATTATGCAATCACTTGCTAATTCAGGCATGGACGCGGACATTGAAGCTTCGGTGTCTTAGGGGTATATCACATGGTACAGTTAATCACTGTAGTATGCGTTAAAAGTATCTTATTGGAGAATCAGTAGTAATGGAATCAGGCAGTCCGAACCAGTTAGACGACCAATCAGTTGGAAAAGTATTCGGGCAACTTGAGGGTATTATCACAAGTCGTAAAACATCCGGCTCAGAGCAATCGTACACAAGCAAGCTTCTTGCTGAAGGTGCTGTAAAAATTGGTTCGAAAGTTACTGAAGAAGCTGAGGAACTTGTTGAGGCGGCTATCAACGAAGCCGATGAACGAGTTGTCTCAGAAGCGGCGGATCTTTTTTATCATGCTATGGTGTTGTTAGCATGTCGTGACGTAACCCTGAAACAAGTAGAAGCGACGTTGGCCGGACGTTTTGGCGTTTCAGGACTTGATGAAAAGGCATCCAGGAAGTAGCAATAGTGTGGCTACAATTTTAAGTCGAAGTTCACGCAAGTAGAGAAAGTATGAAGAAATCTAGACCAGAAGGTGCAGAGCGAATGCTTCGTATCGGCATTCCGAGTAAAGGGCGACTGTCAGAAGTGGTCGCTGATTTGCTTCATGATGCAGGCCTCTCGTTTCGCCGTGTGTCTCGTTCGTTATTTGCTCGGTGCCGTGACGTCCCGGTTGAGATCGTTTTTCTGCGAACCGATGACATTCCCATCCTCACGGCAGAAGGTGCTATCGATCTCGGTATTACTGGTGCTGATCTTGTTGCTGAAGGAGGAGTTGATCTTATTGAAAGACTTTCTCTTGGGGTCGGTAGCTGTAGATTAGCTCTCTGTGTACCGGATAACGCAGAGATCGTATCACCTAAAGATTTGCATGGCCGAAGAGTTGCTACGAGTTTTCCTCAAATCACCCGTGATTGGTTAGCTCAGCATGGTGTTGAAGTGCATTTAGTTGAACTCTCTGGCAGTGTTGAAATCATGGTATCCCTCGATGTTGCCGATGCGGTTGTCGATCTTGTCGAAACGGGAAGCACATTAGCAGCTAATCGTCTTCGTGTACTGGAAGAGATTGGTTGCTATGAGACCGTACTCGTGCAAAACAAAACTGTAGTCGATACCAATATGGCCGACCGCATTGTTCGTCGTCTGCAGGGAGTTGTCATAGCACGGACATGGACGTTACTGGAATACAACGTGCCACGAAGTCGTTTAGCTGAGGCAGAAGACATTACTCCAGGGTTTAATTCACCAACGGTGAGCGCCTTAGAAGAGACAAGTTGGTGCTCGGTACGGGCGATGGTGCGAAGAAATAAAACCCATGAGATCATGGAGAAGCTTGAATCAATAGGAGCATCTGCCATTATTGAGACTGATATCTCGAATTGTAGGCTGTAGCGGCTAGAGGAAATTACCTGCGATTAGTCGCCCACCACGGAATGTGGCGACGACTTCTGTCACGCAATCAAAAATCATCATTGTTGCTTCGTCTGCTGTGTTTGGTGATACCGACGGCCTTAGAATCACGAAGTCAGCAGGCCGTCCAGCAGCGATGCACCCCGTTCTGTGTTCAAAGCCCAGAGCCCATGCGCCGTTTGCGCTGATCATAGAGAGTGCTTCTTGTGGTGTGACAAGTCCCGACTCGATGAGGCAGGCTGCTTCTGCACGAATTGAAAGATCAGGATTGGAGCCGCGTCCATCAGTACCAAGGCAAACTCGGACTCCAGATTTTTTAAATTCTGAAATAGGCGGAAGCTTACCGGATAAGGCTAGAGTCGTTCGCGGACAGACAACAACTGTTAGTTTTTGGCGATGGAGCTTGAGTCGCGAGAACGCCACTTGGTCATCATAAAGGTGAGTTCCATGAATGATCAGGCCACGATCACTTGTAGCCAACAGAGAAATCCAGTCGGCAGTTGTAGCTAAATTTGGTGTCTGATTTGGCCACACGCCAAGGTCTTCAAAAAGCATCCTAAAGTGGCCAGTTTGTGTTTTTAAGAATTCTGCTTCGAATTCTGATTCAGCTAAATGCATGGCGAGAGGCGATCGTATCTCATGTTTTCCACGCCGCATAGGACGTCGGAGTTTTTTTCTGGAGTCGTTGGCGACTGTCTGACCGACGTTCCACTGTGTGGAATACGGTGCGTGAGGTGAGAGCCCTACAGCCACACCTGCACGAGATAGCCGCTGAGCGTCCCTTATGCACGTAGCCTCTCGCGATAATCCATCTTGCGAGGAATGTGAACCTAAGCCAAGAAATTCTTGGAAAACACGAAGACGCGGCCGATTCGGTATTTCGTTATAAGGAGCATTGGTGGTTGCGATCTCCCCGAGAGCAACAACCCCAGAGGCAGCTGATTCACGAATACCTGAGATAATGGCGGCATTGTTTTGGGTGGGGTCTACGAGGGACGTGCTGTGTTCACGTTTCCAGGAAACAACCTCACGAAGCCAGCTATGGAGCCCTCCTGCAGTATTAAAAGGTTTTTGGCACGACGAGAACTCTAAGTGCGTATGCCCATTTACAAATCCAGTTGTGATGATTGAGTTACCTTGATCAATTACCTTTAGACCGTTTAGTGAGCGGGGGGGCCAGGTGCCGAAGCCTGTCACAAGACCTCGTTCAACACGAAGCCATGCATTTTCAAGAGGACGGAATGAAACCGGGAGCAACCACTTTGTTCGAACGATATATGATCGATGCTGTCGGCCCGAGTTCAGCATACGAGGTGCTCTTTGTCTACGATGCTGAGGTTAAGACAGGCAGTTCAATATTCAAAGTCGTAGGAATAGGTGATTCCTTCACCTGATCGATTCTATCGTCTAAAAGTTCATAGAAGACATTCCGTCGTCTGGGCTCCCATCCGAGTTCTGAGATCGCAGATCGCATCTGGTCAAGAGTGAGGTGGTGCACCGTTCCCGCTGCACTCACCACGTTTTCCTCGAGCATTAAACTGCCCATATCGTTCGCACCAAAAAGGAGAGCAAGTTGGCCAATATCTCGACCCTGCGTAACCCAACTCGACTGAATGTTGGGTATGTTGTCTAGATAAAGACGAGCGACAGCCTGAGTCTTAAGATATTCAAAAGAACCGGATGCAGGGATGTGAGACATTTCAGTGTTGTCGGGCTGAAATGACCAACAAATGAAGGCGGTGAACCCACCGGTCTCATCTTGTAATTCTCGCAAGCGGTCGAGATGCTCGATTCTCTCGGCCAGCGTCTCGATATGGCCGAACATCATTGTTGCCGTGCTTCTTCCGCCGAGAGCATGCCACTGTCGATGGACGTTTAACCAATCATCTGTCATGACTTTTCCACGAGTCATTGCTGATCGAACACGGTCGACGAGGATCTCACCACCACCACCTGGAAGAGATCCAAGACCAGCAGCAGCAAGACGTTCAAGGATTTCCTCAAGGGGTCTCTTTGCCACCTTTGTAAGATGAAAAATTTCAGGAGGAGAGAATCCATGAACATTAACCGAAGGGAAATGTGACTTGATGTCTCGTAGGAGTTCTTCGTACCACTCAAGTGGCAATGTAGGATGCATACCACCTTGCAGAAGAATCTGATCTCCTCCAATAGCCACAGTTTCTTCTATTTTCTTTAGAAGGACTTCTCTTTCGAGCACGTAGCCATCAGGAGCTTTAGGGCCACGAAAGAATGCACAGAAGTCACATACTGCCGTGCAGATGTTCGTGTAATTGATATTTCGATCAATATTGTAAGTCCGGTATGTCTCTGGATGAAGCTTTGTCGTCACAGCATGAGCTGCTTCTCCAATAGACGCTAGCCGATTGGACTCCAGAAGACGAATCGCGTCAGTATGCTCTAAACGATGACCAGCGAGAACTGAATCAAGAATTTTTGATGTATCGTTTTCAATCACTGGACACCGGTCTAAGAAAGTTTTGAATATTGAAATGCTGCATCAAAATTGCGATTGGTGGGGGCAAGGTTAAGTTCCATGGAATATTCATGAAAGAGTCGCAATCCCTGTTGCTCATCGTAACCGAGATTGTAATGAAGATTATCACTTAAGTAATCCATGCACTGGGTTACGGAAAGTCCGTGGGCCGCTGCTTCAATAGCTGCAATTGTTGCCAGATTCGCAAGCCCGGAGTCACGGGCTGCATTAAGACGTTTTTCTAATGGTTCTAAGTCAACCGAAGGACGAGCTGCCCAGACTGCAAAAACAAAAGGAAGATTCGTCCAGCGATGCCATTCTTCACCGAGGTCCCAGACCGTTTGGAAGCCACCGCTGACAGGTCCGATTGCTCGGTCACCAATTAAAAGTACCGCGTCAGCATTCGTCGACTCGATATTTTCTCCAATCGGCAGTACTTCGAGTTCAGGCGTCACGCCAAATCGTTTGGCTAATAAGATTTTACATAATGCAACACTTGTTCTTGATCCTTCATCCACTGCAATACGGGTTGTCTTTTCAGGGCGTGTCCGAAAAAATAACCTGACGCTCATAACGGATCCGAGACATGCGATGCATGCGTTGGAAACTACTCGATATTTACTTTCACTTTGGCTAGTCCACGTGTTGTCAGAGTGATGTGGTCCGTACCGAGGAGAGTCGAGTCGTTGGAAAAGCTCAATCGATGGGATGAGGGCTACGTCAAGTTCGTGGCGTGCTAGACGATCTGCAAGTTTGCTTGGAAGATCAAAATCAAGTGAATCACCAAGACCGTATATGAGAGGTCTCGTATTAAGATATTGAACCGCACCTATTCGCTCCCTCCCTGCGCGTACCAAGCCGTGGCTCTGTTCCACCATCGTAAATTGTTGTCTTGGGCGAATCATGTTTCGGTATATATGCGTTAACAGTCTCTCAGCACAGATCAAGTTTCCCTTGATAACAATAGACGATTCAGCGTTTGGGGCCAGAAAACACCGCTATTTTGCCAGAAAATGCCGATAGTTTCCTAGAGTAGGCATCGCCACCATCCTAGGATTACAGAAGCGAGTTTAAGGCTCTAGATGCCGGAACGCACGAATGCCAAGAAATAAAGGTGCGAAAGTGGCTAGCAAGCCAATTGCAATAATTATTACGAGGCTTATTACAACGCCACCAGAGCCTTCAATGAGCCAGAGTATTGGGCTATCAGGAAGTCGTCCTCCTGCGTTTCGTAAAAGATTGAAATGGCTCGTCAACCCAACTGTGATGACCACGAAAATGATAAATAATGCGCTAAGGACGAGGCTTACGGTTCCCCCAAAACCAGCCGCAATCTTCGCAGGTGAGGATTCACGGAAATCGGGCATGCACGCTCCCATTCCAACAGCTATACCAGAGAGGCCGCCACACAAAGCAACACAGCAAGCAAGATGTACATAAATTGTTTTCTGCTCCAAGCCCAGCATTGAGTCGCTCAAAAGAATTAACCCAAGGCAGGGAATAAGACCGCCAATAAATGAAAAAAGAAACTTCGCCCAAATAATTTGATCACGATGTATTGGGAGAAGTCCAAGAATCCAAAAACGGCGACCCTCAAGGCTAATCGATGGAAAAACAAAACGTGTAGTGAATGTTGAGAGAATAAGCCCAACCACAGCTAAATTGAGATGTCCAATAAGGGATGCGTATGCATTCGAATAGTTAAAAGATTGCAAGTTATAAAAGTAAAAAGCTAGTAGGCCGAAGAAAATTACAAATTGGGACCATTGAGTAACATCCCGACGAAAAATCTGTAGATCTTTGACGAGTAGGAGGCGAATAGGGTGTCCCTGTTTTGATCCGCTCCGCGCGAGCAACTCATCGAGCCAGAAGATTTGTCTCTGTCTTTTACATGGCATTTCAGCCTCGAGGTTGCTGTATCCTTTTCGATACGCCCACCGAGCAACCCAGCTTGCCATAAGGCTCAGAAGCATCGCGTTTGCGATGATTAATCCTAAAAACTTGATGGCTTCTAAGGTGCTCTGACGAGTAAGTTCACGAGATTCGTTACGAAGTGCCGCATCGAGGAGCCCTGAAGAGAGCCACCAGCTCGGTAGAAACACCTGCTCAGTCATCGCAAGGCGTGATAGCGTTTCTTCAAACCATGCAGGCGTGAGTACTTGGCTCTGTGTTAAGCCAAAAGTGGACCAAGCAAGCCACAAGGCGGCAAACGTTGCGGTTGCGAATAAGACTGAGAAGGCATGCAGTCGCAGTCGAGGTAGGACTGCAACAACAAGCATGCACAAAATGCTACCGAGTGAGGCTGGAATAAAAACAAATGCAACCATAAACGGCAAGAGCATTATGAAAAAACTCCAGGGGGCATCGCGTACGATACCGTAGGCAATGAGCATCGGACTGCCAAGAAGAATGAATCCCCAACTCGAGAACCAGAGTGCTTCGATGAATTTGTGGGCATGAATTGCCTCTGCTCGCAAAGGGCACGCTAAAAGAAACTTGGATTCTTCAGACCGATACAGTCCTCCGTACATTAAGATTCCTGTTGAGAAAATCATCATGATCATTAAGGCAGAGAAGAACGTGTTGAAGAGCAACGACATTACTTCGGCATGCATGGAATCAATGAAATTAAAAGACTCATAGAACAGGCAGAATATGGCCGCCCAAAAAATAGCACTAAGAGCGATGACAAGTCCAAATCGGAAACGAGACTTATAAATTGTCGAGCGAACAAGGTTCCACGCAATTGTTCTTCGAAGCTTCTGTGTAAGTAAATTTTCTTGTGAAACATCAAGTAATTGAGGGTGCATCTCAGTGGCCGGCTTCTTCGTTATCATGTATTGTTAGATGGGTTGGTTTGATCCGCTATCGGAATTGATGTGATTTTTAGGTAAAGGCTTTCAAGGCTTTTAGTATCAACATCTACCTGTTCACGAAGTTCTGAAACCGTTCCAACGAATTGGATTTTCCCCTGAACCATGATGCCCATACGATCAGCCATCTCTTCTGCCATTGCGAGCGTGTGAGTTGACATAAACACAGTCATGCCCTCAGCGGTCTTCTCTTTAAGAAGATCTTTCACGATTCGAACGCTCCTAGGATCAAGACCCACCATGGGTTCATCGAGTACGAGTACGTCAGGATCGTGTAAAAAAGCAGCTGCGAATATAAGCCGCTGTCTCATGCCAAGAGAGTAATTTTCAGCAAGATCATCAGCGAAATCCTGGAGCTCGAAGCGTTTAATCTCACGGTCGATATGGGCTCGTGTAAGGTGTTGCGGTATGCGATACATGTCAGCAATGAATCGCAGGAATTCGTGGCCTGTAAGTTTGTCGTACAGATAGGGCTCATCAGGTACGTATCCTAAACGAGAGTGTGCAGAGCGTGTTTCTATAATAAGATCATGCCCGCAGACACGTACAACACCATGTGAGGGTCGGAGCAACCCAACGAGCATCTTAATAGTGGTGGTTTTACCTGCTCCATTTGGCCCAAGAAGCGCAAATAATTCACCTGACGGAATTGTAAGATCAAGATCGCACACAGCAATTTTTTTGCCATAATTTCGGGTGGCATTTTCAAATTGAATCATGAATGTTGCCGTGGTTACTCCGTGAGGACGTTAAGACATGTTTGCTCAGTAAATTCTATTGCAACGTGCTTGTGTTGCTCGAATTTATTTTCCAGTAAATAGCTTCTTCGCCTGTTCAAGTCGATTTTCAAGTGACAATGCGACACTCTCAGGAGATCGTAGGAAGAGTAATCTTTTGCCAAGTATTATCGACTCATGCTGCAATACTTGGCCGCGAGGACCGACCCATATTCGGCTGCGTGGCTGTCGGTGTCCATTGGGAGTCGTTCGGTAATTTACGACGTCAGTAGTAATCAATTGATTACCAAAGCGAAGCACTTCATGACCAGAAACATGTGCGTAGACGAGCTCTATTGGTTTTTTGCTTGGGCGAAGGGGGCTGTAAATAGGAACGGTCCAGCGTTGTCCTTGAGAAAGTCCTGGCATGTTCGCTTGAGGTGAAAGTTCGTCCCGAATAGATAGTTCGTTCGGTAGGTATCGTTTCGTTTCGTATTGCAAATCACCGGACTGAAGTAACACCGTTACTTGGTTTTCAGCGTCGATAAGCCCGTGTAAGTGTACGTCTTGTTGAACGCGAGGAATCTTGACGACGGAATCAAACTCTCGTAGAGCTCCATGACTATCGATTTGCATGCGGCCCCAGACATCGAGTTCTATCGTGGTGAGTAGAGTTGCTCCATTCACTTTTAACAAAGCATGTGCCCAGAGTGGCAATAGGTCACCCAGTGGCAGCGAGTTGAGTTGAAGGTTTGACCAGACGGTCGCGGTGCTGGATGGAGTTGGTTCGACGGTACTCACCGCTGATCCCACCGTTTTTCCATTGAGCTTGATTACCCAAGCAACGGTTTTCGCATGCTCTGACGGGGCGTACATTGATTGATAGCCGGGTGGTTTGTCAGAAACAATTGTTGGCCAAATTTTAGTGATGAATAACCAGCCATTTGCAATACTTGCGAATAGCACAATGAGTGTCGTCATAAGTGGGCGATTCATAGATCTAACTCTTGATTTTACTTGTCAAAAACAGCATGGAGGGCTCCGGTCGCGATGGCAAAGAAGGCTGGCCTACAGGCTGATGTGTACCCTGTGAATTTTAGATAAGGAAAATGATGATCGTGGACGGTGCCTTTGCTGCCAGTTGTGTTAGCCAATTATGCAGCCCGAGACATTTTAGAGTGTATTTTATGGGAAGAAGTGTAGTTTTTACTTTCGGTTAATATTGGAGTTGATAAAACCCTGTGAAAATTTTTATACTATTAAACTAAGCAGGGGGTGGGCTATCAATGTGTTGAACAGGTGCCGATTGAAATAAGTCGCGTTCAGCTTCGTTTGTATTAAAAAATTGTTTGGAAATAAAGCAGGTGGAAAAGTTTGCTTCAGATATTGTGGATAATGGGGTTCGGTCAACTGGAAGAAACCCAGGAGGTTGAGCGATGAACGATTCTGTCTATTATCATCAAGGCTGTCCTGTATGCGGTAGGATTTTACGGATCGGTATCCGTTTGCTTGGTCAGCGTGTTTACTGCCAGCACTGCGGGGGTGGTTTTCGTGCAACGGATGTAGCTCTTGAAGATGTGAAAGCAACACGCGTGATAGAGCATTTGCAGGAAGATCGTATCGAGACTTTACTAGAACTCGCTGCTGAATCGATCAGTGATTCACTCAAGTGTGAACAGCCTCTTGAAAAAGGCACAACGCACAGGGCTGGCTAAGAAATATTTTCTTGCTTGGCAATGCAGCGTTTAGTTTCTAATTCCGGCTGTGCTTCGCGAGGTTTTCAAATTCTGTCCAGTAACTGGGGAAAGTCTTCCCAACGCATGCTGGGTTGATGATGCATAGTCCCTCGGACCGAAGCCCAGCAAGCGACAGGCTCATAGCCATTCGGTGGTCATCATATGTTTGGATTTTTGCAGGTCGTAGCGGTGCCGGGTGTATCGTTAACCCGTCAGGATGTTCTTCAACGTTAGCACCAAGTCGTTGGAGTTCACAAGCAAGGTCACGAATGCGATCAGTTTCTTTGTCTCGTATGTGTTCCACATTACGAATAATAGTTGGTCCCTTGGCAAACAGTGCAACAACAGCGAGAGTCATGACGGTATCGCTAATTGCATTCATGTCGATATCAATGCCCTGCAAAGATCGGCCTTCTATCGTAACAAAAGGATATGACGCCGTGTCACTTGACCAGGTGACAATACAGCCCATCTGCTCAAGTGCCTCACAAAATTTGATATCCCCTTGCATGCTCGTGTGGCACAGCCCATCAAGAGTTACTGTTCCACCAGTTATTGCAGCAGCTGCAGCAAAATAGCTGGCCGCAGAAGCGTCTGGCTCAACCTCGAAATCTCGAGCAGCATATCCGGTGGGCAGAATATGCCACAGGTTTTTCTCTCGGGCCTCACACGTACCACCAAAGGATTCAATGATGTTGCGGGTCATTTCGAGATAGGGAGTTGAGACGAGTGTTCCCGTAAGTTCAAGAAGAAGTCCGTCTGGCATGCACGGTGCAACTAAGGCAAGTCCGCTTGCGAATTGGCTACTTTTAGTTCCCTGAATACGTGTCTCAGATTTTTTGATACCTCTGCTATGGATAGTAACAGGAGGGCATTCGCCTGCACTCCCTGCTTCGGCATCAACGCCTAGGGCTCGGAGTGCACTGAGAAGATCACCAATGGGTCGTTGGCGCATACGTGTTGTTCCATCGAGAACATACTGGCCATGCCCGAGGCTTACTAAAGCAGTAAGAAATCGCATCGTGGTACCGCTTGCCTGGCAGTCAATAGAGGCCTGAGAGACCGGAATGAAACCGCCAGCTCCACGAACAGTGAGGACGTGTTCCTTCCAGTCTGCATCGATGTCAAAACCGAGGTTTTTAAGTCCATCGATCATGATACGGGTATCATCACTGTCGAGTGCCCCGGTAATATGACTCGTGCCGTTTGCGAGTGCAGCACAGATCACGACCCGATTGGTGATACTCTTTGATCCTGGCACACGGACTCGGCCTTGGATTGGTCTTTGCACGGGAGTTATGGCTAACTCGTTAGGTAGAACGTTTCGTGACATTGGGCTAAATGAAGGAAACAATGGGAAAGGAATTCGACTGCAGGGCAAAATAAGTCTTGCGTGTAAAGTATGCCATGTTCGAGCGGTAAGCACTAGAAATTATCAAACAACGCTGCTATTCCTAAAGGTTTTTGTGATGAAGGCACTGCATCAGGATTCTGAAGGTGTTCGTAGGTCTTATGATCTTACTGTTCCGCCAATTGTGCGATTTGGATCTGGCCGAATTGCAGAGGTCGGAAGTATTGCGACTGTTTTGGGAAACCGAATCTGGTTAGTTCTTGGAAAGCACAGTTTTGCTACATGTGTTGGAAGAGAAAGCTTGCTTGATGGTTTTCATCAGCACGGATTAGAATTTCAAGAAGTTGCTCATTCCTGTGGTGAACCGACAGTACAGCAGCTAGCAAAGGCAGTAAGGAGTTTGCCACTTGATCGGGAGAATGTGGTAGTCGTTGCAGTAGGTGGTGGGTCAACCATTGACTTTGGCAAAGCGCTATCTGCCTTGGCAACAAATATTGATCCAGATACAGACGAGTCGGCAGAGGAAATGATCCTCGATCGGTTGGAGGGCGTGGGCAGGGGCATTCCGATTGATACTCCACCACTCCCTTTTGTGGCTGTGCCTACAACAGCTGGAACTGGTGCAGAGGCAACACGAAACGCCGTTCTTTCATGTCCAAAGCGAAGGTTTAAAAAAAGCTTAAGAAGTACACTGATGGTTCCGCGGGCAGTAGTTCTCGACCCAAGCTTAATTGGCTCGTGCAATCGTAATGTAATCGCAGCGTCTGGAATTGATTGCCTTACCCAATTGATTGAATCGTTTATATGTCGGTCTCGGTGGTCTGTTCCAAGGGCACTGGTACTCGATGCGTTTCCAGATGCGATGACTGCCTTACCTAGTCTGCTGAAGAATCCTCTTGATAAAGCCGCGCAATCGTCACTAGTACACGCGGCATTTATTTCAGGTGTTTCCCTTGGAAATTCTGGTTTGGGTTTGGCCCATGGTGTGGCGGCAGCGATTGGTGTCGAATGTGGCGCTTCACATGGTTTGGCTTGTGCTGCATTATTACCCGTGGCGCTCCGTGTAAATCAGAAGATTGCAGAAAATGATTTAGCCAGACTCAATCAGCTGCTTGGTGGAGAAGTCTTGCCTGCTCCTGATGGTGCCCAGCAACTTGTTGAACGTGTTATAGAATTGTGCCGCTTCGCAGGGACCCCAACTCGCTTGTCAGAGTTTGGTTTAAAGAGAAACCGCATTCCGTGGGTTGCTGAGCATTCTGGTGGCAATAGCATGAGAGGTAATCCGGTACAGCTTTCGCTAACAGAGCTTGTGCAGCAGCTCGAGTCTATTTTTTAAATCAGATGTGCCGTGAGCCAGCATCTGTCTACGAGAGAAAAACGATTGCACCAAGCGCGCATGCGACAATCGACAGTACGAAGAGAACAGTCATTAATAGTATTGAGTCAGAGCGATTTCTCGTGGGCTCAATATCCTTGACTACAATGTGTGGAACCACTGCATCGGCATGAGTACCTGTATCAATTGAAAATTCGGTACGCAGGTTCTGCTTCTTGAGTGATCGAGGAGCAGGCGGCATCCTGAACTGTGCTACAGAACTTTTCGGTACGGGTGGAATATGACTGCTCTCGAGAGAAGTTCGTGAGTTTTTCATGGTTGGTGGTAACGGCAGTACCTTGAAGTATCCAATAAAAATTGAGGAAAAACTATGGGGCTCACGAGGTCTTGGCTCATGAGGCATCAGTCAGTACGGCTATTCAGTCAGTGCGGCTATTCAGTCAGTGCGGTTATTCAAGTCAGTACGGCTATTCAGTCCGTTGCCATGCTGTGAGTTCTGCTATCGTGTGTTGATGTTTGCGGGCGGTTTCGCGAATAACAAAGGGAATGTCTTCGCGGCAATGTAACTTAAATTTTGGATGAAGGGCCCGAGATAGCCCCGTAATGGTATCAACGGGGTCGCCATTTTTATCTGTGCAGCCCCCAAGCCAATGATTCGTCGGGGTGTAGTCCTCGAGCCAGGTGTAGGGTGATGTAATCACGAGCCAACCGCCATCACGAATGCGGTGAGACATTGAATCAAGAAACAGTTTTGGCTGATAGAGTCGGTCAATTAAATTGCCAGCAAAAACTAGATCGTAGTCACGCATGTTTTCTGGGAGGTCGCATGCATCGCCGGTTTGAAAGTTGACACGATTCGCAATGTCGCTGCTCACCAGGCTTTCAAGGGATAGTCGACAATCAAGTGTTAGCTTTCCTTCAGTCGGAATTGTGTAGCGAGCGACACCACTCTGCTGCAGCGCCTTTGCCGCATCTATAAATCCTGATGAGTAGTCAACGGCATCGACATGTGTAAAGTGCTTTGCCATTTCAAATGAGGATCTTCCTACCGCGCACCCAACATCAAGGCAGCGGTCATAGCTTTTGAATGGCAGATTAGATTGCAAAAAATCAATGCACGCAGTTGGGAAATTGCGAACTTTGAAAACATCGGCCCCGTAATGGAAGCTCATGTACTGAGACACGAGTCCGTGGGTTTCGTAGAGAGCTGCACCAGGTGTTTGGGGAGTTGTTTGATTCATTAATTCCTGTTTTTCATTAACGATTAATTGTTGATAATCCGTGGTGCAGCTACAAGGCGATCAATGAGAATTTCTGGCAACGGTGCGGACGCTGCGAGCAAAGAGCCAATGATGCTGCCGCGGTGGCAAGAGTCACCACCGCACTGTGCATTTGAACAGATTCCATTTGCTGGCTTATCAGCGTGCCTATACGATAAGAAAAGTGCGGCAGGAAATGCATCAGGGATGTAGCATGCTGATGAAAGAATGCCACCTACAACAACCCGATCAGGACAGTCTGTCCAACGAGCGATCTTTGCCCGTGATATCCATTGCGATGCTTCATCGAGAATAGCCTCTTTCAAATGAGCACCAAGGCTAACGGCTGCGAGTATACGAACAACCGCATCAGCCGCAGCAAGCACATCGTTATCTTTATGCGTGAGTGCGACGTGTTTTTGTACGATTTCACGAATGTCAGGATGTCTTGGCCCCAACGCAGCTATAAGCGCAGGCACAGGTACAAGGCCGCCAATGTGAATGTCTCGGACGCCGCAATTCATTGGCTTTCGGCCTGATGAATAGTTTGTGAAAAAATGTCGGTGATACTCTTCGACATACGTGTCGTTATGCTTTCCTGGGGTTAGCATGAAGTTGATGTAGTGGTCGAGCCACCGAGTGGGGTCGTAATGACCTGACCGCCGAACCATTTCGAAGAGCTCAATTGCGAGAAGTGAATTGAGAGTATTTTCCCCGGCGTCTAGGAATTGGTGGTAGTGCACGCCGCGTCTTCCCCAATACTGCGACTGCTCTCGCAGAATATCACCATTTGCATTGAGTGGTCTGTACTCAGATCGCCAGAGGATACTGTCTGGGTGTGTTTTTTTTGGTGGTTGATAAGCGTCAAGGATTCCAAAATCTCTTTCGATTGCCGATTGATTGTAATACCAATGAACTGGCATCGCGATACTGTCTGCTACGAGAGCGCCGAGGAATATCTGCTGGCCAAAAGATATTTCTGGGGCTATTCTTTTCTCGAATGCTTGTACTTTCTCATCATCTGATTGCATGGCACTTACCGTAATACTTGCTCAAAAAAAGTTGCGACACGAGGGTTTCCAGGGTTTTCAAACACAATGTTGGCTGGGCCGTGGGCTAACGCTGTACCATCACCTATGAAGGCAATTTCATCAGCGACCCGCCGGGCAAAGTTCATTGCGTGTGTCACCAAAACAAAGTCAGTCCCCGATTCCTTGAGAGATTCAATCATGTCCAGTACTTCAGCAGTCATCTCGGGGTCGAGGGCCGACGTAGGTTCGTCGAGGAAAAGTCGCTTCGGCTCTACAATCATAGCGCGAAGGATAGCAATGCGTTGGTTCTGTCCACCAGAAAGTTCAGCTGGTCGTTTGCTGGCGTGTTCATAAAGATGAAATCGTTTTAACGGTTCTTCAATTCTTGAAAGAGCTTCTTCACGACTTTTTCCATGCACGTGCACCAGGGGTAGAATCAAATTTTCACGAGCCGATAAATGGGGGAAGAGGTTGTACGATTGAAAGACTGTGCCAACCGTGCGGCGGTAGATGCGGAGGCTCGCTTCGTCTGGCTGTAAAACAGTATCGTCGAACGTCACTGTCCCGCTGGTTGGTGTATCGAGGCCAGCAAGTATTCGAAGTAGAGTCGACTTTCCACCACCCGACGGACCGACAAGGACCAGTGAATGGACTGGTTCTGTTTTGAGTGACAGTTTGTCAAGAACGCGTGTCGTACCAAACGTCTGAGTAAGATCTTTTATAGTTAAACGCATGGGGTCGCTTAGTTGCTAGTTATCTTTCATACCGGAACGAAGCCTCAAGCCACCGGGCAGTGGCCGATAGCGGTAGGGTGAGCATTAAGTAGCCAATGGCAAGTGGTACATAACTTTCAAGGGTGGAATACGTAAAAGAATTAACTTCCTGGGCATTGAGGGTTAATTCAGAAATGGCAATAACGGACAACAGTGATGAATCTTTTATGAGTGAGACGAGTTGGCCCGCTATGGCTGGTAGAACAAGACGTACAGCTTGTGGCAGAACAACAAGGCGAAATGATTGCCAGCGAGTGAGACCAATAGCACGGGCAGAGTCTCGTTGAGTCTTCGGTATTGCATTAAGCCCACCCCGAAAGATCTCGGCCATATAGGCACCACTGAAAGCAGCGAGGACCAGTGTGCCAACTACAAAGCGGTTCTCTAACCCAACGGCATTGGCCACGACATAAAACCCAAGGAGCAACTGTACAAGAAGTGGTGTTCCTCGAATGAGTTCAACGTAAATTCTCCCGGTTGCCTCAACGAGAGGATTTCGAGCAGCCAAAAAAAGGGCGACAATCAGTCCGATAGCAACACTTAGCACTAAAGCAGCAAGACTCAGGCCCAAGGTCATAAGCCATCCAGAGATGAATTTTTGTCTGTACTCCCAAACGCCAGACCAGTTCCAGTCACCGGGTACCTGGAAGCAAGCAGCTACAAGGAGAATAGTGACAATAACTGCGACAATAATGTGTGCGAAAGAACGAGACATATCTATAGCGTAGAGCGTTTCGCTTAAAATGTATGATTGTAAATGTGTGGGTCGTACAGTGGCGTCAAAAAAAGAGCAAAAAACATACCGCAGCCTTTTTTCTTTCGGTTCTTCTTGTTTTTGTTTTTTGGCAGCGGAGAAAAGCTCGGTTCTTGCACAAATGGTTTATTTTAGAAGTAGAACGGTATGTTGTTGGTTTTGAAATATGCTTTTTCTTTCAGGAGAAATTTATCTCCGAGCTTCTCGAAACCACCAGTCTCTTTAAATTTCATGAGAAACGCGTTAATCGATCTTAGCAGGGTGACATCCTGTTTTCTCAGTCCGATGGCCCATGTCTCCTCTCTAAATGGCTGAAGAATGGCTCGAGTTGTTCTTAGGTGACGCTGATGATGTCGGTAAACGGATAGCGAATCATAAATGAAGGCATCTACCTTGCCTTGCGTTACTTCTAAGACGGCTGCTGATTCCTTGTCTAAAACAAAAACTCGTGCTTTGGTGAGTTCACGAGATGCGTACTGATGGGCTGTTGTTCCTTTTTTGACCGCGATTCGAATTCCTGGCTTTGTCAAATCCTGAGCAGAGGAAATTGGTGCGTTGATCCCTACGAGGAGCGTAAGCCCAGTTTTTAAATAGGGTTCAGAAAATTTGATTGCTCGAGCCCGTTCTGGAGTGGATGTCATAGACGAAATAATGCAGTCAATTGTGCCTGTGCGCAGTGCTGGAATCAGTCCATCGAATGAAATATTTTCAATAAGAATTGTACGGCCAAGCGACTTGCCAAGAGCTTTTGCCAATTCGACACTAATGCCCTCAGGCTGGCCTTTGGTGTCAGTCATTTCAAATGGCGGATACGAGAGTTCCATCCCAACCCGAAGAGCTGGTTGAGCAGCATGCACTGTGGTGAATAAAGTTTTGTTAGGTAGTGCACTTATTGTAATAAGGATTGCCATCGCGCAATACAAAGACGAATTTTGTTTTCGCATATAGTAGCCCAGTAAGTTTTTCAATTTGTAACAGTATATGAACAATAAGAACACTACAGGATTGCACGGTGTGTTTCTGTTGCCGATGTATCCTGTTGATAGTCAAGAGACTCGATGTTTCAGTCGATTGTTCCGTAATTAGGATATAGCAGTCGTGGCTATGCACATCCCCCTTTTTACGGATTGTTTATGAAGATACGAAACGCATTGTTACTCTACTGTTGCGCTTTTGTGTCACCCTTTTTTGAAGTCGAACATGACCAGGATCCAAGCAAGGTGGAGTTCTTTGAACGCATTTATGGAATCGAGATTAAAGAAGTAAAGCCTTTGGAGGAGTATCAGGATCCGGGCACCTTCTATTCCGAAGTTACAAAAAAGTAGGTATTCCTCAGGTCGCACGCGATGCTATCGAAAAAGAATTTGGATGGAAGCAGGATGACAAGCATTTTTTCTATGCAACTATGATTAAGGGTGGGAAGATATCATCTGATTAGGGTGTGATAGTGACAAGAATTCCAATTGCTTTAAAAAAGCCCCAGTCGATTGAAGAGAGAAAATCACTGCTGCAATGAATGGAGATGAAATCGTTGTGATTTCATGCGATGGTGGTATTTCTCTTCCGAAGGAAGCGGAGTTGTGTAAGTAGAAAAACAAGAAGGTTCGTCTAAATCTCTAATGACATTGGACATACTTAATGTGAAGTGTCGTAAGCACGCAGTAATGGCCTTGCGATACAATGATCTTCGCCGATCCATTTTTTATTTGTTATCTGCTTGAACAAATCCAGCATCGATAAGATCTGTGTAGCCAGGCCGTAGAGCACGTGCGTCATAACCATAAGAAGATAGGATACGGGATGCCTCGAGACACCGGCCGCCGGATAAACAATGGCAGTAAATGATCTTACCACGAGGCAATCGGCCGTCTAATTTATTCTCTGTACTGGTTCGAAGTTCACTGAGAGGTAGAGACTGAGCAAGAGCAAGATGACCACCTGACCATTCGCTCGGTTCTCGAACATCGATGAGAATTGCACTTTGATTCATTATCTTGTGCCGAGCATCAATAAGTGAATCCTTTGTGTGCGTGGCGGCAAAGAGAGAACAGTTTGTTCCTATGAAGAGTGCTATGAGAAGTCCTGTGGTTCTGCATGTGGTTTTGGAAGACCGAGATTGGTTCCATGGCATTTTTGCAATAATCATTGCCATTCCACACGTATCAGTAATGCCAGCAAAAACGAGACCTGCTCCTATGAATCCAGCAACGAACAGGCCGGCACTTTGCATCCCGTAGCTAGTTCCACATGATGCCATAAGAACACCCGTGAAGACGAGCGCTCCTGCTGAAATCCGAACCTGTCTTTCAAGAGATATCGTCTTCAGACCTCGTACCACAGGAAGGCCCGCTGCTTCGCATGCGATGGTTCCCCCTTCAATATTTATTACTTTTGTGAAACCGGCCGTCATCATTGCTTCGCAGGCTCTACGGCTGCGACCTCCAGACTGGCAGATAAAGTACAAGAATCCATCCTCGCCAGGATTTAAATCCGATGTCGCTGCGTCGAGCTGATCGAGAGGTATGTTTTCTACATTCTGGATATGAATTTCATCGAACTCGGCCGGGGTACGAACATCAATAATTTTAATTGAGTTACTTTTTTGGATGCAGGAGAGAAGTTGCTTGGGAGATACGGTTTCAATCATAGGTCTGCCTATCTGGAGAGGCGATTATTGAGGGAATTAACATTATTTTTACAATGGTTTGCCACCTTGGTGCGAAAGCCGTCGTGCACGTCTTCGTCAACTGATATAGTACACCACGTTATTAGAGTAAAAGATTTTCTTATTTTGGTTAGATCGAGAAGGAATTGTTAGATGAGCTCAAAAGAAGTTCATGATCGTGTGTTGGCAGAGCGTACGCAGCTAGAAGAAGCTCAAGCTGCTGGTCTTGGACGTACTCTTGCGACGTACACCCGCCTTTCTGGTCCCGGCTGGTTGCAATCGGCTATCACCCTTGGTGGAGGCTCATTGGCGGGATCACTCTATTTAGGCGTAATTGGTGGTTATGAGTTTCTTTGGTTACAGCCTCTCATGATGATACTCGGCATCGTTATGCTTTCTGCGATTGCTTACGTCACCCTTTCAACAGGGCTGCGGCCGTTCCAAGCAATGAATGAGCACGTTAGTCCAGTGCTTGGTTGGGGATGGCTGCTAGCGGCAATGACGGCGAACCTTGTATGGGCAATGCCGCAGTTTTCTTTAGGGACGGCAGCACTTCAGCAGAATTTATTTCCACACTATCTTTCTGGTGATTCTGCAAAAATCATTTGCGTTGTAGGTCTGTTTTTGCTTGCTGCAGTTGTAGTCTGGTTCTATGACTCACCAGGGTGGGGCGTTCGAATCTTTGAGATATCTCTGAAGGCAATGGTTGGCCTCGTTGTGCTGAGCTTTTTTGGTGTTGTTGTTGCGATGTCTTGGAAAGGAGAACTTGACTGGGCTGCAATTGCACAAGGTTTTGTACCTGATATCAGCCTCCTTTGGCGGCCAGTAACGGGACTTTCTGGATTCATTGATGAATCGAGTGCTGCTGACTACTGGAGCACAACAATTCTTCACGCCCAACGAGAACGGATGATAGCGGCGGCTGCCACTGCCGTGGGAATAAACATGACCTTTCTTTTGCCATATTCAATGCTTCGCAAAGGCTGGAATCGTGCATTTCGTGGACTTGCGGCTTTTGATCTCTCAACTGGCCTGTTTATCCCGTTTCTACTTGCAACAAGTTGTGTCGTGATTGCTGCTGCCAGTCAATTTCATGCTGAGATTGATGAAAAAATCATCAGTCAACCTGCTGCAGAAATTACCGGTTCATACAGAGACAATCTTGAAAAAAGAGTGAAAGCAGACGTGAGTGCAGATCAGCCTTCTTTGCTCAATGAGTCTGAGATGAATGCAAGGATCGACGCACTGCCGTCAGCAGATCGGAAGCTAGCTTATGCACTTATCAAAAGAGATGCTTTTGATCTTGCGAATGCTTTGGAAGATTTGTTTGGTAAAGGTGGTCTTACACAGAAAATATTTGGTATTGGGGTTCTTGGTATGTCTATTTCAACCATTGTGATCCTGATGGTAATTAATGGATTTTGTGTTTGTGAAATGACTCATCGCGAAGGTGATCGAGTTGTTCAGCGGCTTGGGGCAATACTGCCAGGCGTTGTTGGCGGTCTTGGTTTTCTGGCCTTGTGGGGAGACGAACAGGCGAAATTCTGGCTCGCAGTCCCTACGAGTAATTTTGGTATGGTGCTTTTGCCTATCGCTTACATCGCGTTCTTTTTTATGATGAATAGTCCGTCTCTGCTCGGGGATGCAATGCCTAGAGGAGGAGTTCGAATTATTGTGAACGCGGCGATGCTTCTGGCTATCGCTGCTGCGAGTGTTGGCGCCGGATTGAGTGTGTGGGCCAATGTCGGATGGATTGGTGTGATTCTTGCGGCTGGGTTTATTGTGGTTAGCGTATTGAACGCCAGTTCGAAATCATCAGCGTAAATCTCAACAACAGCTTCTGCTTTGACTCTATGCCCTACGAGGACACACTCCCACTACTTGCATTGTTTTTCGTGATAGCCGCTCTTTTCTTGTGGCTCTGGCGAAGTAGTGGTCAATATCAGTGGGCAGCAATTGCGTTTCTTATGTGTGGGACAGGCTGCGGAGCAGTTGCGATTGATTGGCTTGTTGTGACTGATAGGGAGCAGGTAGAAATTTTACTTCCAGCACTTGCTTGCGCTGTTGAGAGAAAAGATCTTGAGTTGCTCTTCGACGCAATCGCTCCTGAAAAGCAACTAGTTCGGGAGCAAGCAGAAAAAGCTGTTCGTGATGTGATGCCGCAACAAGTCCGGATAACACGTCTTGAGATAGATATTCAGCAGGGCCCGGTATTTCCGACGGCAGTTGCGAATATGCTTGTTCGCGTTACGGGTAGTATCGGTCGGTCGAATGTGGAAAACGGCATCGTAAGCGTTGTTGTAACATTACAGAAAAGAAATCGTTGGCTTGTCACAAAATGTATTGTGGAACCAGCAGATCTGATGAACAAAAGGAAAACAACACGGGCCGGACAGGTCATACGTTGACCGCCGGCCCGTGCCGCTACCAGTTTTGCATAGAACTATGAATTTGTTCGCAGAACATTTTCGACGCTATATGCGTTGTCAAATTGCTTTCCTTGTTCTTCAACTACTTTCCTGTAGTTATCGACCTGGCTGTTAATTTCTTCAATTACTGCCGGCTGATTACGTAGCGAAGGATTTTCAATAAGGCTCGCTTGTAAAGCAGTGAGCCCTTCTTCGTACGCCGATTGAGCTATTTCAAAGTCTTCACCTTGAGCGGCTCGGCTTGCTCGCTGTAATGCTTCACGTGCTTTAATGCCGTCAGGTGTCGATCCAATTGCTGAGACTGCCATCCAGTAATCGTAGTTAATGACATCACGACAACTGCTGATACACCGTGAGTTATCTTTGGCATCAGCAAAAAGAGCACAAAGGTTTTCTGCTACAGAGCGTTGAGGTTCGGCCAAAATACTAGCAGCCGTCTGCCATGAAACTGCAGCCGTTTTTTCCCCACGCGCGGCCAAGTCAGTTTGTTCCTCGGTCCGATCGGCAAGAGGTGCTTGCAAAGCCGCTTGTGCCTCTGGTGAGAGTGACTGGATGCGCAGAGAACGAATCATGTCACGGGTATCACCAAGCATGTTCTGAAGCTTTGTTTCCAATTGTACGACACGCTGTTTTTCAGCATTGTGTATCCAAAGCGGCAACGCTTTGTCACGGATTTTCACAAAGCGATTGGCAAGATCCTTACACTCTTTTCGGACAGACTTCCAGGCGGCCTGCGTCGTAGGGCTAAAGTCCCGATTGCTCTCGAGTTTATTAGCTTTTCGCAGTGCTGTGAGCATTGGCTGCGCTGCATCGATTAATGGCATGCCCGAGCTGTCAAACTCAGCCCTGTTAGCCGGTGCAAAACCAGCCACCGATCGCTTCATGAAAGATTTACTTGCTGAAGCGGTAGAAAGTACGGCACTCGGCATCTGTGCAAAAGCGTACAGAAGCCCCGTGATAACCATACAGATTCCAAGAATGACTTCCTCGGTGAATAAAACACGACCCGGATGTACTAGTTCATCAGTAACATCCTTGAGGTTATTTTCGGTTTGAGAAATTGAATTTTTTCGACTGCCCAAGCGTGATGTTGCGAAAAACATGTTAGGGACCCTTTCTGCTGGTAGTTGACAGAAGATTGGAATTAACTAGTTCTTTTGTGAAGCATTGGTTATTTCAATCAACCGTCTTTCCACTCATTTGATGGCATGCCCCTGACTGCTGCCACCGAGTTTTCTTGAGGAAGAATATGCAACTCATTGGCCAAAAGTTTGGTGGCAATCCAGAAACTTTGTGAATGAGCTGTAAAACCTGTGAAAAGCCTGTAGGAGCTTTTTTCAATTGCGTTATTCGCAATAGACAGTTAGTGAAAACTTCGTTTCCGTTGAATCAAGGCTCGGGAAACGCGGGAAATCAAACCTTTTCGGTTCAGTGGACAGTCTCACGCCGCTGTACTGTTTTCCGACGTACGACAAAGGTCGTTATCGAGTGATCCGTTTGGCATGAGCCCCTTTTTTTAAGGTTGGTCGTGGTAGACCCGTCAGGGGGGCTGGGGCAGCAGACTGCTGCGTCACTTGTCTTGGTGCAATTAGTGGATGAAAGAATTTTGAGTAGACAACAAAAAGTGAATGATGGTATCTCGTTGTAAAAATAAAGGGTCACGTAGCTTTATAGTTTGTTATCCAATGGTTCCGGTGAGCTAATGCGGTAAAGGTGAGACTTTGTACGAATAATAAGATCGTTGCCAATAACGGCTGGTGATGCCATGCACCCGCTTTCAAGATTGTTTTCAGAGATCACTTCAAATGCCTCAGGGTTTGCTTGAAATACAACGCAACTACCATCTTCATCACACGCATAGAGCCGTTTCCCTGAACTCACAAGTGATGCAGAGTACCTTCCGCTGTATCGCTGACTCCAGCGAACATCGCCTGTTTCGATATCAATACAGCTAAAAATGCCAGTATCACTGACCATATAGAGTTGATCAGCGACAACAGACTGGCTTGGGCGAGTAGGAGCTGATTTTCCGAACTTCCAAACGACGTGTGAATCAGTGATATCCCCTCGTCCATCAGGGCGTACTGCTAATAATCGATCGCCTTTGGCAGTACAAAGAATTACGAGTCCATGGCTGTAAAGTGGTCGAGCCGCGGCATTGAAACCACCGTGGTACACCGTCCAAAGTTCCGTGCCGTTGTGCGGATCATACGCAACAGTAGCAACTGCGGCTGGGCTAATAAGCTGTATTCGGTTGTTGTGAGTAATGATCGTTGGGGTAGAGTACGCTTTTTTAAAGTCACCATTTTCAGATCCATAATTGATGGATCGATCTGTGCGCCAGATAGTTTGCCCAGTCTTTGCATCAAGGCCGACGAGGTATTGCTGGTCGTATCCATCGAACGTCAGGTATACTATGTCTTCGAAAAATATTGGTGACGATCCTGGACCCCGATGGTGATCGCACGGCAAGTCTTGACGAGTCCACAGAATTTTTTCTGTTTCTAAATCAAGGCAGGCGGTTCCAGCACTTCCGTAATGAACCCAAAGGCAACCATCCGCTACAACAGGTGTTGGACTTGCGTAGCTGTTAAACGGGTGGCAAAACATGGGCTCATCGATTTCAAAGACAATGAGGTCCTTGCGAACACGCCCTGTTTTTACATCAATTGCGAGAAGTGAAAGCCTTCGTCCGTCCTCAGTGGCATTTGACAGCCATACGGTATTTTCTGAAATAACGGGACTCGACCATGCTTTGCCGGAGACAGGTGTTTTCCAGCAGATATTCGTTGTTTCATTCCATCGAATTGGAAGTTGCTGTGACAGTGATTTGCCATTTGCCGTCGGACCGCGAAATTGATTCCAAAAAGGGGGCAGTGTTTCGTGTGCGCAAACTTCTTTTATACCAAGACTTAGTAAAGCAAAAGTCGTAAGTAATAGAATTGAAGCTACACGTACAAAGGATTTGAAAAACATTGGGAAATCAATTTTTTGTAATTTAATTACGACTGTTTTTATCTTGGAAATGAAGGCTGGTTGGGTATTGATTCAGTTGAAATTTCATGGTCGCTGTCAGAAAATTGGTTTTCAAGAAAGAGCCTAACTTGGTTATCGAGTTCCTTCGATTGAAGCCGCCCATGGCCACCACCTTCAATTGCAATGAGTCTGGTCGAGACACCGGCATTTTGAAGTGACTTATGGAGTTGAGAAGACTGTTCAAAAGGCACGAGCTTGTCATCGGTGCCATGAATTATCAAAAAAGGTGGGTCATCTCTTGAGCAATAGTGAATTGGTGAGGCTGCCATCGCGACTTCTTTTTGCTCAAGAAGCGGACCACCGAGTAGCAGTGATTCTGGGGAGTCCGGATTATTATGATTCCCACCCATGTTTGTGAGATTCGCTGGACCAAAAAAATCAATAACGCCGCTTACCCGACTACTACTATTAATAAAAGTGCCGATTTGTCCCTCAAGGGCCGAGACATCACCAGATGTTCCAAGCATGGCAACGAGGTGTCCACCCGCCGAGGTTCCGACAGCAATAATTTTTGTTGGGTCAGCATGATATGTTTTTGCATTCGCCCGAAGCCAGCGGATGGCTGCCTTGCAATCATGTATCTGTGCAGGCCACGTAGCTTCGTCTGTCAGCCGATAGCCAATCGATACGCCTATATACTTTCCAGTACTGACAAGTGGAGCTAGAAATGGAAGGCCACTACGGCGACTGCCTTTTCTCCATCCACCACCATGAACAAATGCTATGACTGGGAGGGGATTATCACTCATTCGAGTATTGGGAAGAAAAAGATCTACTTGTTGTCGGGGATTGTCGGTGTCTGCGTAAGAGACATTCTGAATGATTTTTATTTGCCGAGCATCGGAGTGTCCAAGTTGTTGATTCTGCTCGCCTGAAGGATCTGCCGACTGTGTCTCCTTGGAACTGGTGAGTACGATTCCCGAGAAAAAAAGAATGAAGCAGATCAAGTCATATCGCAGTAGAGGAAATCTCATGGTTGTTTCTCCGTAAGTATCATTGGCTACAATTCGCTATCCATCGTTTATTCGTTTTATCTTGAAGCTACGAAACTCCACCGGATCATTATGGCCAGCGAGACCAACATAGCCATTTTCCCGGTCAAGTCCTCCAGGCACATGATCCATTTTGCTTCGGTCAAGAGTGTCCAGTTTTACATCAAGAATACATGTGCCATTGAGTTTCACGGTCAACCTGTTGTTTTGAATAATGATTTCTTCAAAGTTCCATTCACCAGTCGGTCTCAAATAGCCTTGCTTGGCACCAACGCAAAAATAAAGACTGCCGTGATGCTGGTAGTCCTTGAGTTCTGGCTTGCCTGCAGATGTCATTCTGGTGTTATAACCGGTATCATCAATGACTTGAATTTCCATGCCATCATGCGCACTATGTCCACCATCTGGAACTCGTAATGCGATTCCATTATTGCCTGCTGTTGGAAGCTTGAACTCAATGCGGATGATAGCATCACCGAAGGTTTCTTTTGTAAGAAGATCTCCACCCATGCCTGGCTTGCATGTGATGTTGCCCTTATGGATCTCGTAGCTGTCAGTTGCTCCTTGCCAGTTTGACAAGTTCTGTCCATTATTCAGTTCGGTGAAGCCGTTGTTGTTTTGTGATCGCAGGAAATCATTGGCTTCACTTGGTGGAATTTCCCGTATGGAAATATTTCGCCATCGGATTTCGCTGCCGTGTGTTTGCAATTGAATTGGACCTCTCGGCGGTACAGGGTCAACGAAAAAACCGTTTGTTTTACTTCCCTCGCCTCTATTTTTTCTGTGCGCAAAAAAATTATCCATGACAGCATTTTGAACAACAGTTTCCCCGTTCAGTTCAACGGTTACTCGTTCACCGATCATTTTAATTCGGAAATGATTCCATTCGCCGAAAGGACGATCCATCAAAGCAAGGGGGTGTTTGCCTTCTTCTTGTTTGTTGTTCCAGAGTCCACCAGACCCTCGGTCTGCGCCTAACTTGAATTTCTTTTCATCAGTCGAATCCCATATCTGGACTTGTGGGATGCCGCGGAGATAGATTCCACTGTCACCAAAGGGCTGCATCTTATAGTCCACTAAGAGTTCGAAGTCCCCGTATTCTTCGTCAGTTGTGAGATAGAGGCCTTTCCCGTCATTCACGAGTTCATTGTCTACAACTCGCCAGTGGGCATTGATGTGATCACCCACATCAATGCCTTTTTTGTTGAGAAGTCCGCCGCCAATAGATTTTTTTTTGTAGTCAACTTGCTCTTCTGGCGACATGTTATTGAAGTCATTCGGGTCTTGTGTGGTCCAGCCATACCAGCCGGTTAAATTCTTGCCGTTAAACAAAGAAACAAATCCTTGAGGAGGCACATTATTTTTTGGTGGCATTACAACGGAATCTTCTTCATTTTGGTTTTTGGAGACAGAGTCTTGCCATGTCTTTTCAGGTCGTAAAGGTTTTATCCGTTGAGTTCCGCGTTGTCTTATTTTGGACAATGGGCCAGCGGCAAAAATTTTAGTTCCGTCCAGTACACATGTCGCAAGGAGAAGAGTGAGAAGAATTCGGGTCATGGGTATCCCTGTTCATAAATGAGGGTTTTGGGGGCGTGCTTTGGATGTATTTCGCCCGGTGTCTTGTTGCTGGCTGGAGATTTTCATACTTGGTCAGGCGTCCGTCAGACGTCACCTGGTTCCATGTCGAAATATTGGACTGCGTTACGGTAGCTTATACGGCAGACCATATCTTTCATTGCTGCGAAGTCGTTCGGCAGTAATCCCTGCTCAATATCATTTCCGATAATGTTGCACAGAAGTCGTCGGAAATATTCATGCCTTGGGTACGATAGGAAACTCCGTGAATCGGTTAGCATTCCAACAAAATTGGACAGAAGACCAATTTGAGAGAGGGTGTTGATCTGCCAACGCATGCCATCAAGTTGATCAAGGAACCACCAGCCACTGCCGAACTGTATCTTGCCAGCTATGCCATCCCCTTGGAAGTTTCCACAAGCAGCGGCGATGGCATAATTATCCGAAGGGTTGAGGTTGTAAAGAACTGTCTTCGGTAGGCACTGTCGTTTGTCTAATTCATCCAGGTATCCGATAAGCATTTCCATTTGTGGCAAATCACCGATGGAATCATAGCCAGCATCAGGTCCGAGTCGTTCAAGTCCACGACTGTTTGTGTTTCGTAATGCACCGAGATGAAGTTGCTTCGTCCACTTTTTTTGTGCGTCAAGTTCACCAAAGTAGATCATCATGTAGCCGCGATAGGCCTGGAGTTCTTCATCTGAGACGGTGTCTCCTTTAACAGCAGCGTCGTAGACTTTTCTCGTTTGATCTTTTGTGCCACCTCTACCGAAGCATTGGGCGAGACCATGATCTGACAGGCGACTTCCAAGGTTATGGAAAAAATTGTGGCGGCTCGCGATCGCTTCCAGAAACGCGTCGAAGTCTTTACATGAAAAGCCAGCAATTTGTTCTAGTCGTTTGATCCAATCTTGAAAGACCTCTGGTTGGTTTACCATAAGTGCCTTGTCAGGACGGAAGGCCGGGTACACCCGAGTTTCTAATGAGCTGTTTGCGATATTTAAATGATGAGTAAGGCTGTCGCATGGATCGTCTGTTGTTCCGATAGCTGCGACTCGAAAACGCTTCAGCAATGATTGAGCCGAGACTTTTTTCAGCTGTGCATTCGTGTTTTCCCAAATGCGTTGAGCGGATGATGAATCAAGAACGTCATGAATGCCGAATACTCGCGACAGTTCGAGGTGGCTCCAGTGCCATAATGGATTCCGTAAGAGCTTGGGCATTGTTTCTGCAAACGCACAGAATTTTTCTGAATCCGTTGCATTTCCAGTAATGTACTTTTCCTGGACACCTGCAGCACGTAGAGCCCGCCATTTGTAGTGGTCTCCACGAAGCCAAATGTCTGTGAGGTTTGCCCACTGCTTGTCTCCGGCAATTTCTTCGGGAGAAAGGTGGCAATGGTAGTCATAAATCGGCTCTTTGCCTGCGGCTGCGTAGAGTTCTTTTGCAGCATCAGTTGAGAGAAGAAAATCGGGGTTTGTTACTGGGTTTGTGTGTCGCACAGGCTTTCAAAAAAGTATGAGTGTTATTCGGTTTTATCGTTTCGCCCGACTGGTCTGTTTTGTGTTCCCTTCATACTGTGAAGACTGTCGCCAAGAGTTTTGCGGTACCGGTCAGCACGAGCAGTTAATTTCTTAACGATAGCGGGATGGTCTGAAGCTACGTTCTTGGACTCACTGATATCACTACTCAGATCATAGAGTGATAGTGGTAACTCGCGTACCACATAGCCGTGCCTGCTGGCGATGCCTTCGATACCACTGTTACTAATTGACTGCGGTGCAAGGCGGCCATAACCCGCAGGCTTGCCGTCAGTTCTTGTATCTCCGTTGATGACAAGATATTTGTGAGGAAAGTGGATCTTCCATTTGCCATCCCGAAGAGCCTGAAGTTCACTTCCAGCATAAAACACGAGCCCGTCTTGCCGATTCACAGTATTTGCGGATCCTTGGAGAACTTCGGCAATATTGATGCCATCAATTGGTTTGTGCGGCAGAGGCGCTCCAGCCAAGTGGCAAAACGTCGGCAGGAGGTCGATTGAGATAATTGGAGCAGTACATGTCCGTCCTGCGGGTATTGTACCCGGCCATCGAGCGACCATTGGTACTCGCACGCCACCCTCAAATGTTGTCAGTTTGCCACCCCGAAGAACACCAGACTGCCCCGCATGTGTGCCATAACTTAAGAAGGGGCCATTATCATTTGTAAAGATAACCAGCGTATTGTTTGTGAGCTTGTACTGGTCGATCGCTTTTACGATTTCGCCAACAGACCAGTCGATTTCTTCGATGACATCTCCGTACAATCCTCTGGCTGATTTTCCTCGAAATTTGTCTGATGCAAAGATCGGTACATGGGGCATGATGTGAGGCACATACAAGAAGAAAGGCTGATCCTTGTTCTTCTCGATAAAATTCACGGAGCGATCAGTAAGTCGTTTTGTAAACAGTCGCTGATCGGGGTCTTTTTCAATAACAGTGTTGCCATCGTAGAGTGGCAGTGGTGGCATAGAGTCTGCCAGTACAGGATGATATTTTGTGTTGTCATTCGAATAGGGAATTCCAAGCCATTCCTGAAACCCGTTTTTTGAAGGTGCAAAAAATGGAGGCAGGCCAAGATGCCATTTCCCAAACATGCCAGTTGCATATCCTGCTTTCATGAGAAGTTCTGGGAGAAGTTCTTCCTCTGGTGAAATGCCTGTCGTGCTCGTGTGGTTTAATGCCCCCTCAAGCCCAACACGGTTGGCGTAGCATCCCGTCATAAGTGCAGCACGTGAGGCGGTGCAAACTGCTTGCGCAACATAGAAGTTATTGAACTTTGTTCCTTCTTCAATAAGGCGATCAATGTTCGGGGTTTTGATGCCGGACGTTGTTGTGAAGCCAGGGAGATCACCCCATCCCATGTCGTCCGTGAAAATGAGAACTATGTTTGGGCGAGCCGTATCAACTGCAAATGCGATATTTGGGGAAAAACATGCGGCCGCAACCAATCCCATGCAGAATATTTTTAAAGGGTTCAGTTCAAGAGAACTGAACAAAGCAGATGAAAAGAAATGCAGGCATCGATGACGCATATCAGTCTCGCAATCAACTTTTTGGTGGTAAGAACTTCCCATAGATCCTAAGCCGGAGTTTACTGTATTTCGGCCTTAACCTCGATAGCCAAGTTTGAATTAAGTGACTATTACCGGGGTGCCCATGATAGAAAATATTCTTTCAGGATCATTATTTGTGAGTTCAATGGTGCTCGTGAAAAAACTATAATTTCAGGAAGCCGGACACAGGGCCTCAAATAGAAGAGCTGGGTTTCATGAAAAAGAATCATGAACAGCGAGGCAGATATACGAAGTCTATTCCGTATTCGTTCCTGTGGTTTTCCTTTAAACATACCTAAGGTATTGCTTGAATATCTGTACCAAATTTCATGTAGTCTGTCATTTATTTTGAAGCTTGGCTAAGCAATCGAAAGCATTTTCATGAACTCTGAGGAGCGTATCTCACTTCAAAGATAATTGATGAGGCAACCGGATTCCCAAAGTTTGGCTGATCTGCTGCAATGCCACCAAACATATGTCCAAGAACGGTTTCAGTTGTTAACGCTTCGACGTGAGTTATGTCGTCAAAAAAACGCTTATTCCCAGAGCAGGAAAAAAGCGTGCGTTTGCACCAAAATAAAGAAGGTCATCACCACCGTCATAAATGTCCGGGAAGTCAGTGAGGCACTGTTGCTGATAAGTACCAGGTGCATCCCTTAAACCAGCTGTTATCTGTCTGTTGAAACCGTAGTTGTCATCGTGGCTCAACGGACCGGAATCTGGACCGGAATCTGGATCGAATGTATTGGCTGAAATACCACCAAGAAGGACCTCAGTCATGTCGCTAAGACATTACTCGGTGTAAAGCTAATTTCAGATATAACGGAAGGCAATGAAACAGTTTTTAACTACTGAAAAGAATTTTAAAAAACGAGCAATTCAAGATGAAATGAGAATACATCTAGGCAAAACAAGTCGCTTGCTTAGATGAGATGCCATATTTTTGAGTACGAGAGCAAATAGCGGCGGCCGGACTTGAACCGGCGACACCAGGCTTATGAAGCCTGTGCTCTAACCAACTGAGCTACGCCGCCCTCTGGAGATGTACTGTCTATAACAGAACTTCATCTACGGAAACTCCACTATAACCCATCTTTTCATCGGTGCATCCGTGAATACGTAAAGATTTAAGAAGGAGAGCGATCTGACTCAAAAAAAACCGACTCGGGCTTTCTTTCGGAAGCCCGAGTCGATTACCGCTGTGACCACCATAGGTATCTGTAGTGTCTCTTGGTACGTACTAGTCAACCAAGTTGCAGGCTGATTCGACGATGGCACTAATCTTTCCATCATCGAGTTCACCTTTCTTTAGTGCATGACTGGTAACAACCTTTCCGCCCTTGTAGCAAACAACTGTCATATCTGCTTCAGGCGAAATTTTGAAATCGTCAGGACCATTCTTGGAGTCTTCAGGAACAACGAATGCCACTCGTTGGATGTTGTTGTCTTTGACAAACTTCGTAGCTGCTGTTTTCAGACTATCGTTATCTGCACCAATCATGTTCACAAAGCTACTAAGTTGGCTATCTGCATGCTCTTCAATTTCACTCTCAAGTTCGTTGATAAGTTTTGCAAGTGGTTTGTCTGCGGTTCGAGCAAAAATCATGACGACTGGTTTGTTGCCCATGCGGCATCGATAGCAAAGGCTTTTCCCATTTTCGACACCATCGCTCGGATTGCCGGCTGCCTTGGTTACGGTAAATGCCCCAACGCTATCCCCGGGTTGTGGGCCGCTTACGATATCGGCCAGAGAGTAACTTGCTGAGGCAACTAAAACGAGAGTTGCTATTCCAACTATGATGCTTCGAGATGGTTTCAGAAACGCCATTGAAAACTCCTAGATATTTACGGTGTAGCTGGCTACTTGTGTGATTTTCGAATCACGAATCATTGTCTACCAGCATATCGCCACATGATTTCGGGAATTATTGCCACGCCGGCAAAAAGGAATCCCGGTGTCTCTTCTATCATAGCGCGGGTACGATACAACCGGCAACCGTATCATTGCAAATTGAGGCGTTATGCCGTGACGGTAATTCCCCAAAAAGGAGGCTCAAGATGCCCGAGTCAGGATTGGATGTGCTTATTCGGCAGACTCAATTATTCATCGATGGCCAGTGGATCCCAGCACAGTCTGGAAAGACGTTTGACACAATAAACCCGTCAAATGAAGAAGTGATTGCACGGGTCGCGGAGGGTGATGTGGCTGATGTTGAACATGCTGTTCTCGCTGCTCGTCGCGCTTTCGACGAAGGCCCGTGGCCCCGCATGGATGCTCGCGAGCGGGGGAAGATTATGCATCGGTTCTGTGATTTCATTGAGGCTGAAATTGATGAGCTCGCAGCTATCGAGTCTCTCGACAATGGAAAACCAGTCAAAGATGCTCGCTCGGTTGATATCCCGTTAGCGATCGAGTGCATCCGTTACTACGCTGGCTGGGCAGATAAAATTCAAGGTAGCACAATTCCAGTACGTGGTAATTTCTTATGCTACACACGACGAGAACCAGTCGGTGTTGCCGGGCAAATTATTCCATGGAACTTTCCAATTCTTATGGCGGCCTGGAAGTGGGGGCCGGCGTTGGCAACTGGCTGTACGGTTGTCATGAAGCCGGCTGAACAAACTCCATTGACCTGCCTTCGTTTGGCTTATCTTGCACAAAAAGCCGGTATCCCTGATGGAGTGATTAACGTTGTACCAGGATTCGGGCCAACCGCTGGTGCTGCAATCGTTCAACATCCTGGTGTTGATAAGATTGCTTTTACGGGTTCTGGTGAGACAGCTCAGCACATTATGCGTCAGTCGGCAGATACGATGAAGCGGCTAACACTTGAGCTTGGCGGTAAGAGTCCGAATATTGTTTTTGCAGATGCTGATTTAGAATCTGCTGCAGAAGGCGCTCACATTGGTATTCATCTTAATCAGGGGCAATGCTGTTGTGCTGGCTCACGGCTCTTTGTCGAAGACTCAATCCATGACTCGTTTGTTGAGAAGGTAGTAGACCTGTCAAGGAAGCGGCGAGTAGGTAATCCTTTTGATCCCACTACAGATCAGGGACCACAGGTCGATCGAGATCAATTTGAAAAAATTATGAGCTATATCGACAAAGGAAAAAGGGAAGGAGCGGTTTGCGCAACTGGGGGTCAGCGAGTCGGTGATCGGGGCTATTTTATTGAGCCGACAGTATTCACCGAAGTGCGTGATGAAATGGCTATTGCTCGAGATGAGATTTTTGGGCCAGTATTATCGGTTCTTAGATTTTCTGATATGGAAGAATTAGTGCGTCGTGCGAATGCAACGACATACGGTCTAGCTGCTGCAGTTTGGACTCGTGATGTCAGCAAAGCTCATATCTTGGCTGAGCGATTGCGTGCCGGTACAGTTTGGGTGAACTGTTATGACGTTTTTGATGCGGCCGCACCCTTTGGTGGCTTTAAACAGTCAGGATTTGGTCGAGAACTTGGGCAGCGTGGTCTGGATGCTTATCTCGAAGATAAAACAGTTACTGTTCGCTTAGGCTAGGTCTTTGCTTTACCGCTTTTGACGAATGAAAATGGGGGTTTGCAATGGTAAAAGTTCGAACTGGCGGTGGTTGGAGAGCAATACACTACACCTTAAAAAAGGCATATGAAGCGGGAGGTTTCTGGTCTCTTTGGAAAGCGATGCGGAGCAAAAACGCATGTAAAACATGTGCCCTGGGAATGGGCGGTCAGGCTGGCGGTATGGTGAATGAATCGGGCCACTTTCCTGAGGTTTGTAAAAAGTCGTTTCAGGCAATGGTTGCAGACATGCAAGATGCGATTCCGGATGATTTTTTTCATACATATTCAATTGCACAACTCAAGAAATTTACTCCGTTTCAGATGGAGCACGCTGGCAGGCTTGTAAAGCCACTTCTGCTCCAAAAGGGGAGTCAGCACTACCAGCCAATACCATGGAGTGAGGCTTTCGAACGTATTGGCAAGAAACTTCAGGATGTAGAGCCAAGGAAAAGCTTTTGGTATTTCTCAGGCCGCTCAAGTAATGAAGCAGGGTTTCTTTTACAGTTGTTTGCAAGACTTTATGGGACGAATCACATTAACAATTGTAGTTATTACTGCCACCAAGCTAGTGGAGTTGGTCTTACGAGTGTCATCGGTACGGGGGCAGGCACTATACAGTTGGAAGATCTTGAAAAAAGTGACTTCGTGATGCTGATAGGTGGCAATCCAGCAAGTAATCATCCACGCATGATGAGATCATTGATGATGGTTCGGCGGCGGGGTGGCAAGATTGTTGTCGTGAATCCCATGATCGAAACAGGCCTTGTGAATTTTTCGGTTCCCAGTGATCTGGTGAGCCTGTTATTTGGGACAAAGATAGCAAGTTCATATGTGCAGCCACTTCTAGGCGGCGATCTTGCGCTCTTGTATGGACTGATGAAGCGGCTGAAAGAACTGCATGCAGCCGAGTTGAATAATGTACCCGAACCGATTGTTGATGAGGAATTTCTTGCTGAGCATACGCATGGTTGGAACGAATTAGCAGAGCGGCTCGAAGGATTGTCATGGGATGAAATTATTGAAAAGTCAGGAGTTTCAAAAGCAGATATCGACGATATCACGGTTCAGTATGCAGCCTCCAAGCGAGCCGTCTTTGCATGGACTATGGGAGTCACGCACCATCTTCATGGTTCTGCCACTGTGCAGGCTATTGCTCAGTTGGCACTAATGAGAAGGATGATTGGTCGCCCTGGTGCAGGACTGCAACCAATTCGTGGACATTCGAATATTCAGGGAATGGGTACGGTTGGTGTGACTCCAAAACTGAAAGATAAAATCTTTGAACGACTTGAATCTGAACTTGGAGTGACGCTGCCATCATTTCGTGGCTTTGACACAGTTGAGTGCCTTGAAGCAGCTGAACAGGGAAACATGCAACTTGCTTTCTGCCTCGGTGGAAATCTTTTTGGTGCGAGTCCTGATGCTCGTTTTGCATCGCGGGCACTTGCCCGCACAGATATGACTGTTTATATGAATACTTCACTAAATACCGGGCATGCCTGTGGTACGGCACAAGAGGATACACTTATCCTCCCTGTTCTTGCCCGTGACGAAGAGCCAGAGCCCTCTACGCAAGAAAGTATGTTTAGTTATATACGTCTTTCGGATGGGGGAGAGCCGAGGCATGAGCGAGGGGCTGACTCCGGCCCACGAAGCGAAGTTGAGATTATTGCTGAGATAGGACGCCGAGTCCTCGGTACAAGTGGTCCGGTGAATTGGCTCGAGATGTCACATACGAGCACGATTCGCAAGGCGATTAGTCGTATCATTCCGGGTCTTGAGCAAATGTCTCAGATCGACAAAACCAAGGACGAGTTCTTCATACCAGGGCGTAGTATCAATACCCCGACATTCCCCACCGATGATGGCAAAGCAATTTTTCATGTCCACGACTTGCCAGATGTACCAGATGGTCTGCAGCTCATGACAATTCGCAGTGAAGGCCAGTTCAATACGGTTGTTTACGAAGAGGAAGATCTCTATCGAAACCAGAGTCGCCGTGACATTGTTCTTATGCACCCAGACGATATTAGTATCTATAGGCTCTCTGAGGGAGTTCTTTGTTGTGTGCAAAGCGATGTTGGTGAAATGCGGCATGTGACTGTGTCCGCGTATCCAGGAATCCGTCAAGGGTGTGTGGCTATGTATTACCCAGAAAGTAATGTTCTCATACCAAAGAAAGTCGATCCTCTATCTCGAACACCATCATATAAACGAGTGGCTGTCAGAATCGTAAGAGAGGATGGTTCATTTGAAGATAAGCCAGAGGGCAAACCGTTGACCGGAAGGACGGGTACGCCTCGCGAAAAAATGAACCAATGCTAGGTGCTTAATTAGTCTTCGTCTTTTTACTGTTTTTGAGTCAAAGTTCACGTTTAAGTCTTTAGTTGTGTCGAGGGAGGTGACTCCCTCTGGTGGAACATCAACTTTTGTTACCTAGAGACATGCGTCCAGGATTACTTTTCTGAAGTTATTGTTTTCTGAGTTGTCATGATAATGGCCGCCAGTGAAGCCAAGGCCGCGTCCACTATCTGGACGTTCTACAGCCCACAGCATGGCTGCTTCTCTTCCCGAGCTTTTAAGACCTGAGCTTTTAAAATATGAGCTTTTAAAATATGAGCGTAAGGTCGTTTCGGGTGAAGATAAAACCCATGTCTTACTGTGTCGCTCAGTTTTGTCTTCAGTATTGATGTCAATTTTAGACAGTGCGAAGTAGCCGCCTGGTTGACAGCAAGATTATTAAGGAATTGTACGTTGGGGTACCCATTTGTTCTTAGTTGTAAAGGGTGCGCAATCCCATGTGTGGTTGGATGTGCTGGGAAGACTTCAAATTCTGGCTTCCAGAAGGGATTACATGAAAACATGGTTTCGTAGTAGCCGCCGATCTACAAAAGAAGTCTTTGCCTGATTGGTCAGCAAGTACCTCGACCGCAAAATGTATGAATCCAATGCCTGCTCCTTGTCCAGCAAGTTGATCGATTCGGGTCAGGCGATCACATCCGTTTTGCACGACTCCAAGACGCCGGCTTCCATCCATGAAAAAATAATCGCGTCAGTTTCGTCAAGAATCGAGTCATCAACAGGCCAGCCATTGGTCAGATAGCTGGCTCGAGCCTCAGGAATGTCTTGAAGGCGTTTGGCCATAAGTTGGACACTGGCGTTGAACTCATGCATTTGTGGTGGATGGAATGGCTTGCCGGCCATAAGCATGAGGTGTCTCGCCTCAGCAGTGTGGGCTTCTCGTCCTGTGTAGGCAGTCAGGGCTGCGGTGAAGCAAAAAGAAAAGAAAACCTAGGGGTCGCTCATGTTGCCTTCTGTGATTTTTGGGCTTAGTTTTCTGGTTGCGGCTCTAGGGTCTGGTGGTGCTGCGAATAATGTAGGTGAGTGAATTTTTACATCAGCCGGACTCGTAGTTTTCCGGGCCAGCATGCAGTCTTTCCTTGCTGTTTTCAACAAGATGAGCCTCCTGGGCTTCATGGACACTTTGCCCATGAGAAACGGCCTGGCTGCACACTTTTTAGGCAGAGCAGGGTGTGCCTCTCACTCAGGCAGTGGTGACTATTCTTTGAGCAGGACGCCCGGGTGCATGCTAAGTCGTTGATATCAAAGAAGTTGCATTCAATGCTTGACTCTCTATGCAGAGTTGACACGGACTAGATGTGAGAGAGCCGTTCAGTACGTTCGTGCGTACGACGGACGATTGTCTTGAAGGCTTTCTCTGGTGTTACGCGACGTTGAAAGGAATCATGAATGCCGGCGTTTACTCAAAAAGCATCCGGAGACTTTATAAATAAGGCTGACGGACACGGTGCTCAGGCGATCCTCGAGGTAGCAGAGCGGCTATTTGCGGCTGATCCAGAATGGATTATCTTTTTTCGTGAAATCATGGGGCTTGATGGGATCGTTCGACGAACATTTCAGTCTCCAGACTCACTCATGCGTTTCGAGTGTTCTGCGGAGTACGCACGAATACGTGAGATGTTAGATGCACTTCGACAGAAACAGCAAGAAAAAGCACCCATTCGAGAGGTTCAGCGGGTTGTAACAGTCAGAATGCCGATGTCTCTCCACGAAACGCTGAAAGCAGAAGCGCAAGAGATGAATGTAAGCATAAATAAGCTTTGTATCTCGAAATTACTCAAATTACTCGATGAGACTGCATGCCGGGATCTTGTGCCTGAAGAATAAATCAAAACAAATCGTGTGGGACTATTTTATATGGCGGTAGGAAGAATTTGAGTGGGCCTATAAGCCGGGTTTTGTTCTTTTGGGTAAATTTCCTAAAAGCGGCAATCATTTCTCTACGGCGACAGTTGCCTGTCACCTCTAGCAGCCCACCCGAAGAAATACCGAGGCGGATCGCCTCCGGCCGCTGTTTCCAGCAGACTCTCTTCTGTTCGGCCTTGCTCTCGATGGGGTTTACCAAGCCAAGCCAGTCACCTGGCCTGCTGGTGAGCTCTTACCTCACCTTTTCACCCTTACCAGCAGACAGAAGTCTGCTGGCGGTTTGTTTTCTGCGGCACTTTCCCGAGCCTCGCGGCTGGTGGGCGTTACCCACCATCGTATCCTGCAGAGCCCGGACTTTCCTCCCGCCAGATATGGTCTTGGCACAAAAAATGCAGCTTCATCGTAAGCGAGGAATATGCATTTTTCAAAATCCAAAAATTAATCTGGCCAGCGATTGCCCGGCCCACTCAAATTCCAGACAAATCGTCGCACGGTCTGCAGTCAAGAGCAAGCGGTATTTGTTGCTTTGGCGTGCTAATGATTAATCTTGGTTAAATCTGCAGGTATTTCTACAAAATCCGACGAGGCCTAAGACAGGACAGTTTTTCACATCGTATAGTTAAGTGAGATGGATATGATTTATCGAAACTTTGTTGTGTATCGCGCTGTTGGAGAATCCAGCTGATGTTCGGTGAATTACAACCCGTTGGCGGTGGGGATTCTATACCTTTGCTGAAAAGGACGCTCGTGGTTGGTCGGCGCGAGTCTGCCGATGTTGTTTTAAGATTCTCAACAATTTCGGGCAGCCATTGCGAACTTGTTGTAGAAGAAGGGCTCTGGGTTGTACGGGATCTTAATAGCAGTAATGGAACGAAAGTGAATGGTGTTCGTGTGAGTGAGCAACACATCAAGCCGGGCGACACGTTATCATTCGCTAAGTATGCGTTCGAGGTCTTCTATGACCCCGCGGAATTGGGCGCGACTGACGACGCCAAGAATAAGCTTGCCGAAACGGATGTTTTCAGTCGCAGTCTTCTTGAGGCTTCTGGGTTAGAGCCTCGTCGCAAACGGTAGGTTTTGCTGTCCTGAGAATGCATGGACGTCATTACTGTGACTGTCGGATTATGACCAGAGGTGCGAAGATGTGTATGCTTAGGTTATGAAGAAATCTCGGACATCTCGAGTCGCCTTTCGTAAAAACCGTCATGCGCGTCGACGACAGACGGATGTTACCCGGCAATTTGCCAATGAGGGTGACGTGAGCGAGAATCTTGCTTCAACAGAGAGGCTCTCTGGCAAAGGAGAGCTTACTCGGAAACGAACAGTCAAATTAGTCTCCGCTGAAGATTGTTCGAATGTTGCTGGCGGCATAAACGATATGTGGCGAGGCCAGGTGCTCCATGCTCATGGCTTGGATAGTTTCGTGCGAAATGATTCTGGTGAGATTACTCGCTGCGCGATTCGACAGGTTCTCCATGACGTTGCAACAGATCAACGCCATCCAGTATCAGCCGGTGATTGGGTGCAGGTGCAAGGACGAGGTAAAGAAGCTGCCATTTGTTTTATCGAACCTCGCCGTAGTGCTTTGAGCCGATCGAGCCGTGGTCGCAGACATACACTTGTTGCAAATGTGGATCAGCTGTTTATCGTCGGGAGTGCTGCACAGCCAGAGTTGAAGCCTGGTTTGATTGATCGAATGCTTGTAGCTGCGGAGTCGGCGGGCATTCGCCCTGTTATCTGTATTAATAAGGTTGATCTTATTGACCCTGCTAGACTTCTGCCGCTCGCTGGTGTGTATGCTCGTATGGGATATCCTGTCATTCTCTGTTCGTCTGTTACGGGATATGGTCTTTCTCGGTTGAAAATTGAGCTGGATGGTCAGGTCACTGCCGTCGTTGGGCAAAGCGGTGTCGGTAAGTCATCTCTACTGAATCGACTTGAGCCAACACTTGAGTTGCCTGTTTCTGGTGTAAGTCGCGATAACGATAAGGGTCGTCATACAACAACTGCGGCACGATTACTTCCGCACTCGTATAACGGTACCTTTGTGGATACTCCCGGTGTTAGACAGTTTCAGCTTTGGGAAACTGTTCCAGCTGAAGTTCCTGCTGCGTTTCGTGATTTGCGACCACTTGCAAATCACTGCCGTTATCCCGACTGTAGCCATTCGCATGAATCAGGGTGCGCTGTTAAAGATGCGGTTGCCGATGGTCTGCTTGATACTCGACGTTGGGAAAGCTGTTGTCACCTTGCCGCAGGCGCAGAGGAAGGTCGCGAGTGAGTCATTCGGAACGCACCATGAGTATTGAGTCAGAGCGAACTGTACTTGTTGGCGTCTACGTCAGTACACCAGTAAATCCAACAAACCCATTGGCGGAACTTGCTGGTCTCGCAACCACAGCGGGCACAAACGTTGTGGCCGAATTGGTTCAGCATAGGCACGAGCCAGACCAGCGGACATATATTGGTCGGGGAAAGCTGCAAGAACTCTTGTCGGTAGTTGATCATTACGAGGCCGATGTTGTCATGTTCGATAATGATCTGTCTCCAGCTCAGATACGAAATCTGGAGCATGAGCTTGATTGCAAGGTACTGGATCGATCGGAGGTGATTCTCGACATATTTGCTGCGCGTGCGCAGACGTATGAGGCGAGGCTGGCGGTTGAGTTGGCTCAGCTAGAGTATTCACTGCCGAGACTCAAGCGAATGTGGACACACTTGTCGCGGCTTAAAATGGGCATTGGTATGCGTGGTCCTGGAGAGAAACAGCTGGAAGTCGATAGGCGACTTGTCGAGAAGAGGATTCACGACCTAAAGCAGGAACTCTTAATAATTCATCGTCGCCGTGAACGGCAGGTTGCGGCAAGGCATGAGCAGCGAACCGTTTCCCTCGTAGGTTATACGAATGCAGGGAAAAGCACTCTGCTGAATGCGCTTACTCACGCAGATGTGCTCGCAGAAGACAAACTCTTTGCTACGCTTGACACTCGGACGCGGCGGTGGAAGCTGCCGAGTTGGGGCCCAATTCTACTAAGTGATACTGTTGGTTTCATTCGTGATCTACCGCATCATCTGATTGCGAGTTTTAAGGCGACACTCGAAGAAACGCAGCAGGCCGATTTGTTGCTTCATGTAGCAGATGCCTCGAGCCCATTTGTTGAAAATCAGATAAAAGCAGTTAACGCGGTACTTGAAGAGTTGGGTGTTGATGTAAAAGATACGATACTTGTTTTGAATAAATTAGATGCGGTTACCGATCATATAAAGCGAGACAGGTTGTGCGAACGATATCCTTATGCTGTAGGCGTCTCTGCGAAGTCAGGGTATGGCCTTGAGAAACTTGCAGTATGTACCGGCGATGCTTTAGGAAGAAATTTTCGAGATATCGAGGTGGAAACAGATTGCGGGAATGGGCGGCTGCTCGCATGGCTCGCTAAAAATGGTGAGGTTTTGTCAAAGCAATTCGGCGATGAACGAATGATAATCCACTGTCGCATGCCCCCGGCCATGCTTGGGCGTATCGATCCAGATGAGGCAACGGTGAGGGAGTATGGCGGCGGTGAAAAGCAGCCGGTCGCTTCACCACCTGTTCCGTTATCATTGCCAGTAACAGAAACGACATAGCGTGTTGTTCACCAAAGTACGAAATCTTTCTGGTCAGCGAGGTATTCTGACCGGTGCAACCTCAGGTGTAGGGCAAGCACTTGCTCGGTCGCTTGCGCAACGAGGCGTGAGATTAGTCATCACAGGTCGCCGTGAAGCGAGGCTAATCGACCTCGCTTCTGAATATCCTGAGTTCCTTGTGCCTTTTTCTGGAGATATTACAGATAGTCTTTTCCAAGAGGAGTTGGTTCGCTATTCGACGGCAGAGTTAGGGGGTATCGATTTGGTGATCACAGCAGCAGGGGCTGGGGCTGTTGGGCCTTTTTTTGAGTCATCAGTAGAAACGATGAGGAGCGTGTTTGAAATTGATTATTTCTCCCCGATTCAACTTATTCAAAAAACACTTCCGCAATTAATCAATGGCCGCAAGCCCGCTGTCGTATTTATTGGCTCAATACTTGGCAATCATCCGTTACCCTTGCATTCTGCATATGCAGCAGCAAAAGCGGCTCTCCATGGGTTTGCTGGGGCGGTTCGGCCTGAACTCGCGTCACTTGGCGTCGATGTGAATGTGGCGATACTCGGCCCGACGCAATCTGAATTCTGGGATAATCTCATCAGTGGTGAACGAGCAAACTGGTCGCAAGGGCGTCCTTTATCCGCAGAGATTACAGCCGCAGCTATTATCTCAGGGCTTGAACGAGGCGTGCCGGTTGTGATTCCCGGATGGCGAGCGAAAAGCTATATTTTGTTGGCTCGTATTTTCCCATCACTGATTGATCGGTTTGTTTACTGGAAACGACGATCGTTCACTGAGCATGAATCGTTCACTGAGCATGAGTAGCTCTTCTGCATCAAGCCATTGATCGTTCGTTTGAAAAAGCTGCTGGATAGCTGCTCGGTGAATTTTCATCTTCGTTACTCCAACACCGAAAGCTCCGTAGATGTATTTTGTACCATCGCGTCGGGCATCGTCAGTCGTATGAACACCATCGATTCCAGCCGGAGGTACAGCATTGAGATCAATGCATACCCTGTTCGAAATCGCTTGAGACAATTGTGTCGCAGTGAGCATTTTAATCCCTGATTTGCCGGCTGAAATGATTAGGTCTGCAGACCCGATCACCGCTCCAATCGTTTTTTCTGAGATGGCCTCCAAGTGTGCGTTCGGTATTTTTTTCTGAATAATTTGGCAGCATGTAGATGCACGCTTAAGAGATCGTGAGACAAGATGGACATGGACTCCTTCACTTGCGAGAAGGCGACTAACTCTTTGACCCACTGGGCCAGTGCCACCCAAGACCAACGCTTGGCAGTTCTTCATCCCTTCGGAGGTTGCGAATGAGATATGTCGCTTCGCTGCAATGACAGCGGCGACTGCGGTTGTGTTTGCTCCAGCAGGGTCAAGAAAAACACTTACACGAATAGAATCGAAAAAAGTTTCTGAGATTCGAGATGCGACATCCTCAACCTTTGAAATGTCTTTTCCGCCAAGAAAAATGCCTGTTGATGAGAGATGATTTGCTCCGCGAGTAAACATGGCTCCGTGAACGAGGGGCACAACATTATCCACCGAAACGTTGCCATGTCGCAAAATCGTATCTGCACCAGCATCAATGGCAGTAATCGCATCGAATGAGCAGGGTTGCGGATCAACATCAAGTTGTAAAAGAATTTTCTTCATAGAACAGAGAAGGCATGTCCATGCAGGTCACGTCGGCTGAGTTTTGGATGCCGAAGACGGTGGTCTTCAGGATTCTCTGTCTTAGCTTAGAATCCTCGGAAGGGGTGCACGGCATCCTTCTCTGCAATCATTTCGTCTACCGAAGGTTTTCCTTGTATCGCATTTGAAATTGAGTCGAGTGTTGCTTGGTAGTTGTTGTCGTAGATTTTTTTATCATCTTCAGCGAGCCAATGAATAAATACACCACAAACAATAACAAGGTCTTCAGCTTGATCTTTTGGGATAACTCCACTTTCAACACTATCTGCAACAGCTTTGGCTACCGCTGCTTGTGCAGGCCCGAACATTTGAACAGCCTGTTTTGCGCCCTTTATGGTGACCTTCGTAATCATTACGGTAGCAGGTTTGACTGCAAGATTGGGTGTAAGGACCGCAAGTAAATTTGAATGGCCTTCGCTCTGACGAGAGAGTGCATTTGCGAAAGCCGTGCCGACAGGGCCGTCTTTGTTACCAATCAATAGATCGATATGAGCAACTTCATTGCCATCGCCGGCTAGAGCTTCACCTATAAACATCGACATATGGGCATCTCCTCGAAATACGGATAGAAAGTGCTGATGGTATTTATCAGGATAAAGTATCCTGCTAGGCGCAAAGGTATCGTATGAAGGCCTTGTCAGCAATGAGGTGAAGTGAACAAACTTCACGATAACGGTTCTTAGCCAAAAGTAGTCTGGGTTTCATGCCGGGTGTGTACAAATTTACTTGTCATCGGTGCTAGTGCTCGTGCGTTAGCGGCATCGGCGGGTCGTCTCGGGCTGGAAGTCAATGCTATTGACCTTTTCGGAGACCGAGACCTTCGGGATGTCTGTAGCCGAGTTGTGCAGGTTTCAGCAGATGCGTATCCAGATGATTTGCCAAGGATTGCAGCTGAATTTCCTGCTGGCCCAGTTGTTTATACTGGCGGTTTGGAAAGCCATGTAGAAGTAATCGAGGAATTGTCTCGTACGAGACTTCTTTTAGGGAATCGTCCAAGTGCCGTGAGGCAGGTTCGAGACCCTAGTTTTATTCAAGAAGTTGCCCGCAAGAATGGCTGTGCCTATCCGCTCACTTTTTTTACTTCGTCGAAGGTGCCAAGAGACGGTACATTTTTGAGAAAACCCACCGCGAGTATCGGTGGCCTAGGAATAGTGCCGTGGAAAGGTCTTCGTGAAGAAGCTGTTCAAGGCGGAGAATATTGGCAACAGTTTGTCTCAGGGGTTCCGATGTCTGCAAGTTTGCTAGTAACTCGAGAAGGGGTCGAGTTACTCGGTGTGTGCCGGCAGCTCATCGGGCTGAACTGGTGCTATGCAAAGCAGTTCAGGTTTTGTGGTGCTATCCAGTTGTCGACTTCTGTATTTCAGCAGCATGTATTAAATCAGTTGCATCATTTTGCAATCGATCTTTCTCAGAGAGTAAACCTTGCTGGGTTAGTGGGGATTGATTTCATTTTGCCTCGAACGCCAATACAGCCAAGGGGGCAATCGCCAGTTATTCTTGAGGTCAATCCAAGGCCCACAGCCACCATGGAGTTATTTGAACGGCGTACTGGTCGTAATCAGGCAGGAATACACCTCGCATCGTTAGGGTTTCAATTGCCACCAGAGGCAAACCTTCAGCAGAATAGGAGCAAAATGTATTGGGGGAAGGCTGTTCTATTTGCCAACAAGTCACTTGCTGTCTCTTCATCCGTTGAGCGACATCTTTTGAAGTGTTCAATACATATGCAGGGGTGGGAGTTTGGTTGGCCGATGGTTTCAGACTTGCCGTGTCCCGGAACCATTATTCAGCCTGGTCATCCCATCGTGAGCGTTTTTGGGGTCGCAGAGTCACCGCGTCGTGCACTTCGGATGTTACGATTGCGTGCTAGTGAAGTTATGCAAGGCCTGTGAGTGAATTTTTTTAGCCCGCAAGCCTTCTAGTTGTTTCATCTTCATTGGCTTCAGCAAGAAAATGCATCAAGTAAGCATCTTCTGTGGTGTCTTGATAGAAGTCACGCAGGACACTTGTCGCGAGAAATCCTAGTGAACGGAAGAAAACTTGTGCCGGAAGATTCGTTTCACGGATTTCAAGTACAACCCTATTGCGTCGTTGAGTGCTCAGTTTTGAGATTAATTTAGTGAGCATCGCTGTACCAATTCCAAGTCGCCTGTGTGTGCGAGCGACGGAAAAATTAAGTATGTGAACTTTTGTTCGATGAAGTTCATACAGCATGTATCCCACAACACCACCACTTATCTCGGCAATTACGCCGATGCAATTTCGTTGCCTTAAGCATCTAGTAAAATCAGTATCGGCCCAAGGAAACTCAAAAGATTCTTCCTCAATGCAAAGAATTTCTGCCATATCTCGGCGTATCATCCAGCGAATGTGCACCTGGTCTACTGAGGAAAGCTGGTGGTCGTAGGTGGTTTTCACAAGATTTTCTCCAAGGATCTCTTTGGCTTGACTTATAAAAATAGGTGTATTATGCGTGCGTTTTTGCAATTGGCTTGTAGCGACCAATTTTGATTCTGCGAGACGCTAGCAGGTCTTGTCGAGTCAACCAAGATGTTTCCTCCGCACGAAACTGCCTTGACCGCCTCGTAGAAAGTGCCTACTTTCCCTTGATCTGCCAGCCTTCGTTTTGTGTTGGCTTCCCCTCGATTGTTGGATAATTGCATGAATTGGTTGCACATGCTTTCGCAACGACTGCGAGGCCAAACGTATTGCCTGTTAGGTTCGTTGATTTTTCTTATCGTGTTTTCTGTAGGCTGTGCCGGCCCGGCAATTCGTAGTCAAAGCCCTGAGCTTGAAGCGTTAGCGGCTGTCGAATCTGCAACACAGCTAGTAGGTGACTACGCTTCTCCGTGGGGACTAAATAGTCAACGAATTGAAAGGGCTGCACTGATAACTGGCTTAGCCGACACTGGTAGTGATCCACCGCCTGATCCACGTCGGCAAATGCTTTTAGAGGATATGCAAGCAAGAGGAGTGGTCGATCCGAATCAATTATTGGCGTCGCGTTCCACCGCACTTGCCTGGGTCAGTGGAGTACTGCATCCGGGTATTCGGAAGGGCGATAGGTTCGATGTTATTGTGGAAGTACCTGGGAACCATGATACAACAAGCCTTTCAGGTGGTTGGCTTATGGAAGCCCGGCTTGTTGAGATGGCTGTTCTTGGAAATCGTATCCGTGATGGTCACACGCTTGGAGTGGCAGAGGGGCCTTTGCTTGTCGATCCCGTCTCTGCCGGGGTTGTTGATTCTGTAGCAACACTTCGTGGCCGAGTGCCAGGCGGAGGTGTTTCTCTGACTTCACGGTCGATAGGTTTATCAATAAGTTCAGAACATCGATCTGTTGGCCTTTCAAAACGAATAGGCGATTGCATTAATCAAAGGTTTCATGCAATCATTCGAGGTGTGAAACGTGGTGTTGCGACTCCGAAGACAGACCGTTTTGTCGAGCTCGAAGTTCCTGAGGTTTATAGGAATAACTTAGGTCGTTATGTCAGCGTGATTCGGTCGTTGGCGGTTGCTGAACCAAGCGGTAATCGTCATGCGAGATTAGAGCTTCTTTCGAGGCAACTTGAGGATCCAGTTACAGCACCGCGGGCTGCATTACGACTTGAAGCTATAGGGAAAGCGGCAATAGGTATTCTTCGTGAGGGGCTTGAATCGAAGGATGCAGAGGTGCGATTCGTGTCGGCTGAGGCACTAGCGTATCTAGGGGAGTCACTTGCAGGTGAAAAGTTGGCTGAAGCGGCTCGTGATTTGAGAAGCGAGCGTCCGAAGGCATTGGCTGCACTTGCGATTTTAGATGATGCGAATGGTATCGATGCACTGCGTTCCCTTCTCGATAGTCGTAGTGCGGAAACGAGATATGGTGCGTTTCGTGGTCTTTCGATGATCGATGCTCGGCTCCCTGATATTCGTGGCGAAATGCTCGGTGAAGCATGCTGGCTTCACGTCATTGACGTTCGCGGTGAACCTCTCATTCATGCAACCCGCGCAGCACGAGCGGAAGTAGTGCTCTTCGGGGACTCGCATCCAGTGAGTGATGGGTTACGGGTTGAAGCGGGGCCGTCAATTGTTGTTGTAGTAGAGGGCGAGGAAGCGGCAGTAAGCTGCTTTCGGCCAAATGAACCTGATCTCGTGACAACGGTTGTTCCTCAAGTCGAGAATATCATTCGCGCCATTGTGGAGTGCGGTGGTGGGTACCCAGATATTATTCAGTTTCTGCAGCAGGCGACCTCACAACGAAAGATAGGAAGTCGTCTTGCATTCGATGCTATTCCTACGGAGTTCGATGGACGGTTGAGTGTGCCTCGGGGCGTCATTAAAAAGAAGCAAGATCTAAAAAAAGGAAATGTGCAAGATAGTGGTGATGATGACAGTGAAGAATCCGAAGGGTATTGGCCTTCTCTGTTTGACACAGCATTATTGGAATTCGGCGAATGATAACACTGAAAGCCCTAGAGCTTTTTGGATTCAAGAGTTTTGCTGACCGAACACGATTTGAGTTTCCGGAAGGCATCACGGTCGTTGTTGGTCCAAATGGATCAGGTAAATCAAATGTTGTAGATGCAATCAAGTGGGTACTTGGTGAACAATCGGTGCGCAATCTTAGAGGAAAGGCATCGACGGATGTCATCTTTGCTGGTTCGGCAGCACGGAAGGCATTAAATGCGGCTGAAGTTTCACTTGTTTTTGATAATACAACTCGAGAACTACCTGTAGAATCCGATGAAGTACGGATTATGCGGCGGGTCTATCGAAGTGGAGAGAGTGAGTATCTTGTCAACGATGGGATCAGCCGGCTTCGAGATATTCGCGAGATTCTCAGTGGAACTGGTGCGGCAACAGATGCATACAGTGTCATTGAGCAAGGTCGTGTTGATGCATTATTGGTAGCTTCTGGTAAAGAGCGGCGAGCAGTTTTTGAAGAAGCTGCTGGGATTACTAAATTCCGTGCTCGCCGAACTGAAGCAATGCGGCGATTGGATCGAACAGAGCAGAATCGTCAGCGATTAGCAGACATTGTCGGAGAGGTAGCAGCGCGTTTAGAGACGGTAAAAAAACAAGCCAGCCGCGCTCGTCGCTGGAAGCGAATGACAGAAAAGCTTCAGGCTTTGCGTTTTGCTGCCGCCTCAGCAGATCTAGTGGGTGCAAATACTTTGCTTGAAGAAGTTTTGTTAATAACCCAAGAAGCTAAGGTTCGGTCTGAAGCAGCACGAACCGAAAAGGTAGGTGCTGAAGAGGCACTCAAAAATCTTGGGGAAGAGCAGAAAAAGATTGATCCAGAACTGGCATCTGTTCAAGAAGAGCTTGCTGCTGATCGGGAAAATGTCGTCGCAGTTGAGGCTAAACGTGAGGCATTGCGAGTTCGTTGCGTAGATGTAGAAGGAGAACTGGAATCAGCAGTAAGTGCTGTATGCTTTAATAAAAAACAATTGCAATCAACGTCACAAGCTATCGAAGCTGTTCAAGCAGATTGTGCTTCAGCATCGAATGATCTACGCCGTGTTGAATGTGAATTACGTGAGCAGGAAGAGGCAATTGTTGGTTCGCGTGAAGATGCACAATCTGCCCAAAGACGTCTGTCAGGGTTGCGGGAGACAAAAGAGCAGCAATCGCTTGCGCGTCAGAAAGTTGAGGCTGTTGTAGTGCAGCGACGAGAGGAAGCAAAAGCCGCTTTGGATGCTGTGGAGCGATGTCAGAATGGACTTGATAAGTCCTGGGCTTTGGTGCACCGTTTGGAGGAGGGGACCGCTTCGCTCGAGGGTACTGTCGATGTTCTGGCCCGACGACGAATTGACCTACAAGCTCGTCATGAACAGCTCGATGCTGAACAGCTTGGTGCAGCCCATCGAGTCGAACTGGCGTGGCAGGATTTAGCTGAGAAGCAAGGTCGACTTGAGGTTCTACGGAATCGCCAGAAGTTGCTCGAGGATTTGATTTCATCACACGAGGGCGTTTCTGAGGCCACCCGCCAAGTTCTAGATCAATTCTCAGATGAAATTCCTGGTTTATGTGGCTTGCCGTCAGACCTCATTGTTGCTGACAGTCAGTGGGCTGGCCTTGTAGACATAGCAGTTGGCGCGCTTGGTCAGCGGATTGTTGTAGAGCGACTATCGGACATGCTTGACTGGTGTGAAGGGTGGGAGCGTTCTTTCTCCACTCGAGGATTGATTACAGCGAGTGGTCGTGTCGGTTTTTTAGCAATTGATAAATTACCGGAACCACCGTCTTTAGAAATCCAAGAAATATTTGGTGATGGCGGTGTTGGTGTTATTGGTCGATTAGACCGGCTTGTCTCAGGTGAAATCCAGGAAGTAGGAGAAAACGAAGAGGAGTCGTCGCTGGTAATACCAGGTGAATATGCTAACGCTGAATCTGTTGATAAAGTGATGGATAAGCAGGATCACGTAGGTGTAAGCGCTCTTTTCAAACAACGTCTTCTCGGCCGCATATGGATTGTTGAATCCATTGATATGGCTCGCCATGTTGTCGACCGCATGCCGCCGGGATTAGTTTTCATGTCGCCAGATGGAAGTTGGCTTTCGAGTGATGGGGGCTTTGAGGCAGGAGCAAGTAGTGCCGGAGCAGGACTTGTTTCTCGGCATAGTGAATTACGTGCTGTAAAAACAGAACAACACGCAATTGTGGCTTCGGTACGTGAAGCGAAGAGTGAGTTGCACAGTTCTCAGCAGAAGCTTGAAGCCTTTCGAGAAGAGCAGAAACGCCTTGTTGCAAAACAGCACGAATTAGCAGAATCAATAGCCACAAGTCGAAGTGAGCAGCAGCGTTTTCAGCGGGAATTACTCGCTGCTCGTAACCAGGTAGATGAGCAACAGCAAGAGTTGCACGGTTCAGAGTCTCGAGCAGTTGAAGTCGCCGATGCTGTTCGTGCTGTGACAACTGACAGTGCGAGGCTTGCAGCTGAAATAAGTAGGACAGACAAGGCTCTCGAGGACGTCGAATCGAATTTGGAGACATTAGGGCAGTCACACGAGCAGGTGCTCGAGCGCATAGCGGGTCTTCGCGATCAGCTGTCTGTTTGTAGAGAGCGGGTGGCGGGCCTAGAGGCTACTATTGTTGCAAAACAGTCTGATAAAAGCAGGCAGGAGGTAGAGTCTCTTGCCGCAGTCTCAAAAGGAAATGCAACAAGACAAAGGCTTTCTGTTGTTACTCTCGAAGTACTCCGTGTAGGTGATCGATATGCTGAAGCAAGTTTGTTGGCAGAATACTCCGCTCGTCGCGTTGCTGTGATTGTTGGTCAGCAGTCGGCGATTCGTGCTGCTGAAAAGAAGGCGACAAGCATTGTGAATTGTGCGCGTGAAACGCTGCAGGAATGTAGTTCAATGAGTCATGCTGCCGATTTGAAAAAAGAGACCGCAATGCATCAGCGCACACGCGTCCTTGAGCGATTGCACGATGACTACGGTATTGATCCGATGGCTAATTTACCGAGTCCGGAAACGGCAGATTCGGAAGGCAATACTATTGAAATTCCAGAAGATCGGGAAGAACTCGACAGCCAGATAGAAGATACGAGAAGGAAAGTCGGAGTAGTAGGATCAGTGAACCTCGAGGCGCTTGCAGAGTCTGAGGAACTTGCTGAACGATTGGCAGGCCTCGAATCGCAGCTCATAGATGTTACTGATGGTAAGCACTCTGTTGAGAAACTTATTGCACGAATCGATGAAGAGAGTCGCCGTTTACTCGGAGAAACCATTGAGAAAGTGAGAGCCGAATTCTCGGTTCTTTTTGAGCGACTCTTTGGAGGGGGGCAGGCAGATATAATTCTTGATCCAGAGATTGATCTTCTTGACACAACAGTTGAAATTGTTGCTCGGCCTCCTGGCAAGGAGCCTCGAAACATTTCGTTGTTGTCTGGTGGCGAAAAAACAATGACGTGTGTGGCTCTATTGTTATCAATATTTCGTTCGCGTCCCAGTCCTTTCTGTGTGCTTGATGAGGTTGATGCAGCGCTTGACGAAGCAAACGTTGACCGATTTGTTGGTGTGTTGCGAGATTTTCTTTCGTCTACCCAGTTTATCGTTGTTACGCACTCGAAAAAGACAATGGCTACCGCGACCACTTTATACGGTGTCACGATGGAAGAATCTGGTGTTTCTAAACGTGTGGCTGTTCAGTTTGAGTCAAATGCCTCTTCTTTACAGACCAAAGCGGCCTGACCAGCGGCGTTACCAAATTCTTCCGAAAGAACGGCTCAAGTCTCACGACATGATCTTTCGATCTAACCTCTTGGATGGTCATGTTTGCTGGAACTGCTTCACTGTGAAGTGGTAACTCAGACATGAAGCAGGGGGGCCTGCAAGCCACTGTATTTATCGAACCAAAGGTTTTGCCTTCGGTTTGTGATAAAGAATGCTCTGGCTTGCCTTCTCTTTGTTTTTACCGCCCCTTTCGGAATGTGGCTACGCGGCTACACCGATTGAAATTCCGCGTGGGGGGGCCGTGTCTCATTACTCTTTACGAGTAGAGGGCTGGCCGAGATTGAGTTCAGACACGAAGACAAAATGGAGTCTAGTAATGAAGGTGTTTACGACAGGCCAGGTCGCGAAGATCTGTAAAGTTGCTCCGCGAACCGTGAGCAAATGGTTCGACTCGGGAAGGCTTAAGGGATATCGCATTCCGGGATCGCAGGACCGGCGTATTCCGCGAGAATATCTTATTAAGTTTTTGAAAGAACACGGCATGCCCTTGGGCGACCTTGAAGATGAAGCGATGGCGAAAGTCTTGCTCGTCGGTCAGGATCAATTGCTGATAGAAAATCTTAAGAGACACTTGCCGGTTGAAAATTCGTTCAAGATACAAGTGGCTGCGAGTGGATTTGAGGCTGGGATTCAAGCTGAAAGTTTTCATCCGGATTGCATTGTGGTTGATTATGCGATTGGTAGGATCGACGCGCAGCAGATCTGCCAAAATTTACGTCGGAATGCAGAATATTCAGACACAATCGTTATTGCTTTGCTGCCTGACGACGGTTCCCAGATCACAGTTGATCGGAATCACGTGAACGAGAGTTTTAAGAAGCCGTTCGATGTGGCTTTGCTCGCCGAGCGTCTCCGGACACTCATTGGTTCACGAAAAGAACTTGTCTAATTAGACTTTTAGAAATGACTCCATGCCAGGGGTCGGCAGCTTTCATGGCTGCCGACCCCTGTGTGTTTTATTGGCTCTAACCAGTATGCTTGGCATGATGAATGAACAGAGACAGCAAGTAAAAATGATCGATGTTGGAGGTAAAGCGGTTACGGTGCGAACCGCAATAGCCTCGGGTCAACTCGTCGTACGGTCAGAAACGCTGGATCGAATTCGAAAGGGTGATCTTGTAAAAGGAGATGCCCTTCATACGGCTCGGGTTGCCGGGATCATGGCAGCTAAGCGAACTTCTGAATTTGTACCCCTGTGTCATCCTCTCCCGCTTGAAGGTGTGGATGTTGATATTGAGTGTGTAAATAGTACTGAGGGCTGTCGTGCCTTGGTGATCGTTGTTGTGCGTGTGGTAACCAGCGCAAAGACAGGTGTCGAAATGGAGGCGCTTACTGCAGTCACCGCCTCGCTCATGACACTGTATGACATGGCAAAATCAATTGATCACGACATGGTGATTGGCGAGATAAAATTGGATGCTAAAACGGGCGGTAGTCGCGGAGATTACGTACGGTCAGAAGCCCGTGCTCTATCCTCGGAATGAGAAAGTTTTGCCGCCTCTTGCGATCGATGCGATTCGGCAATAATAGGTTCAAGTTCTTCGACGAAATCCTGAACGTCTTTGAATTCACGATATACGCTTGCAAATCGAACGTAGGCAATCTGGTCGAGAAGGCGAAGTAGCTCCATGAGTCGTGCTCCAAGAATTCCGCTCGGAACATCGCTCTCATAAGAGCCGTAAAGTTCTGTTTCGAGGGTTGTGATCACCCCCTCGATATCATCCTCTGTGATCGGTCTCTTCCAACAGGCTTTTGCGAGGCCCCTCTTGATTTTTGCTCTGTCGAAGGGTTCTTTTTCACCATTTTTCTTCACTACAGCGAGGAATTGGCGTTCGAATCTTTCGTACGTGGTAAATCTCTTTTTACAACTAAGGCATTCACGACGGCGTCGAATACTTGCACCGTCATCGCCAGCTCGAGAATCGATAACTCGGTCATTGTCGGTACGACAGAAGGGGCAACGCATTGGGAATTTCTCGTAAGGCGAGGCTGGTCGGAATTAGGAGCAGCGGTTGTGGCTTATTGTAAGTCGTTTGTAGGATTGCGGGTTGGAGTGGTGCGTTGTTGTCTCGTAAGTTTCCAGTCACGTCGCTGTCGCGAGCTTGGGATGTTCATTGCCTTGCGATATTTTGTCACTGTTCGTCGCGCGACAGTAATGCCCTGCTTCGCGAGTTCTTCAACCAATTCATCATCACTCAATGGTTTCTCTTTAGATTCTTCAAGGACAATTTCTTGCAGTTTTTTGCGGACGGCATCCCAGGCAACTTCATCTCCATCAGCACTTACGGTACCGCCCACGAAAAATTTACGGAGAGGGAAAAGACCACGTGGTGTTTGAAGCCATTTGTCGTCTACAGCACGACTTACCGTAGTGACATGCATACCTATGCGATCGGCAATTTGCTGCATTTTCAATGGCTCTATTGCCTCTGGGCCTACACTGAAAAAACGTGCCTGGTGGTCAACGATAGCCTGCGCTGTTTTAAGGAGTGTGCCTCGTCTCTGTTCGATTGCTTCTATGAGCCATTGCGCTGAATTAATTTTACGTTTGATATATTCCCGTGTATCAGGATCGGTGTCGGTAGCGGACAGTATGCGCCTGTATGTGGGGCTAATACGGAGGTTTGGAAGGTCAATCTCTTCAAGCCGAACTTTCCAAGTGCCGTCAGGTTGCTGCTCTGCAAAAACATCAGGTTTTACTGGAGGAATAATAGGACTGGTGAAGATCGCACCGGGCTTCGGGTCGAGGCTATGAAGAATGTCTCGAAGCTTTTCAATTTCTTCGATACTGAGTCCCGTTTTCCGCTCAATCACGGGCAGTCTGTTTGCTGCGAGATTCTCGAGGTGATCACAAATGATTTGCTGAATATGCCGTGCGTAAGGAGCATCAGATTTGACCTGCAGCAAAAGGCATTCTTTGAGATTGCGACCACCGACACCTGGTGGATCCATACTTTGAACAATACGCAGACCGGACTCGAGCAAAGTTTTTTGCTCATTCAGGAAAGCTTCTTTGTCAGCTTCTATTGGCTGGCCCGTTGAATCGGTTGGTAAGGGGTCCGCTAACTCATCAAGCGGCATTGGAAGGTAACCGTTTGCATCGAGATTAAAAATAACTTTATCCGCAGCACGTTGGATCTCTGGTGAGGCTTCGTAATTCGCCAATTGATCATGCAGATGATTAAAGAGGGTCTCAGGGCGATCCTCCATATTTGCAATTGTGTCAAAATAACGATCAGATGCTTCGTCATTTCTTCCTGGTGAAGACCGTCGTCTGTCCTCGTCAGTGTCAGGATATTCTTTGGACCAATCATAAGACCGTTCAAAATCATCTTTATTAGCGTGCTCTTGGTCGACAAGAAGTGGTTGCTCGGCAGTTGATGCTGGTACGGATTCAGTCGCACCTTCCGTAGGAGAATTGTCGTCAATCTCAGGCTCAACTAATTCAAGTGTTTCATTATTTTGGATTTCCTGCTCGATGCGTTCTTCAAGAGCGAGTAAAGGTAGCTGAAGGATTTCCATGGACTGGATCATCCGGGGCGCAAGCACTTGCTTTTGCGCCATCCGCATTTCCTGACCAAAAGACATCCGCATCGACATTGGGACTACCACTTGTAAAGGGCGTGTGATTTTTTTCACACCTGTTATCGAGACTGTCTGATCATACCATTTCCAGATCTTTTCAGAGTTACGCAGCTGGCACTAGGATTGTCAGAATGGCTGCCGGCTGGCGATTGCATCGGCCAACATGTCCTGATTTGCTTGCTCTAATGAAGCCCCAACCGTAAGGCCGCGGGCGAGACGTGTTATTGTGACGGGAAGTCCGGCAAGACGATTCGCAATGGCGAGTGCCGTGCCATCTCCCTCTACATTTGGAGTGGTGCCCATGATTACTTCTCGAATCACGCCCTCGTGAAGTCTTGCAATAAGCGTTTCGATAGACAGTTTCTCAGGTCCTACTCCATCGAGTGGCGATAGTCGTCCCTGCAAGACATGGTAGACACCTCGAAAGCTGCCTGCTTGTTCTATCGCAAGAAGGTCTCGTACCTGCTCAACAACACACAATACGCTTTGATCTCGGCGAGGATCTTCACAGATCGTACACACTTCATTTTCGGAAAGATTACAACATGTCCTGCAAGGCTTCAGGTTTTCTTTTACAGCCCGAATGCTTTCTGCAAACTCAATGGCTTCTTCGTTTGGCATTTTAAGAACGTGGTAGGCGAGTCGCTCAGCGCTTTTTTTCCCAATACTTGGAAGGCTGGAAAAAGCATCAATCAGCCTACTGATTGGTGAATTTGTTTCAGCCATTACGTTACTCCGTCCTGT
>JABAAH010000070.1 GCA_014238855.1 Planctomycetota bacterium
GGCGTCCTGAAAAACAGATGAATCTTTTGGATAACCAAGTAACGGAACGAGGACTGTTTCAACGTTGAGACCTGATCGCTCAAGAGCATCAGCCAGAATCATATTGCCGGCTCGGTGCTCATGCTTCATTCGCCCATGACTCGGCTTCCCTGAAATAAAGACAATTTTTGTTGGCTTTTCAGCCTGAGCGACAGCATGAGGAATAAAAAGTGGTGCTACCAGAAGACAGAACGTGGCAACTACCCTGAAACTCGGTCGCATCACATTACTCCGTAACGAGTTCCAAATTATTCCAATACGCCCATTCATTGTGCCAATCGTTTGCGCGATTTTCTAAAACTAGTGAGACACGTCGGCCAGCAAATTCAGTCAAGTCGATCGACACATCAAGCCACTCGTCTGATTCAACTGAATCCGGACCGATAACGTTATCCGCCATAACTTTGCCATTCGCCAAGACCCGAAGCTGCCAATCACCATGCGGATGATGACTGACACGGAGCTTCAGTGATGTTTTCTTGCCTTCAGGTATGGTGACTTGATTCTTACTCAGAATGCACGGTGTCTTTCGATCAAGAGGATGCGTCTGGACTGCTGACTCATTTCGAAACACAGCATGCTCAACAACGCCACCTTCTCCAACATCAGACACTCGCAGCGCTGTAGCCATCTCTCCCTTGGCAATCTTTTTGATCAGGCCGTTCCACGCTTCAGCCTTTTGCACCTGGTTGAGCTTTTTATTGCCACCGTCGCCCGTAGTCAAACGTCGCGCAACAAATTCTTGCAACCTCGGTATTTCACCAGCCATCACAAGCTCAAGTGATTCACGTTGAGCACCGGGCACCATCGGCTCCAACGCAAACCAGTACATACGGGGCAAATTATTATCACCAACATCTTCCACATGTGAGATGAGCCCTTGAAGAATTGGCCATCGCTGAGCGAACGGCAATCGCTGCACAGCAGAAGCTAGATAGAGCCTCACAACCTGTGACGGATCATCCTTCGCCATGACAACCAGTTTCTCAAGTACTCCTGTTTCGAGAACCCATTTTGTATCCTGCTCTGGCTGAAACGCGTTTGTTTTACTCACGTCACAGAGAAACTGAATGGACCATGCCCGAACATGCTCATCTGCATCATCAAGCAGTTCGTAAAGTCGGCCTTTCGTTAGTCCGTCAGTTACATGGAGCGCCCATAACGCTCGCAATCTCTTGGGTGGCTGTGACGTTGTGTTGAGCATGTCATTGAGTTTCTGATGAACCACTTTACGATTGAGTTCTCCGCTTGCCTGCCGATGCTGCAGAAGTGTTCTTGCGTGGCGGACATACCAGTCATTCGAATGCAACTGGCACTCAACAAGTTCTGCATCAGACATAGCAGAAAGATCTGGCGTCACCTTGTCCTTCACACCAGTTGGCATAATCCGATATACGCGGCCACTGTTGGGAAACTTTACTTCGTTGCCACAAATATTCTGATCATGCCAATCAAGAATATAGACACCCCCTTCCGGACCAATTTCAACACTGAACCCAACCCATGCCAGATCGTTCGTTGGTAGAAAATCATCACCATGATGACCAATAAAACTTGAACCCTTTGGCTCAAGCACATCCGTTAATACAGCATGCTCATGAATATTGCACATGAATAAACGGTCACGATATTCGGCAGGGAACACATCTGCGAGGTAAAAACGAGCCCCCCCATGAGCGGACAGGTGTGTATGATCACGAATCGTTTTTATGTCGTCATAGATATACGGATTGACGTGTGGCCGAGCTTGCTTGTGATACGTACCGCCCTGCACGACATGAAAAAGATGAGGGATGACACAACATGTTGCACATCCCTGCCCGTAGTCATTGAAATCAAACCCCCAGGAATTTGATAATCCTCGAGCAAAGATCTCAAAGGTTTTGCGAGTCGGATGGTATCGCCAAATACCAGCATCAATAAATTGACGCTGTGCATCTGTATCACCTGGCTTCCCAACGTTGGAATACGTAAACACACCGTGGCAACCGTACAGCCAGCCATCAGGACCCCAAATGAAACTATTAAGCGTTTCATGACGATCCTGAATACCCCATCCGTCAAGTAAGACTTGCGGCGGTCCATCGGGAACATCATCACCATCTTCATCAGGGATAAAAGAAAAGTTTGGTGGTGACCCAACAAACACGCCATCAAATCCACAAGCTATCCCCGAAGTGAACGTCAGCTTGTCTGTAAATGTCTTCTTTTTGTCAAAGACACCATCACCATCTGTATCTTCAAGGATTTGAATTCGACTCACCGGGTCGTCAGTATGTTTTTTACGGGTTTGGTAATTAAAATTTTCTACAACCCACATCCGGCCACGATCGTCGAAACAGAAGGCGATGGGCTCAGCAATATCCGGTTCAGCGGCAAACACCGAAACCTCAAACCCATCCGGAATGGCCATTTTTGAAACTGCTTCCGCTGGTGTCAGAAATGGAGCCTCGCTGTCCTTGTGTTGTTTCTTCGGAAGTTGATTACGACCATCATCAGCAGTCACATGAGGGATTGTGACTATTCCATATAGCATGAAGACAGCCATCCCAACGAGTGAGACTGCACTCTTGTGCACGTTAGAGAATCGATGCATTGCTCGGTTTATCATGGCAACTCCACTTGCTCAGTCGTCCTCAAATATTTCACAAGATCGATGACTTCTTGCGGCTTCATCGCATCTAGTTGTCCATCTGGCATCATCGATTGTGGTGAGATCTTCCGGAAGTCGATATCTTCTTTCGCAATCACAACTCTCGGCTGCTCCGGTGTTCGTAAAACAATTTTCGTAGTGTCCTCTTCAGCCAAAACTCCGTTTACAACACGGCCATCCACCGTCAGCACCGACACAGTCCTATATGCATGCGGAACATCCAAACTCGGATATACACTATTTAATAATATGTAATCAAGATTTGCACGGTTTGCACCAGTTAATTCCGGACCCACTTTTCCACCTTCTCCATACAACACATGGCAGGCAGCACAGGTCTTCTGGAACACGGCCCTTCCTCTTGAAGCATCAGCTGCTGCAACAGCTGAAGGCTTGCACAGCTTTTTATATTTTTTAATAAGGTGCTCTCGTTCTGCACCGACAACCGGCAGGCCGCCATAGACATCGGTAAACTTTTTCCCAAGGAGATTTTTCAGCGATCGGGCAACCTGCACTGGAATTGAAGTGGGCTGTATCTCCTTTGTTCGCAAAGCCTCTACAAGGCTTTCTGCGTAGATTTTTCGAGACGCAAGTGTTTCGATGACTGCTCGCTGCTGTGAAGGGTCAAGCTCCGGATAACGAGATAGCAGAATGGATGGCGCCTGGTCATTTCGTACCATTGCGTAGCCACGAATCGCATTCAACGTCATTGCCGGATCGTTCATTAAGGTTTCGAGCAATTGCGATGCCTCTTGATTCTGCTGGCTTAGCAGGAGACTCAGTGTAGAACAGCGTTGGGCAGCGGCCATGCTTGAATCTTGAACACACTTCAAAGCACTTACGACTGCCATCGTGTCTCCAAAGATCTGAGAGAGAGCCAAAGCGTGCTGACGCACCGAAGCACTCGTGCTGCATGCAAGTGTATTACTTAGCGCTGACCAACCCTCGGGGGCACGTACACTCCTACGGCCTTCAAGCCCAAGAAGCATTCCCTTCAGCAGAGCCTCCTGAACACTCGTATCCTCTGTAGACCCAACGGCATGCACCAGAAGCCGGAATGGGTCGGTGACGTCACTCGCAATGGCATTTTTTCCAGTAACGTAGGAAAATAACAGACTGAAAAGGGTGACCACCGTCACGGCATATCGCGAGTACATTGGCATAGCTCATTCCCCGTTAGAAACAGTAGGTGCTGGCAAAGTAAATTCTGGCAATCTGACGATTTCTCCACCTTTCAGCGCCGACTCATGGGCGCAGATACCAACACTTGTCCAGTTGGCACTCGTGAGAGCATTCGGCCAAGGATCACGATCTGCAAGAATCGCTGTCACAAATTCATGAACCAGATGCGGATGCGAACCCCCGTGGCCACCACCTTGCAAAAATGAGAGATGATCTGCGTCGTGAATTTCCTGCGGAAGCGTAAACCTACGAATCGATTCAGGAAGAAGGTGAGCGTAGTCGGGAACTTCAATTTTTTCCGGAATCTCTGGCTCTGGCTTTTTAGCAGTGTGAATAACATGGGGCTCATTTTCAATTAATGTCCATTCAAAACTCTTCTTTGTTCCATAGACATCAAAACTCTCACGGTATTGCCTTGCGACGTCGTACAGACACCTCCAAACATGTGCTGTCAGATCACTGTCTCGTAATTTAATATGGCATGATTCAACAGCAAATTGATTACCAGACTTTTTGGCAATGTCTTCCCGCACCGTGCCTGAACCAAAACAACTTACATACTCAGCAAAATCATTAAGCAGCCCAAGGCACGGGCTCACGACATGCGTGGCATAGTGCATGGGGATCATGCGCTTCCAATAATCTGGCCATCCATCCATATCCTGAGGATGCGACGCGGCCAGATGTTGAATTTTTCCGAGGTCTCCGTTTTTATAGAGCTCCTTAATGAAAAGAAACTCCCGGCTGTAGACAACTGTTTCAGCCATCATATATTTCAAGCCCGTTGCTCGTACCTTCTCGACAATGTGACGACATTCTTCGATTGTTGTCGCCATAGGCACAGTACACATCACATGCTTCCCTGCATCGAGCGCCTTGAGTGACATCCATGCGTGGTCAGGGATTGGACTATTGATATGAACAAAGTCGATATCTTTGTCTGCCAGCACATCGTCATAACTGGTATATCGTTTTTCGATACCGAATTGATCAGCAACTGCATTCAGTTCGGTTTCGTTCCGGCGACATACGGCAGCAACGTTTGCATTAGGGTGCGCCTGGTATATCGGTATGAACTCAGCACCAAAGCCGAGACCGATCATGGCAACTTGTACGGGGTCCGACATTTTCCCTCCGTCTTTCAGTAGTCATGATTAAATAATATCAATTCCTGAATAATAAATAATAGCGGTCACAATTCTGCAGACAATGCAATATTGCGCATTCAGACTAAGCTATTTCACCATCGACACCACCTGTTTCTTGCTAAACTTTGTACCATGAAACGATCTGTCGCTCTGGTTATTGAAACGAGCAATGAGTACGCCCGTGGACTCCTTCGCGGTATTCTCCGATACCAGCAGGAGCATGAAAAGTGGACCATCGATTTGCCCGAGCAACATCGTGGAGCTGATCCGCCTCGATGGCTCCGCACCTATTCAGGGCATGGGATCATCGCACGAATTGAAACCAAATCGATTGCTCGAGCAGTCCGAGCCACTCAGCTACCAGCTGTCGATGTGAGTTCTGCACGAGAGGTGCCAAACATACCTTGGGTCGAAACGGATGACACGAAGATCGCACAACTGGCCGTCCGACACTTTCTTGAAAAGGGATTTCGGCATCTCGCTTTCTGTGGTGAAAGTTCATTTAATTGGTCCCGTTGGCGTCGCGATGCATTCGTAGCCGAGGCAAAAAAAGTCGGAATCAACCCCCTGGTTTTTGATGTGGATGATGATTCAAGTGGTACGACTTGGCCACATGCTCGCCGTCGACTTATGCGTTGGATTGCCGAACTACCCGAGCCATGTGGCTTGATGGCAGCCTATGATTCACTTGCTCGCCGCTTGGTCGACTTATGCGTGCAAGTCTCGCGGCCTGTTCCCGAGTCAGTTGCTATTCTTGGAGTCGATGATGACCCATTGTTATGCCAGCTGGCCACGCCTCCACTTTCCAGTGTCATCCCTGACTCAGAAGGTGCTGGCTACGCAGCCGCCGAGCAACTTGACGCCATCATGTCCGGCAAAAAGATTCAACGTCTCAAAACTCTCCTGCCACCGTTGGGCATCGCAACTCGTCAGTCTACCGATACGCTTGCTGTCGACGATCAGAACATATCCAAAGCAGCACACTATATCCTGGCTCATGCCTGTGATGGAATCCAGGTTGGAGATGTAGTCGAGCAAACAAAGCTCACTCGGCGCACTCTTGAGACACGATTCAAAAAAGTACTCAATAAAACACCCCATGAATTGATCACAATCACACGGCTATCAAAAGCAGAACGGCTTCTTCGTGAAACCACCTTGACTCTTGATCAAATCGCAGCCCGCTGCGGATTGGAATACCCGGAATACCTCAGTGTCCTCTTTCGAAAACACCGGAACATGACGCCCGGTGAATATCGGCAGCAACACCGACAATAGGAATCCTCCCAGTGAATCAACATAACCAACTACCGACAGTGTTTGGGCGTCACGCAGTCAGCCTTCAACCGTGCTTGTAGCCGGCTGTGATTCTTTCGATGTTCTGTCACCTTTATCCCAGAACAACAACGTAAATGCCACCATGACGCCGAGTGCAAACAAGGCTGGCACATACCACAACTGGGACCAGTTCACCACGTCGTCGGCTGAAGTGCATTGGCCCATCCACCACCCAAACGCTTGAGCGCCGATTCCAAGCCCAAAGCCTTGAGTAAGCATCACGATCAGTGATTGAGCCTGACCACGAACTTCAGGCTTCGCCTTCTTGTCCGTATAGATCATTCCAGTCACAAAGAAGAAGTCGTAACAGATTCCATGCAACAAGATACCAACAAAGATTGGTGCAGTGAGCAGCGGACCTGCCTGCCCAAAAGCAAAGCCCCAAAGCCCATAACGAAGTGCCCACGCCAGCATGCCAATGGCCAGCATTTTTTTCACACCCAGTCGAGCAAAACAGAATGGCATGACAAGCATGAAGATAATTTCACTCATCTGCCCAGTACTCATGGCGCCTGTAGTAGAACCGAACAACTTCACTCCCATTGCATCAACAAATCCATACCCTTTTGCGTAGTACCCGGCCAATGGAATACAAACCAGAAAAGACGCAACTGCAAAGATGAAGAATGATTTGTCTTTCAGTAGCGCCCATGCATCGATGCCAAGGACTTTCGATACAGAAATCGGCTCTCCCTTGGCAGGCGGAGTTGTTTTGGGAAGGGTTAGGCAGTAGACACCCAGAATTGCAGAAGCGATTGCTGCAGCATGAAAAATATGAGGAGAATTATCTGAATATTGAATCGTGCTCATCACCGTATCGAATGTTTGCTGCGCCGCACTGCTCGCCACCCCATTGCTTCCGGCAGCCGCTTTTGACTGCTCAAGTTGTGCTGTCGCTTGACTGATAATGTTGCCTTCGCCGTTGAAAAAACGACACCCCCACATCGCCCAGTTACCAACAATCCAACCAATCGTTCCAAGCACTCGGACAGCTGGGAAATCTTTTTCACTGTTAGCAAGATGCTTAAATGACAAGCTTGCTGTAAGTCCCAAGGTCGGCATGAAACACAGCATGTAGGCAAGGAGGCACAGGATCATGGGCTGTGTGAACTGACTTAGAAAATTGTCCGGGGCACCTGCACTGGCAAGCGTTGGCGCAAGCCAGAGGAGGCCAGCGCCAACAATATTCAAGATCGCGAGTACATGCTCCGTATTCATCAAACGATCACAGATCAGACCGAGTGTGAGGGGTGCAAGAATTGCAGCAATCGGCGCGACTGTATAGGCAGCAGCATCGAAGGATCCACCGGGACCTATCTCCGTCATACCTGCATCGTTCAGAAAGCCATACATTGCTACATACCAAGATCCCCAGACAAAAAACTGTAAAAACATCATGACACCCAAACGTGTCATTGGCAGTCGAACTGGTGGAGATGTTTTTATTGAATCGCTCATAGCAGAACCTTTTAAGAAATTTATCTTGTTCGAGATTCACACACTCACTGTGGAAACACAATCTTGATTTCACCCCCGCACGGGTGAGCATACGTTGAACAGGCATGCCCGCCAATCACTATCACCGATACCAATCGATGCTCGTAGAACCAATTTAACCCAGCTTTTACTTGCGAATAGCATCAAAAATGGCAAAATAGAGGAGTTCTTCTGAATCACTGCCATAGGGGGCCGTATGCACGCTCGGACAAAAGAAACTCAGTCAAATCCAATTTACCGAGGTCCTCTCCCGCACATTTCAACCATTGAGAGAATACCCGTCACCGTGTACGACGAGTCCGGAGACGCCAACCGAGCAATAGCTCGTGAAATAGCTGCGCTTATTCGTACTCGTTCTGGCAAAAACCAAAAAACTGTACTCGGTCTTGCAACCGGTAGCACCCCAGTCGGTATTTACGACGAACTCATTCGGCTCCATACCGAAGAACAACTCTCGTTCAAACATGTCATCACATTTAATTTGGATGAATACTGGCCGATGGAGCCAGACGCTCTGCAGAGCTATCACCGGTTCATGCGAGAACACCTGTTTGATCACATCGACATTTTGCCCGAGAATATTCATATCCCGAATGGACAACTAAGCCGTAGAGACGTTACTTCTGCATGTGAAGAATACGAAGATAAAATACGTGAAGCAGGTGGGATCGATTTACAACTTCTAGGGATTGGCAGGACTGGGCACATTGGATTCAATGAACCTGGAAGCAGTCTCGAGAGTCGAACACGACTCATCACACTCGACAGCGTCACCCGAGCCGATGCCGCAAGTGACTTCTTTGGTGAATGGAATGTTCCAAGACAAGCTATCACAATGGGGGTTGGCTCAATTCTTGATGCTCGCCGAGTTGTCTTACTTGCCTTCGGAGAGCATAAAGCACCAATTGTCCGTCAAGCCGTCGAAGACATTCCAAACAGCCACGTATCTGCAAGTTCTCTTCAGCAACACCCTGACGCCAAGTTTGTTCTTGACCGTGCAGCCGCAGCAAAACTGACTCGTTTTGAGTCTCCTTGGCTGGTTGCTCCGCTAGAAGCAATTGGATTGACATGGAGTGATAGCCTTACTCAAAAGGCTCTCATCTGGCTTTCATTAAAACTTGGAAAGCCAATTTTAAAAATCACTGACGAAGACTACAACGAGCACGGACTTCAAGATCTTTTATCAAAACGCGGCCGATCCTATGACATCAACATTGAGGTCTTCCGGACGTTACAGGACACAATTACCGGGTGGCCGGGTGGCAAGCCCGGCGAGATCCGAAAAATTCGTGGCTTATCTGGTTCAACAACATCGAAAGAGTTTCCAAAGCGTGTCGTTGTCTTCAGCCCACACCCAGACGACGATGTCATCAGTATGGGGGGCACCTTCATTCGACTTTGCGAACAAGGACACGAAGTGCATGTCGCGTATCAGACGAGTGGAAATATTGCTGTCTGGGACGAAACAGCTGATGCTCATATAGATTTCGTTGAGGCGTTCTGCCAGGCCTTTAATGTCGGAAAGAAAACAACGGAGATTGCTGAAAAGATAAGGCATTTCCTTCGCACAAAAGCGGCAGGCACAGTCGACATTCCCGAACTCCAACATGTGAAGGGACTCATACGTCGCAGTGAGGCCAGAGCAGGTGCGCGTCACTCAGGAGTTCAACCAGAACGAATTCATTTTCTTGACTTACCCTTCTATGAAACTGGACGCGTTCGAAAAAAACCAATTGGCCCCGATGACATTCGAATTACTACAGACCTGCTTGACGCAATCAAACCACATCAAATCTATGCAGCTGGTGATCTCTCCGACCCACACGGCACCCATCGTGTCTGCCTGAGTGCGGTCTTCCAAGCAATGGAAAGCCTTGTCGATCGAGAGTGGGCTCAAGCCTGTGAGGTTTGGCTCTATCGTGGTGCTTGGCAAGAATGGGAACCACATGAAATTGATATGGCCGTTCCACTGTCTCCTGAAGAGGTCGAGCGAAAGAGAATGGCGATATTTAAACACGAAAGCCAGAAAGATCGTGCACTTTTTCCCGGACCAACAGACTCTCGAGAATTCTGGCAGCGAGCAGAGGATCGAAACCGAGAGACTGCTCGGCTCTACGACAAACTCGGATTACCCGAATATGAAGCGATTGAAGGTTTTGTACTCCATCACTAAATGATTGTCAAAATTCTACATGACAGGAATTTTTTTCGGTCGATATATTTGGAATCAACTGTTGGCTCTTCCATAAGAAGGCCTCAGTCACCCGTTGTTGACGAATAGCTTTTGCGATCAGCTAAGTCGTGACCGTTTGCCCGGACCCAAAAAAATTGAATGGATCATTGATAGCCTGCCTGGAAGACTCCGACTGAAATCCGCGAACGTGCCTACGAAAATGATTCAGGAGCCACAGGCTGTCCGCCGTTAGCAGCACTTTGATCAGCAGCAAAAATCACTTCAAACGTTCTAGCTGCATCAGAAAAACTTGTCAGAGGCATTTCTTCACCGCGATCAAGTGCGTTAAAAAATGCTTGAAACTGACTTTGATACGGATGATCACTTACATTACCGGAGTCACACATCTTCATTGTCAATCGATGCCAGGCATTCCGTTCCTTGGATAGTTTCATCGAGGTAAAGCGATCATCTAAAATGCTTCCCTCACTTCCAACAAGATGCGTATGAAAATAGTACGGCTGCAAACAATCAACAATAGCTGCTGTCTTCCCAAGAGCACCGTTTGCAAATTTCACAAGCGTCACGCTCGATGTGTCGTATTCATATGGATCGAACGTTGGACTCGTTGTTTTCGTGCTCATGCTTGTAACACTTTCAACTGGTTGATCTCCCATCATCATAAGAAGCGCATCGAGAGCATGACAACCAGCCGTTAAAAGAGCGCTTCCACCATTACTTTTTCCCGTATTCCAACGGAACTGACCATACCAGGGTCCGATGCCATGATAGTAATCGATTTCACCGTAATGCAGCTGCCCGAGCAATCCATTTTCAAGCAACTCTTTTGTAACCTGCAGTTGTTCAGAATATCGAAGTTCAAAACAAACACAGCCAAAAACACCGTTTGTTTTTGCTGCCTTTAAAATACCGGCTACTTCTTCAGGCGAGTTCGCCATGGGCTTTTCAAGGATAATATGTTTTTTGGCCTCTGCTGCAGCAATGGCTTGCTCGGCATGTTTACTTGGCAGACCAGTAATATCAATGACATCAATTGATGGATCGGCAAGCATGGAATGCAGGTCTTGAAAGACACGGATAGGGCCACCGTGTTGAGCGGTCAACTCAGCAGCATCAAGTTCACGCGTTGAACAGACAGCTGCGACCCGACCTTGGTCGGTAGCATTTATTGCCTCAATATGAGCCGTCGCCGCCCAGCCATAACCAACAACACCGACATTATATTTTTTTGCCATGAAAGAGATTCTCCCCTAAGGTTTCAGCGATAGTCTTCACCATAACAGGTAGAAACTCAAGAGCGTCAAAAGTACCCTAGGGCAACTCTTCAATCACGAGGTCTTTGAATCGCACTTCTGCCACACCGTTCCCATGGATTTGCAAACCAATAATTCCGTCACTCGGCAAGCCCGATTCAACCTCGGTATAGTCGACGGTCTGAATGCCATCGACCCACAATTCAATGTGATTTCCTCTGACTCGAATCCGGTAATCATGCCACTCATCTTCTTG
>JABAAH010000071.1 GCA_014238855.1 Planctomycetota bacterium
ACTCCCCAAACTCACTTAATACAATCAAGCAGCCATCCACAAGCACGCAACTTGATCGTCCCAGACCAGGCTCTCTCCAATACAACTCCCCGGTCTTCCAGTCTGCGCAAACAAACAAAGCATCGCCTGAATTACGGCCCGTTGTGCCGTAGACACAACCGTCATGTATCACTGGAGTCGCCCAGTGGCAACGCAACGAATTCCTGTGACGGCTACGCGGAGGATCTCTACGTTGCTCAACAAACGAGTCGGACTCAATGCCAAGCAGTACGCTTCCTCCCCCATATGTCTCCGAAAGTAGCACCTCAGTTCCACTCACTACAGGACTGGCGGCAACGACGCTAAACAATTCTTCTGCTCGCCAAGAAAACGAGTCTTTTACAGCACCAGACTCAGGATCAACAAGTAACAACTGGTCACGCATCCATGCAAGCAATCGGTCTTCTCCGTCAAAAGTGCTTAGTAAAGGAGTGCTATAACTAGCTAACTCATTACTTGTCCGCCACACTTCTTCACCTGTCTTGATATCAAACGCGACCAATCCGCTATCAAGGCCTTTCACAAGGTCAAGTCGTTGTGGGTCAGCAGGGAGTCCATCAACAGGACTTCCTCCAACCTGAACAATAACAAGCTGGCTCCGTGCGCCTGAGGTTTGTTGGTAAACGACGGGCGATGCACCAACACCGAAAAAATTGGCCACCACATGAAAATCAGTTGAGGACTCAACCTTCCATTCAAGTTTGCCATTCGACAGCAAGCGGCATTCCAATAACCCTGCTGCACCATATGTAATAACGTAGTCACCGACTATTATTGGTGTTGAACGCGGGCCTCCGTCGTAGCCAAACATGTCGACATAAGAGGTTGGATTATTTTTTTCCCAAACAACATGGCCTGTTTCTGCTTTGAGGCATCGCAGTCGCTCTTTGCCCGCGACTCGATCAAACACAACCGCAAGACCTTTCGCCACCGATGGGCCACAATATCCCTCACCAAGCTCAATCGTCCAACAAACTCGTGGCCCCCATTCTTTCCATGGCACGACCAGCCCCTGCAGCCCACTCCGCCCATTTCCACTCGGACCCAGAAAAACAGGCCAGTCCTCAGCGGGCCGGGCTGCTAAGACCTGAGGTTCACCCACACTCGGCTGCCCCGCATCTCGTACGGCTTGGGGAAATCCACTGTCGCATATACTCCCAAAGAACAGGACGCTGACCAGACAATGCAATATCGACCTCGATAGAAGTGATCTCGTTACACGCATTCGAAAGTGTTGTCCCTTCCTGCAGTCCATCAAGTCATATCGCACACACCGTAGGTGTTACCTTATCATTCTAGTGTGAAAGTCGGAACAAAATGCCTCGTAACGAAAAATCAATTCGCATAGGAAATACTGTCATTCCGGCACACGCGATCCGTTGGCAATTCTCACGCAGCCAAGGCCCAGGCGGACAACATGTCAACAAAACAAACTCAAAAGCAGAACTTCGCATTGATATCCAACAGGCTGATTTCCTTCCTCCAGCAGTAGCTCGGCGACTCCATACTCAGGCCGGAAGTCGTGCCACAACTGCCGGAGAACTTGTTCTCACAAGTCAACGGTTTCGAGAGCAGAATCGGAACATCAACGACTGCCTCGCAAAACTCTCGGCCCTTCTTATTAAAGCACTTGATTCACCGAAAACCCGGCGAGCAACACAACCCACCCGTGCATCAAAAACTAGGCGTCTCGAGAAAAAGAAATACCGCAGCGCAACTAAAAAACTCCGGAGAAAAATAATAGACTAGGAGGTTTCAGGCCGACAATTAGCGAGCGCATGGTATACTTCTATTAGAATATGCTCGTAATTGTTAAAGTAAAAATTAGACATTCTTTTATTTCTTAAGTTGTTGCATTTTGAAGGCAGCTTTTCTTAGAGAAAGACACCATGCCATCGTCGCAAGATATTGACTCGGTTATCGAAGGATGGGATTACGTACCCGGTGAAGTAAATGCACGTCGTGTAACCGCTTCTAATGGTCGTGAACTTCTTCAAATGCGGGTTGATATGGGCCTTTTGCAGATGGAGATCGCCCTACGGCCAGATGGCACTAGGCCGCATGGTGCCGAAACTTATTTCGACTACCTCGTCGGCGAAGTGGTACGTGAGGGTGAAGAATTTGAACTTTCATCGGAACAATGCACGGAGTCTGACCGTGAGTTTGTCCAGTACTACCACAGACGACTCTGCTGGTTGTCTCTACGAGAATACGGCAGCGCTGTAAAAGATGCCGAACACAGCCTTGCTTTCATGGATTTCGTCCGAGAACATTCGCCTGATGAGGAATGGATACTGTCACACGAACAGTACCGACCTTTTGTACTCTTTCACAGAATTCAGGCTGGTGCACTTGCCGCCCTTGATGATGATGGACCAGAACTCGCTATTGCCGAAATCAATAGAGGGTTGGATTCTTTCCATGACTTATTCCTCCAATATGATGCTGAGGATCAATTTGATACGGATGAGCTTGTCATTCGTCTTCGTGATATGCGAGAAAGTGTCCGCAAGCGTTACGAACTGGGCAACACACTCGATGAGCAACTCGCGGAAGCTGTAAAATCTGAGAACTACGAGCTAGCTGCCCAATTACGTGATCAGATGCATCAGAAGCAAGTCATTGAACCAACCCGACCGCTGCGTGATTAAATCTGAGTACCGTGCGTGGAGTACAACACGTACTGACTGCTCACCCCCTTGGGTATGCAACTTTTTTGAAAAAGTTGCAAAAAAGTTGCAATGCAAATCTATCATTGAGTGAAAATAGGGGCTCCACAAAGCTGCCTTAGGCTGCAAAGCGTTAAGGTAGGGCGATTACAGCAAAGGTAATGCCTTCTCGTCCCAACAATTTTTATTTCTGAAATGGCACACCATCTGCACGTATATTTTCTCGGGCAATGTGCCTCATCGGTAACGTGATATGGACTTACCTAAACTCAAAACAACTTTGTGAAACGTAGGGATGTGACACGAATGACAGATACATCACAGGACACAGTTCTTCAAAAACCAATACTCCACTCCAATCATGCAGAAGTAGCTTACGCACTACGAGTGTTTGATAGCTATGAGATCAACATCAATGATGCTCGATGTGTCATTCGTGCTATTGGAGTCGAAGTAATCGATGAACTGCTTACTGATCATGAGCAGTTTGAAAGATGCGCGATCGAACAAAATGAATTAGTGGAACCGTTACTCACGTCTATCGATGATCGCCGACTGCAATTTCACGGCCAACTTGCTTCACTGCCAAAATCACACAGAAGGCAACGGCTTGTTTCATCAAGGGCGGCGTTATACGACAAATCAAAGCCCTAACACGTGTGATGCCGTACAATACGGAGCTTTCATAAGCCGCCTCGGTAGCGTTCCTCGTTACCATATTTGAATTCTGGTGTGGTCTCAATTAGCAAAAAAGAGGCCCGAACTCAATGAAGACAACGAACGGGTAATTCTTTCATTTGAGCAACCGATTTGTGAGGTCACTGGCTTTCTCTCACAGGCAACAAATCTCTTTTATTTCCACCATCATCAACTCGAAGCGGTGAATTCCTAGAAGTTCTACCCTCGACTGAACGATGCCTATTTCTGTCAACTTCAACAGGATGATTCTGCAGAGATCACAAAAGAGGGACGCACAGGAGGCGTTCCGGGCCCGGTAATTGACTGCAAACTGCCAAACGTTACGTTACGGCAAGGAGAGAAAACCAAGAAATCTGTAAAACTTCTTTTCCGATCAAATATCACTGAGTTACTATCTTGAATTCTATCGTTATGCCTTGAAAAGGAATCTTATGACAGGTCACTCTGAAACTCAACCAGCCCTACGCTGGCACCAGATGGCAACCAGCGTACTTTCAGGCCACAGCCTCAAGCGAGAAGAAGCTCGAGAAGTCCTTAATTCTTCAGATGAAGAAATACTCGATCTCCTCGCTGCTACATATCGAGTCCGGCACCATTTCTTTGGTAACACTGTCCAACTATTTTTTCTTATGAATGCGAAGAGTGGTCTCTGCCCGGAAGATTGTGGCTATTGTTCGCAGTCAAAGGTTTCTGAAGCAGAAATCCCACGATACAATTTGCTCTCCGTGCCAAAGCTACTCGAAGCAGCTCGCCTCGCGAATGAACGGCAATCAAAAACATTTTGTATCGTGATCTCGGCTCGCGGTCCTTCTGAAAAAGAGATTGATTTTGTTTGTTCGGTAGTTCCACAGATAAAGGAACAGTACGACCTCAACGTCTGCGCGTGTCTTGGCCTATTGACACCCGCACAAGCTACGAAACTTGCAGCAGCCGGGGTCGATAAAGTGAACCATAATCTCAACACGAGTGAGAGACACTATGAAGAAGTCTGCAGCACGCATACATATGCTGATCGGGTTGCAACGCTTCAAGCATGTCGTTCAGCCGGCCTCCAGCTATGCAGTGGTGGCATCATGGGGATGGGAGAGACCACCGATGATCTCATCGACATGGCATTTGCTTTAAAAGAGATGGAAGTCGAATCAATTCCACTCAATTTCTTGAATTCGATAGACGGCACGCCTCTTGAAGACGTCAATGAAATATCACCTCGCGATTGCTTACGAGGCCTTGCGATGATGCGGCTTGTGAACCCTGCTGCAGAAATCCGGATTGCTGGCGGCAGAGAAATTCACCTTGGCAGCCTTCAGCCACTCGGTCTGTATGCAGCGAATTCAATCTTTGTCGGTGACTACCTCACCACGGAGGGGCAGCTTCCTGAAGCTGATTATCAAATGATTAAGGAATTAGGATTTGTGGTCACAAAAGGTTCTGAAGCAGCAGAGCCAGCACCTGTTCTTGAGGAAACGACTCGTTAGGCAACTAACTGTCACCAATGGAAACAAGCAGTTCAGCCATTTCACCTGCAGCATGTGAAAGATTCTGTCGGCGGGCTTCTTCAATCCCTTCACGAAGAGCACGACGAGCATCTTCAGGCTTACCATATTTGACAAGATGCTGTGCTGCCATCTGACAGGCAGGAACATATGGTGGGGTGCTTCGTGCCAATTCCTGCAATATATTGAGTGACGCTTCCCATTCACCATCTGCCTCCATAAGCAGAGCCAGACTGTATCGTAGAAAAATGTCGTCAGGTTCATCCTGCAACATTGACTCAATTTTCTTACGTCGAGAATGTGTCATTTCGTAGCAATCCTTCGGGCAAGTCTCCCAGATTCAAAATCAGTCTTTTAAGACTCACACACTCTTATTCAGATACAATCGAGGATAGTCCATGTGACTTTTCCCAAGCACTAATCTCATCGGTATGCTGCAACGACAGGGAAATATTATCAAGTCCCTCAAGAAGACACCGTTTTCGAAATGGTTCGACTTCAAACGTTCGCTGAAAACCTTGCCCATCCGACAGCGTGCAATCGTTGAGATCAATGCTCAATTCGTACTGACCCGAGTCACTACTTTTTGCTGCTTTTGCTAGCTCAAAAAGCTGATCAACATCTTCTTCAGAAAGCCGAATGGGCAGAATACCGTTCGAGAAACAGTTGGAATAGAAAATATCAGCAAATGTAGGTGCAATGACGCATCGGAAACCATAATCAGCCAAAGACCAAGGAGCATGCTCCCGGCTTGAACCACACCCAAAGTTCCGCCGCGCTAAAAGTATGGTAGCACCTTTTGCTTCGGGAAGATTGAGTTCGAACTGTGGATCAGGAGTTCCATCTCCTCGAAATCTCCAATCATTAAACAAAAACTGACCAAAACCAGTCCGCTCTATACGCTTCAAAAACTGCTTCGGAATTATCTGGTCCGTATCCACGTTCGCGCGGTCCATTGCGACCACAACACCTGAATGCAAAGTAAAAGACTGCACAAAAAACCCTTTCAGTCTAAACGGGGAAATACCGTTCAATTATTGATATTGCCATTCTCGAATATCGACGAAGTGTCCTTCAACTGCTGCTGCTGCTGCCATAGCTGGTGAGACAAGATGTGTGCGGCCACCTTTTCCCTGTCTCCCCTCGAAATTTCGATTACTGGTTGAAGCGCATCGTTGACCCGCCGAAAGAGTATCTGGATTCATCGCAAGACACATGCTGCAACCAGCTTCTCGCCATTCAAATCCTGCTGCTACAAATAATTTATCGAGTCCTTCGTGCTCTGCCTGCCGCTTCACACGACCACTACCTGGTACAACCATGGCATGAACATCTCTCGAGACGTGGTACCCTCGAACAACGGCAGCAGCAGCCCGTAGGTCCTCAATACGACTATTCGTGCACGATCCAATAAAAACTCTCTCAAGTGGAATATCTGTAATCTGAGTACCAGAAGAGAGTCCCATGTACTCGAGCGCCTTCTCTCCTGAAGACCGCTCACTTGGGTCACTCAGAGCGCCGACATTAGGAACGGCTGCATCAACACCCACGACTTGCGCTGGATTGGTCCCCCAGGTCACTTGCGGCACAATATCAGCAGACTCAAAAACCTCTACGCGGTCGTAAGATGCCCCTTCATCAGAAGGAAGCTTCTGCCATTCTTGAACAGCTCTTTCGAAATCCTTTGGCGCAAAGTCACGACCTCGCAGGTAATCAAAAGTTATAGAGTCTGGTGCGATCATGCCCGCACGAGCACCGGCCTCGATGGACATATTGCAGACTGTCATTCGCTGTTCCATACCAAGGCTACGAATACACTCTCCAGTGTATTCAATGACATAACCAGAACCTCCTTCGGTGGTAAGTTGACCAATGATATACAGCACAAGATCTTTTGCTGTGACCCCATTGGGCAGGCTTCCCTGCACCCGCACTTCTAATGCTTTTGGTTTCGATTGCCGGAGCGCCTGCGTTGCCAGTACATGCTCTACCTCACTCGTACCAATCCCAAAGGCAAGAGCCCCCAACGCACCATGAGTTGCAGTATGACTATCACCGCACACAATCGTCATTCCCGGCTGTGTAATACCCAACTCTGGCCCAATGACATGCACAATACCCTGGTCAGCGTCATCAAGGTCAAATAGTCGGATGTCAAATTCTTTACAGTTATTCCGTAATGTATCTATCTGCTGTTTTGAAATTGGATCAGCAATTGGCAATCGGCGATCAGTCGTTGGCACATTATGGTCCGGTGTTGCAAAAGTCGCTTCAGGCCTTCGGACACGGCGGCCTGCCAACCGAAGCCCCTCGAACGCTTGAGGACTCGTCACCTCATGAACGAGGTGGCGATCTATATACAGCAATGGGTTTTCACCAACCGGAGTACAGACGACATGACTGTCCCAAATTTTGTCGAGAAGTGTGCGAGGACTTGACATATTTCATTATTATCTACGAGGAAAGCGAAACATGTAATGTAGCCGGGAGTGGCCGGAACCGCTACTAGGAAACGCGTAGCCAGTGTATGACCGCAGCCACGGGTCAACCCACTTTACGCCACGGGTCAACCCACTTTACGAAAGACCTGCTGGTTTGCTCGCTCACCAACGTCTTGATGGGAGACAGTCGTCCAGATCCCTTCAGCTGATTCCTGGAGAACAATCGTATGCGATTGGGTAAGACGCTGTAAAAAAAACCAACATCGGGATATTGTCACCTGATCGATTGTCTTAGAAACCAGAATAAGATCGAACCAGCCAAGGTGATTACAGAGTCGCGCTAATGTTGAATCCGGGTTGCCAGGAACAAGTTGTATACGACCAAACTTTTGCAAGCAGCTGTGGGCTTCTTTGAGTGTTACACCGGGAGGCTCATCAGGCATCCTCGCCTCAAAACGATCGAATCCAACGTAATGAATTGGCCCGTCAGAGATGCGTGCTGCCAAAGAAAGCATATTTGGCGTACGTTTCAACTCACCAAGGCCGAGCTCCAGGATTTTTGTTGGTTTTCCTTCCAGAATACTTCGAACAAGTGGGCGCTCGCCCGCAGAACGAGCGTTTCGAAGAAGCCACAATTTCCTGAAGATACCAATCGGAGCCATGATTCCACCAAAGGTGTCACCAGTTCAACGTGGGAACTGAGACTGTCTGATATGCCTACTAGTAACAATATCGACGAAAGATGGCCGTTTCTTGATGAACTACCAACCAGTGGGGTTAAAACGATCAACAGGACGACGATTAAGAAACTCGTGGGCAGTTTTCACTACTCTGCCTGAATTCTTCGAAGTGATTCCTTTGCCGCTAGCCGAATGGTACGAACAGGGTCATCTTCACTGACCAATTCGATAGCAGGAATCGCATCTTCAGCGATTGAACCCAAGTCTCCAAGTGCAATCGTAGCTTCAAGACGCACGGTCTGATTCTCAGAATTGAGAGCACGCATCAGTAGTGGCACGGCATTCAGGGATTGCTCTTGATCATTTGGAGCAATCTGCAAAATCGACCATACAGCTACGGTTGCCTGCATGAGATCTGGGGAACCACTGAGCTCTTTAAGCCTTGGAAGAACAACTTGCCCGGCAAGAGAACCAATGCGTCCAAGGCAATACGTGGCAGCATAATGAAGACGGGCTTCTTCATCCTCACTACTGACTGATTCATTAAGAATTGCGAGAATTTGACCCGAAGCCACAGCTGAAGGAGAGCCTATGGCAGCAAGAGCAAAAATAGCCTCCTGAACAAGATCGCTGTCTCCTGAATCAAGAAGTTCAACAATTGCTGGAACGAGTTTGGCTGCGGGCTCTCCAATTGCCGACGTAATTCCGAGTGCAAAAAATCTTAATTCTGGATTTTCGAGGGCTACCGCCACAGCAGGAACCCCGTCACCGCCTAGACGAACAATTGCTGCTGCCGCTGCTTCCTGAACCTGTTCCGAATCATCCAGCAACATACTCTGAAAATGGACTCCCAGATTTTGCCGCTCTTGTACTTCCAGATAGATCGACAAATCCGACAAGGCTGACGCAGCTGCTGCTCGTTCAAATACACTTTCGCTCTGGCACTGAGCACGCATCCTTTCCACCGCATCCGTTACCAGCGCTGGAGCATCTGGTTTTATTTTGGCGAGCGCCCAAGCAGCTGTCGCCGAGAGCGACGTCTCCTCGGAAACTATTTGCATCAAAAGTGACTCAGCATCTCTAAACTTCAATTTTCCGATTGCGTATAGAATTGGGCCTTGCAACGATGAATCCCCGTCACCGTACAGCGTCACAAGGGCTTCCCCCGCACTCTGAGCCCCCTCACCAATTGATGCCAACGCGAAGATCTCGTGCAACTGCTCATCCAAGGCACTCTCTGGCAATGCTTCAATAAGTGCTTGTGTAGCCCCCGCAGCACTTGGACCGATCTCAGTAATGGCCACACTCGCCCAAAACCTTCCTTGCGGAAGCTTCAGTCGATCAATCAAGAACGGCACGGCTTCTCCACCCATATCAGCAATACTCTCCATGACCGGCAGTATGGTAGCCGGATCTTGTGAGGCAAAGACTGCATCAACAATTGGCATCAGTTGTTCCGGTGCTGGATTTAAACTTTGAAGTGATCGCAAGCAGGCCCGTCGAACGCGGGCGTCATTATGTACAAGTGTGCCCACGAGTTGCGTTACAGCATCAGCGTATAATTCTTTTTCCACCTCAGACAGACTTCCGTGGTCATCATCTTCTCGTATGTGACCAATTGCTGCCGCTGCTTGCGTCGCAACAACTGGATCGGCATCTTGAAGTAGTGAAAGGAGCACTGGTATAGACGAGACTGCATCCTCACCGATGAGACCAATTGAGCGAGCAGCGTGCCACCGCACTCTCGGATCAGCGTCTGCTGTAAGTTTGATTAAATCAGGTAAAGCTGCTCGGCCCTGGCCTCGAAGCCTACCAATCAGATCTGTTGCTTTGACAACGGCGTCAGGATTTTCTGCAACTACAAGTTTTTCTCGCAACTCATCGATGCTTAACGATGCTGCATTTTTCTGTTTGAATGTCGTTAATTCGTCAGGGCGGATGTCGCTTATCTTGCCACTCGAAGGAACAGAATCCGGCCCACTTTGGACTGGTTCATCAGAAATTTTTACATCAGAGGTTTCTGTCATAGTCTTCGTTACTTGAGACGGGACAGCCTGCTCTTGCTGACTCGCAACTTTTTCCCCATCTCCTGAGTCAGTTCGAACAACAGGAGAATCCCCAGATCCCTGCTTGGATTGAGAACAACCCGCCAGCAGACATGATGCCACCAGAAGAATCGACAGCGAACCGAGAATCCGAAAAGAATCCATAATTTGTTTCCAATTTACGTAGGTTTTCATGTTTCGCTTAGACATTTCTTTTAAGCCCTTAAAAACAGGCATCCTCAAATATAAAGATTGTTCCGAGCAAAGCTCACGTCGCGATATCCTTCATTTCAAAGTATACTACTAGCGGCAGATTTCCGCTGAAACTATTACTCTACTTCCTAAAGCAATTAACAGTCCATTCGACGAGGCTCTTTCCATGAAGATTCGAACCTGGCCGTTCACTATCCGATCCCCGAAAAAATGTTTTTCCTTGGGGATTCTCTGCTGGAGTCTTCTCGCAATACCGCTCGCAGCACAGATGGGGGGCATGGGCATGGGAAGACGTGGCATGGGTGGCGGAAATTACGCCTCGACGGCACAGCAGGGAGCAGATTACGGAATGTCCTCCATGATGAGGTCTCAGGGTTATCAAAATTTACAGAACTCGGAGGCTGCAGGAAACTACCAAACCGCGCAATCCCAGCAAATTGATAACCGAAAAAAATGGACTGATACCTACTTTGATATGAGGAAATCAAACCGCAAAGCACGCGCTGACGAAGCGCCCTCTCGAATCTCGCACGAGGATGCTATTCGTCTTGCAAAATCGGTTGCCCCTCCTCGCCTTAGCTCCACGCAACTTGATCCGACTACTGGCCACATTCAATACCCCCTTGTCCTCCAAGACAGTATCTTCACTCCCTATCGTTCTGAACTCGATTCCTTATTCGCCGGCCGTGCCTCATCTGGCAGTGGGCTTCAAATCCAAGATTTCCAAGCTATCCGCACGACGCTGACAAAATTCAAAGAGGTCCTCAAAGAACACGTACAAGACTATCCGTCTAGCGAATACGGCAAGGCAAGGGTGTTTTTAAACAGCCTTTCGAATGAAGCCAACTTTCCATCTGGATGACTTTCCATCTGGCTGAACAAGACATGCTGTGCAGACAGTTATATTATCTTTGAGTGAAGGGTCGAAAGTCGTGCCCAATTCACTACCATTGATGAAGATGATTATGTTCTTATTAAAACCATTTCTCTGTATATCACGCACTATTTCTCGATAGGTATTTTCATGAAATCTCTTGTCACGGGTGGTACTGGTTTTGTCGGCCCACGCCTTCTGAGGCTACTCAATAAACCAACTGTGCTCACACGAAACCCAGAGCGTGCAGCCGAAAAGATTGGCCACCTTGCAGGAGAGATTATCGGCTGGGATCCGCTGGAAGGACCGCCACCACCTGAATCCCTTGATGGCGCTGACCTTGTCTTTCATCTAGCAGGTGAATCTGTTGCGGAGGGTCGTTGGACACCAGCAC
>JABAAH010000072.1:0-1187 GCA_014238855.1 Planctomycetota bacterium
AGCAAAACTCGTTTTCCTTCGATCAACACGGGCATCGTACATGGTACGGACATGTGTTGGACGCGTGCTGGCGTCCACGTGCCACCAATCAACAATCCTGCGATGCTCTTTCGGGGTCTCTTTGTGAGTCCGCCGCAGAGTAAGGCGGACGTTGAACGCATGCGACTCGAGCATCGAGGCAGTGTGCTCGATGTTCTGCGTGATTCAGCGCAAGCCTTACACCGAACGCTCAATGCGGCAGATCAAAACAAGTTGGATCAGTATTTGACATCGGTGCGCGACGTTGAACGGCGACTGCAAATGTCTAAAGAATGGTTACATCGGCCCAAACCGAAACCGTCGATAGAAGAAGTGCTAGATGAGGAACGCCAGCAAATTGATGAAGTAGAACTTTTTTACGACCTCATGGCCCTTGCTTTGCAGACAGATTCCACTCGTGTGGCAACATTTGAAACTGGATTGGGTTTCCGGACGTCGGAGTTAGACCTCGGTAGTTACCATGGTCTTTCTCATCATGGAAAATCAGAGGACCGAATTGGACAACTTCAGGTCGTAGAATCTTTTTTAACAACAAAGCTCAGTAATTTTCTTGCACGACTAAAAGAAGCACAAGTTTTTGACAACACGTTAGTTGTCTTTGGCAGCGGTATGAGTGATGGGTCGATTCATAGCAACAAGAATCTTCCAGTGCTCCTTGCCGGTGGTGGGCTCAAGCATCAGGGGCATGTTATTTGTCCTGAAGAGCAACACAAGCGAGTTCCCCTTTCGAATCTTTGGTTATCTGTTTTGCAGTGGTTCGGAGCAGAAGAAGCTGATCGTTTCGGAAGAAGCACAGGGACCTTTTCTCCAATGGAAATTGGATAGGAGAATGGCATGAAAACCACAATCTACTGTGCCGTCATTTATGCCGCCATTATTTTTCATGGCCTGAGCGTATTCGCTATCGCGGACCAAAGCACAGTTGACCAAAGCACAGTTGACCAAAGCACAGTTGAACAGAATGCAGCTGGCCAGAATGCAGCGGTGTTTCTTGAAAAATATTGCATCCAATGCCACGGTGATCAAAAACAAAAGGCTGATCGTCGATTCGATACGCTTTCATCACAAATTGAGAACCTTGATGACTTGGGTCGTTACCAAGAGGTTGTGGACCAACTGAATCTTGAAAGCATGCCACCAGAAGGGAA
>JABAAH010000072.1:1237-11194 GCA_014238855.1 Planctomycetota bacterium
GGCGCATTGAAACTGCTCATGCCGAACTCAACACGTCTGGTGGGCATAGTGTTCTTCGGCGGCTCAATGCATGGGAGTATCGGCAAACGATCGGGGATCTACTCGGACTCGATGTTGAGGTCTGGAATCCGTCAGAAGATTTTCCTGAGGAGGTTGTGGTTGACGGGTTCGATAACAACGGTGCTGGTCTCGTTACCTCTGGCATGTTAATGGACCATTACTTAAGCGCGGCTGAAGAAGCTATTCATCGCGCCACGAGGTTTGGAAAACGACCACTTACAAAAAGCTATAAACAAGCATCCCCGTTCTATTTTAGTGGAAAAGGCTACGAGGACCTACCAAAACTATTCAAGGTCGATCGCTTTCGGTTTACGCCCGATACGCCTTTTACTGATCTCTATGGTCGTCACTATCGTGGGGGGCATATTGGATTTCTTCCCTTGGTTCGACAGGGTGGTGTGCCGCACAGTGGCATCTACACCATTCGTGTGAAGGCGGCAGCGATAAGTCGTCACCATGACTATGGAAAAGCGATTGGTGATTTTCGAAATGGTGATCCACTTGTCATGGAGATTGCTGCTGTAGATCGAAGGGGAAGTGTTGTAAGTACTGGGAATGTTTCGAAAATGATTTCCCTAGCGAGAGTCGAGTTGACGAACGAAGAACCTGAGTGGTTTGAGTGGAATGTTTATATGGAAGCCGGATTTGAGCCGGAAGTTCGCTTCCGTAATGGACCAATGGCTGCTAAACGAATGGTGCGAATGCTGACAACCCACGCTGCCGACAAACCTGAATTCAAGCCGTTTGTTGATATGAAAGGTGGTCTCGAAAAAGCGCATGGGGTACTCAAGGGATATCAGGGACCGCGTCTGCGCGTGTGGGAAATTGGAATAGAGGGCCCGCACGTTGATGTCTGGCCAACCGCCGGGCATCGTGTGATTTATGGGGAGTTGACCCGCGATGAACTGAATACTGAGACAATTCATCAGCAACTTGATCTCTTTGCTGAAAAAGCATTTCGTCGTCCACCTGTTGAAGGTGAAGTCGAACCAATTCAGGAACTTGTTGCTGAGAGCCTCAAAGCAGGTGTAGATCCTTTAGAGGCATTTCAACTTGGATGTCAGGCCATTCTCTGTGCACCAGGGTTCTTATATTTGAATCTCGGTGAAGGGCCACTCGAAGAAATTGCACTGGCATCGAGGCTGTCCTATTTTCTTTGGTCATCACCGCCAGACGAAACGTTACTTCGCTTGGCAACGAATAATAAATTAAAAGCTGAGTTGCCAGAACAAGTCACACGCATGCTTGCTGATCCACGTTCTGAACGATTTGTGCATCATTTTGTGCGGCGATGGTTAGACCTGGATAATATCGGAACGATGCCTCCGTCGGAAGAATTTCTTGAATATTACCGAGACAATCTTCAGGCAGCGATGCGTCAAGAAACGGAATTATTCTTTCGGCATGTGCTTGATACAAACCTGAATGTTCAGGATTTTCTGGATGCTGATTATTCGTTTTTGAACCGTGAACTTGCCTTGCATTATGGTATTGAGGGTATCCAAGGTAATGAGTTGCAAAGAGTATCACTACAAGGAGGTCGACGGGGCGGATTGATTGGCCATGGTGCATTCTTGACGGCGTCAGCAAATGGTGTTGATACATCACCTGTTGTTCGTGGTATTTATGTGCTTGAAAAAGTGCTTGGCTATTCCCCACCGCCACCGCCACCCGACGTGCCGCTTATTGAGCCGGATATCCGTGGTGCTCTCAGTATTCGTGATCAACTTGAAAAGCACCGCAATGTTGCAACGTGTGCTGAGTGTCATCGAAAAATTGATCCGCTTGGGTTTGCACTTGAAAACTATGATGCCATTGGTGGATGGCGAGATAAATATGACGGAAAAGTTTCGATTGATTCCTCAGGGAAGATGCCTGATGGAGATTCGTTCGAGACTCCAGTGGAATTCCAAGAGGCTCTCCTTCGGCGAAAGGATCAGTTCGCTCGCTGCATCACAGAAAAGCTAATTGCATATGCTTTAGGCCGCGAATTAGAAGTCAGTGACAGGCCTGTCATTGATGAGATTGTCCAAGAGATAAGTAAGCCAGAAAAGGGTCTGCGCGATCTTATTCAAGAAATTGTGGCGAGTCGAAGCTTTCTTGAGAATTAAGCTGTGCGTTGGGTAATTTGTTATACGGGGTGAGGGGTATGATTTTTTTGAAATGGTTGCAACTTGGTGCTTTGCTGTTTATTGCATGGGTCTACACGGGCACTGTCCGTGGTGAGAATCCGCCAAATATTGTCTACATCATGTCAGATGAACTGGCGTATTTTGAACTTGGACATATGGGGAATCCATATATCAAAACCCCTCGCATCGATCAGATGGCCCGAGAAGGCATGCGATTCACCAATGCACTCGCAGGCTCGCCTGTCTGTGCTCCTTTGCGTTGTAATCTTATGACAGGCAAGCATTCCGGGCATGCATCGGTACGAGCGAACGATGGTGGCACTCCCTTGCGAGAGGGTGAGGAAACAATTGCTTCAATGCTAAAGCAAAAAGGGTATGCCACGGGAGGGTTTGGTAAATGGGGTTGCGGGGGGCGTGATTCTACCGGCGTCCCGGAGAAGCACGGCTTCGATGTTTTCTTTGGATACTACGATCAGGTGCACGCACACTCTTTCTATACGCCGTACCTCATTCGTAATAGTGAAGAGGTTGTTCTGGAGGGGAATGTCGGTGGCCGAACCGGAAAAACCTATTCAGAGTATCCAATTCATGCAGCCGCCCTTCAGTTCATACGAGAAAATAAAGAAAGGCCCTTCTTATGCTACATGCCGATTACACCACCTCATGGCATGTACGACATTCCAGCCGATGACCCTGCCTGGGAACTGTATAAGAATGAAGCATGGATGCGTGACCCAACGATTTCTCAAGACACAAAAAACTATGCTGCGATGGTCTCGATGGTTGATCGTGAGGTTGGGAATGTCCTTGATCTTTTGCGTGAACTTGGGCTCGAAGAAAACACGATTGTCTTCTTTACGGGAGACAACGGTGGGCAGGATCGATTTAAAAGCAAGGAACATCCGCGTGGTTTTTTTGGACCGAACGTCAACCCAGAGACTGGGGTTGAGTTTCGCGGTGGGAAAGGCAATCTCTATGAAGGTGGCTTGAAGATTCCGTTTCTTGTTCGATGGCCTGGAGTAGTTGCGGCGAATACGGTTCGTGATCTTGTTTTTTATCAGCCCGACATTATGGCAACGATTGCTGACTTAACGAATACAAAAGCCACTGAAGATACCGATGGCATTTCGATTGCTCCGACGCTTCTCGGGGCAGACGGCTCGCAGAAGTTGCATGAAATGATGTATTGGGAGTACGGGAATCAGACGGCGGTTCGATATGGAAAATGGAAAGCAATTCAGCCCGGAAAGCCCAAAGGAACTAAGCAGAATCAGCCTTGGGAACTCTATGACCTGTCAAGTGATGTGAGTGAGTCCACATCTGTCGCAGAGAGTCATTCAGATGTTCTTGAGAAAATGAAAGCCTTTGCAGATGCCTCGCACGATCCGGTTGAAGCTGGTACGTATTATGACAAAAGTCGAGAGCGTCACGAGCGAGACCGAAAGGCAAAGTGGGGGACGTTGCGTGAAGATCAAAGTCCCCTGAAAAACGTGCAACGGATTCCAAAGAACAACATTGTGCCGTTTGAAAAGATGAAGTTGATTCGCTTTAGTAGTGAAAACAGGGCAAACGATCGACTTGCAGAATATGCAATTGATGGAAAGCCGAGTACCGTGTGGCACTCACAGTTTTCGAAAGAAAAGAAAAAGCATCCCCACGAGCTAGTTATTGATTTGGGTCAAACCCGAACAATCAATGGCTTCTATTATCTGGCGAGGCAAGATAAGGGATGGAATGGTACCTTTGGGAAAACAGAGTTCTACGTATCTGACAACGCTGATCATTTTCCAGAAGAGCCGTATGTGCGATGTATGTTTAAAAAAGAAAAGCAGGCTCAGCGTGTGAAGGGTGATAAAATATCATGCCGCTATGTGCTGGTTCGCAACATATCTGAAGTTGCCGACAATGATTTTGGATCAGCAGCGGATATCGCAGTAGTCTTGGCGAGGTAAGTTGACGGCGTTCTTTTTCGTAATGCGTACCCGTCCACGACATACGTATAAGATATCTGGCAAATGTGGGATGCAATGTCACAAACAAAACTCATTACCATTGTTCTTTCAGCATTCTTTGGCGTTGGTGCGATCACGGCATCAAATGTGGTTGCGTCCGATGGCAGGGCTACACAGGTCGATTTTTTTGAGACCACAATCAGACCCGTGCTGGTTGAGCATTGCTACGAATGCCATTCAGCCGAGGCGGGAGAAGCAAAAGGCGGCTTGCGACTCGATTCCAAGCAAGGATGGCTCGTTGGTGGAGACTCGGGGCCAGCAATAATTCCCGGCAAGCCGGATGAAAGCCATGTTCTTCTTGCAATAAATTACAGCGGCGACATGTCAGAGATGCCGCCAAAGTCTCGGCTCTCGTCCAAAGTTATTCGTGACTTTACTCAATGGATTGAAGATGGAGCTGTTGATCCAAGGGAAGACGAGGGGTCAGTGGTGCAGAAGAGGGTAATAGATATTGAGGCAGGGAAGAAGTTTTGGTCCTTTCAGCCACGTCAGACATTCTCAGAAGAATGTTCGATTGATGGGCTTGCTCGTCCACAGTCACCCCCTGCTTCTGCTGACAAACTTGTAAGAAGGCTCTTCCTTGATGTCATAGGGCTGCCGCCAACTCTGGAGGAGCAGAGGAACTTTCAGGCCGTCTATAGCAACGAATCTCCTGGAAGAGCAGTCGAGGTATTTCTAGAGGATCTCTTCGGTCGGAAAGAGTTTGGAGAAAAGTGGGCTCGCCATTGGCTCGATATCGCTCGTTATGCAGATTCGAATGGAAGTGACTTCAACCTGACGTATCCCGAGGCGTGGCGGTATCGGAACTATGTGATCGAGGCATTGAATGATGATCTTCCGTACGACCAGTTTCTTCTGGAGCAAATTGCAGGAGATCTTCTTCCGTATGACACAATCGAACAAAGAAATCGGCAGTTGGTCGCAACAACATTTCTAATGATTGGTCCAAAAATGTTGACCGAACGAGATAAGGAGAAGATGCGTCTTGATATTGCTGATGAACAGCTCGACACAATCAGTCGAGCAACAATGGGGCTCACGCTTGGATGCGCCCGATGTCACGACCACAAGTTTGACCCAATTCCAACCACAGACTATTACGCATTGGCGGCCATCCTTCATAGCACCCTGACGACCGATGGCATTCTCATGAACAATGTCAATGTTTCCGGGTGGAAAAAAACAGATCTTCTGATCGATGACGACGAGAGGCAGCGGTTGGAAACGTTTCGTTCAAAGATGAAAAATATTGAGGGAAATATTCAGCATAAAAAGCAGCAGAGGGATAAAGTTTTAGATTCAGTAGCCGGTGTTCTCGTTGACGATATTGATGCCATTCGAAAAGGGAAGTGGCGGAAGTCGACCCATCGTCCTAAATATGTCGGTGATCACTATCTTGTGGCAGACAAACAACAATCGCTGTTTTCAATTGAATGGAAAGCCGCGTTGCCCAAGCCAGGAAGATATGAACTACGAGTAAGCTTTCGAGGTGGTAAAGGTCTTGCGACGAAGGCTCACTACACAGTGCACCACGCCGAGGGCGAGAATCAGGTTGTTGTTGACCAGACAGTCCTTCCTTCTATTGATCAGCTATGGCAGCCGATTGGCCAGTTTGAATGTGATACAGAAGTTGTTGTGAATCTTGCTGGGAGCGCGACAGACAAGCCGATTCTTGCTGATGCCATTCGCCTTGTGCATGTGGAAGATCTTGAAAAAGACATGCCGACTGATACGTCTTCGTTGGACGAGGAGATTAAGCATCTAGAGGATGCACTCGCAGGTATCAAAAAAAACAGTCCTGAAATACCGAGGGCCATGGCTGCCCAAGACAATGAATCAGAACGCATCGGTGATTTGCATGTACGTATTCGTGGAGAAACAAAAAATCATGGAGAGAAGACACCGCGTGGATTTCTCCAGGTAGTGAGCTGGAATGGTGCGGAACAGCCTTCGATTCCAGCTCATCAGTCAGGACGAGTGCAGCTCGCTGAGTGGATCACTGCTAAGGAGAATCCGCTTACCGCACGGGTTATGGTGAATCGGATCTGGCAGCATCTGTTTGGTCGAGGCATTGTGGAGACGAGCGACAACTTTGGTGTGCGGGGAACGGTTCCGTCGAACCCGGAGCTTCTCGATTTTCTTGCCGAAGAGTTTGTGAAAAGCAACTGGTCTGTCAAAAGTCTGATTCGGAAAATTATCGAGTCGAAAACCTATCAGCAGGCTGTCGCCGATAGTTCAGAAGAAACTAGCCAAAAAGTAGAATTTCAAAAACAGTATCGACGGCCTGCTCCAGCGGAGACACTCCGTGATTCTCTATTGGCAGTCTCAGGGAAGCTTGATGGCGAGCCTCGCGATTCCGTTGTGAGTGAACTTGGTATGCATGCCATTGAGTCAAATGGAAAGCGGCATGTGTCGTTGAGTCAAACCGGCACGTTGCGACAGCGAAGTGTGTATCTACCTGTTGTGAGAGGGGCTGTTCCACCATCGTTGGCTGTTTTTGACTTCCCGAACCCCGATCTTGTCACAGGGAAGAGGGCAATAACAACGGTGCCGGCGCAGGCCTTATTCATGATGAATTCACCATTTGTTCATGAAATGTCATATGCTTTGAGTTTGCTCTTGCTGCAGAACAATGTGACAATCGAGAAAAGTATTCAGCAACTCTATCGGCGTGTTCTCATCCGACAGGCAGGTCATGATGAGGTGAGCAAGGGCAAAAAATATGTTGCTGAGTTGATCGAAGAGGGGCAGCCACTCGAGCAGGCGTTTGCTTCGTTTGTTCAGGTGCTATTTTGTTCAGCAGAATTTCGGTTTATTGAATAGTGACATCAGGAACACGTTGTGAAGCAGTGTCATCAATTTACAGCGAGCCACGATCGTCGCCACTGGTTGCAGACAACAGCCTGTGGTTTTGGGGCTCTTGCATTTCAGGCTTTCGCACATCGTATTGCACGTGCTGCGGGCTCAGGACTTGATCATAAGCCTCAAGCGAATCGTGTCATTTTTCTCTTTATGCACGGCGGTGTTTCTCAGGTCGATTCGTTTGATCCAAAGCCTGCGCTCTCTGAGTACAACGGAAAAAAGCTACCCTTCAAAGGGATTGAAAACCTTGATGTGTCACTGAAAGACAAGGCAGGGTATGGCAAATTACTTGATACAACATGGAAGTTTCAGCAGTACGGAGAAAGTGGTGCATGGGTGAGCGAGCTTTGGCCTCACCTCGCAAAGCATGCGGATGATCTTTGCTTTATCAAGTCTATGCACACAAAAGGGACATCGCATGGTCAGGCCGTTTCGATGATTCATACCGGCAACGATAATCTCTTGCGGCCATCAGTTGGCGCGTGGGTGAGTTACGGCCTTGGTGCGGAGAATGAAAATCTGCCAGCGTTCATCAGTATTACGCCGCCAGCTGGTCATGGTGGAACCCGTAATTATGGTTCAGCATTCCTGCCTGCCCATCATCAGGCCACAGCACTTGGTCATTCATCGAGTAAAACAGAAGACGCAACGATTGACTATCTCCAGCCGGCCGATGCACATTCGGCACATCAGCATCGCCAGCTTGAGATGCTCAATGAGATCAATAAAAAGCATTTTGGGAAGAGTCGGGATCCACAATTAGATGGTGTGATTCGCAGCTATGAGTTGGCTGCTCGTATGCAAGGTGTCGCACCAGAATTGATTGATATCAGCAAGGAATCGAAAGACACTCGAGAACTGTACGGCATGGACCGGAAAGAAACATCAAGTTTCGGTCATCGTTGCCTCTTGGCCCGTCGTTTCTGTGAAGCTGGAGTTCGATATATTCAGGTCAGTACGCCATATGTGTGGGATCAGCATAATAATCTTGTAAAGGGCCATACAAAGAATGCATTGAGTGTTGATAAGCCAATATCAGGGCTTTTGGAAGATTTAAAACAACGAGGTATGTTTGACGACACACTTGTCGTCTGGGGAACTGAATTTGGTCGTACGCCGGTTGCACAAAATAAAAATGGGCGCGATCACAATCCTGCGGGGTTTACTGTTTGGCTGAGTGGTGCTGGGGTGAAGGCTGGTTTCAGTCATGGCTCAACTGATGAATTTGGCTATTTTGCACAGGATGACAAAGTACATATGCATGACCTGCACGCAACAATTCTGCATATCCTCGGAATCGATCACAAAAAGCTGACATATCGTTACGCCGGTCGTGATTTTCGCCTGACTGATGTCTATGGTGAGGTCGTCAGAGATATTCTTGCATAAGCCCTATTTAAAAAACCAAAACGGCAAATGGCCGCATGAAACGTCCCACGATTATCTCGCTTGGTGAAGTGCTGTGGGACTTGTTTCCAGACGGTGAACGCTTTGGCGGTGCGCCGGCCAACTTTGCATGTCATGCTGCGATTCAAGGTGCTGATGTAATAATGCTCAGCGCAGTCGGCGACGACCAAAACGGACACGATGCCATAGGTATCCTCAGTGCATATGGCGTTGATGTGAGTCTCATGCAGATAATTCCCGATGCACCGACCGGGACGGTAGGCGTTGCACTTGATAACAATGGCAAGCCAACGTTTGTGATTCATCAAGGCTCGGCATGGGATCAGCTCGTTTGGAATGACGCAATGGCCTCGCGGATAACCACAGCGGATGCGGTCTCCTTCGGGACGTTGGGGCAACGCGATACTGTCTCACGAACTACAATTCGGCGAACTCTCCGGGCGGCCGCCGCGAAGGGAATTCCTTGCATTCTTGACATCAATCTCAGGCCACCATTCTTTGATGCTGAGATGATTCGTGACTCGGTTCAGCTCGCCAGTATTCTGAAACTCAGTGACGATGAACTGGTTGAGGTTTGCTCTGCCTGTAGCATCAGCGAGACCAGCCGGCAGGACGTGATGCTGCAAGGCCTGTTTGAATTTGGCAATCTCGACATAGTTGTTCTGACACGCGGAAAAGACGGAGCCGTACTGGTCACGCCTGATGATACTGTCACCCAGAATGGAATCTCTGTGAACGTGATCGACACAGTTGGGGCAGGGGATTCATTCACTGCGGCTTTTCTAATTGGAGAGCTGCGAGGTGAGTCCCGCAAGCAGAACCTGCGGAGGTCTTGTGAGATCGCAGCGGCCACGTGCGCCCACTCTGGAGCTGTTCCAGAAACAAAGCAAAATTTAGAGAAACACATCAGGCCATAACGATATATTCGATAGCGGTTCCCTCACGTGGGAGTGGTATTAGCGAGTTTCCGGTATCTGTTTATTTGTACGTGTGCCCATTGGGAGCTCATGAAGAAGTTGCTTTTGAATCAAGGATAGGCAATGACACGTACGAATCACGTCCTCAGCGAACTCGTCGTCCCGAGGTGAATCTCAATGCAATCTGCGGTGGTGAAATAACATAGATTGCATGCGCAATTTTGCATTGTACGACTGATCGTTTTCGTTAGGCTTTTTATAGTCAGTTGCCGAGTGTGAAAAATGAAGATCAACATAGGTAAGAGCAGCATGAGTCGAGTTCGCGTTACGATAATTGTTATTCTCTGCATGCACGGTTTCAGCACGCTTTTAGTTTCGAGATCGGTGGCAGGTCAGCATCCCGATCAAGTGGCACGCGTGCCCAACATTCTATTCTGTATTTCAGATGATCAAAGTTATGCACATACCGGTGCCAATGGTGATCCGGTCGTAAAGACACCTGCGTTTGATCGAATTGCTCGAGAAGGGCTGCGATTTACTCATGCCTTTTGTGACGCCCCGACATGT
>JABAAH010000073.1:0-3230 GCA_014238855.1 Planctomycetota bacterium
GAAAGCATTGCATCCAATGCCGTAGCCTGATGTTACGAACACGGTGTTCCCTTGAACAATGGGCGTTGAAATAACTGCTGTCTTACCCTCTCGGTCCGCATGCCACAGAACGGTCCCAGAGTCGGGGTCGATGCCGGCGACGCTCTTTCCGGTCAGTTGAACGTATTGCCGAGTGCCATCAATCGTTGCGGTGATCACAGATGAATAGCCAGCAGGATCGGTCCAGCCCTCCGTCTGCCAGAGTGTCTCTCCAGACTTTCGGTCGAGGGCGAGCAATGTGCCGTTTGGTCCACCCGGAGTACAGATGACTCGGTCGCCATCAACGAGCGGCGACTCACTGTACTTCCAGCCGGACATCATCTTTCCGCCGTATTGGTTCACAAGATTGACCGACCAATTCATCGTGCCATCCTCTGCATTAAGGCAAGCGAGGTCTGAGTACTGATTCAAGACGAAGACTTCGCCGTCATCGATAGTTGGCGTGCCGCGGGGCCCCGGGTACCTTTTATGCCCACCGGCTTCACCAATACGAGTTTTCCAGATAGGGGCACCGTCAGACTCGTTCAGGACAATGACATAGCTTCCGTCATCGAGGTCGCCCATCGTAAAGATTCGACCTTTTGCGATAGCGATGCTTGAATACCCTCCGCCAACACCTGTTACTTTCCACGCAAGTGGTGGGCCGTCCTCTGGCCACGTTTCAAGTAATCCCGTCTCTTTTGATTTTGCATCACGGTTTGGGCCACGCCACTGTGCCCAGTCTTCACCAAAAGCAGGGGTGGTGAGGGTGAACGCAATAAGTGTAAGCACAATAAGAGTGAGTGCAGGAACGGTGAGCACAGCGAGAGTGGTCGTAGCGAGAGTAGGCACAGGAAGTGCGCGGGTCGCATTTGGCGAGATGTATTCTGACTTCATAGGAAGTTCCTCCGTGACCGTTATCATACTTCAATGTGCATCGTTCGTCATAATTTTCTTTGCTGAGAAAAGGATGTTGTGTATCGATGTCCCTTAGCTTTCTGCAGCTTTACGAATTTGTGTTTTTCATCGCGAAACAAAATGGTTTCTATAAAGTTAAATACATCAACAGTTCCAATGCATGTGTTGCTCCCGGAGTTTTAGGTCGCTTTATGAAGAAGTTCTTTTGTTTCATTCCGATTATTGCTGTGGCCTGCTCTATTTATGGTGCATCTTTCTTAAAAGCTGAAGAAAGCTTTGCAGAAAAGATTCTTCAATCTTTTCCTCAGGCTGATACGGATAAAGACGGTGTGCTGTCGGGGGATGAAGAAGACGCCGTCTGCCGTCGAGTGATTCAGCGGTATCCTCAAATGGATAAAGATGGCGATGGCGTGCTCTCAGATTCTGAGAAACAGAAACTGCTGCAGGTGGTCTCAAAGAGAGGCAGGAAACAGCCAGCAGTCTCAGCCGGGCGATCCGGAGCGAAGAAAGTTGATCCGGACACGTTCCTGCAGCAACTTGGACTGAAGAGTGATCGCGATATCGAGTACAGAGAAAATACAGCTCAACAGAGAAACCGACTCGATTTTATTTACCCAAAAAACGAGATCTATGATAAAGCACCGCTGTTTATTTATATCCATGGCGGCGGGAATACAGGTGGAACAAAAGATGGCATCTATAGTCGAGGAACCTTGATTCTTGAAAAACTGACGGAAGCGGGAATCGCCGTCGCCAGCATTGACTACCGGCTTTTCGGGAAAGGTGAAGAACTGGCTTTTCATCATCTTTTTCAGGACTGCAAAGACGCGTTACGATTTCTGGCGAAGAATGCAGATCGATTCGGTATTGATCCGAACAAATTCGTGACCTGGGGCACTTCCGCCGGGGGGTCCAAAGCACTGGTTACTGCATTAACGAACAGTGACTTTCTGCCCGGTGAGAACGCTGGACCGGAAACTGAATACACGGTGATTGGTGCAATCTCGTTCTATGGTGCGACCACGTATCTCGTTCCGGAACTTTGGAAAAAGCGGCTTGAGAGATTTCCGGGGCGGAGTGAATCAAAAGGTGCGATGCTGTTCAAGCCATCGCATGGCATGAGTACCGAAGAAATAGCGAAACTGGTCAGTGCCGACCAGCATTTGGAAGTTGATAGCCCGCCCATTCTGCTGGTGCATGGTGATACCGACCCTGTCGTACCCATCGACTTGTCAACGCACTTGTACAAGATGGCGAAGGAAAAGGGCCTCGATATAGAGTTAGTTGAAGTGAAAAATGCCGGCCATGGGTTCAGCAAAGTCAAAGGCAATGCCGCTTCACCGTCTATGACTTGGGACGAGGCTCAACAACTTGTAGTAAGGCAGGTGCTGGAATGGATTCAGTGAATAACAGTGCACCAAAGTCTTCAATTTCAGCACGCTAAAAACTGAGTTTTTGTGACTCATAGCATTGCATTAAAGTTCCGGAGAGTGAAGCGACGGAGAGAGTGTTCTGATGATACGCGGCTGAGAGTTAAGAAATGATTCTGTAGTCAGGATGTTTGGCCGGAGGTCAATACACGGAAGAATGTTCATAAAGAAAAGAGAAAGTCATGATGAGAGAGCGATTCTGGATGACAATCACCGGTCTGTGCATTGTTTTTGGTGTGTTGTCTGCAAAAGCCGAAGATACATTTGCAAACAAGATTCTTCAGTATTTCCCTCAGGCTGACACGAACAAAGATGGTGTGCTGTCGGAAGAGGAAGAGGCTGTTGTGAGCCGTCGGGCGATTGAGCGGTATCCCAAAGCTGATGTTGATGGCGACGGCTCGCTTTCAGATAACGAAAAACAGCAGTTGTTGAAGCGAGTCGTTGCTCTCCGAAAACGAATGAAAGACACGAGTCCACCCACCGGTGGATTTTTTGGGGGTGGGAAATCAGATTCTGGCCAAAAGCCAAGTTTTGAAAATGTGAAGTATGGAGAAGACGAGCGAAATGTGTTTGATATCTGGCTTGCTGAGTCGGAGACGCCAACGCCGTTGGCAGTCTACATTCATGGTGGTGGCTTCAAGAGTGGCAGTAAGGAAAAGCTGAAAGCTGAAAAATTAGCGGCGTTACTTGACGCCGGAATTTCTGTCGCCGCTATCAACTATCGTTTTGTCACAACAGACCCATTGCCAACGGCTCATCGTGATGCGAAGCGAGCTATTCAATCCATGCGGTCGAAGGCTGATGAGTGGAATATTGATAAGGACCGGGTTGCAGCATTTGGTGGTTCTGCTGGCGCCCAGATCT
>JABAAH010000073.1:3240-10700 GCA_014238855.1 Planctomycetota bacterium
GATGATATGGCTGACGCCACGAGTGATGATCCCGTTGAACGAGAGTCAACGCGACTGCTGTGTGTAGCCACAGCGGGTGGCCAGACATCAGCAGAGCGAGACTTTTATATCGACAACATTCTGCCACTGATGGGTGAGAATGTTCCTATTGAAGTACTTGTAAAGTCTTTCAATGGTGAGAATGATCCAGAGGAGATTCGCATGAAAATGTGGGGTGCTGATTCCCTTGAAGAAGTTGATGAAACAACCAGGAAATGTTCGGCACTCCGCCTCATATCACCTGATGACCCACCGATTTTTATGAGTTACGGAATGGCACCGGATGCGAAGAAGCCCAGTGGTGATAAGAACCGTTTGAGAGGATGGCTCATTCATCATGTGGTTTTTGGAACAAAGCTCAAAGAAAAGGCTGACGAACTTGGTGTTGAGGCTGACCTGTCCTACCCAGGTTCAGGTTCAAAGTATCCGTCGGACGTTGCCTTTTTTCGTGACAAGTTGCTTGAGGGAAAATGAGACGTACGAGCGGCCTGACGCTGTGACTAAAAAATTAGAAAAAGAGAGGGGTTGTTATGCCCAGTTCTGATAATCGCGGACGAAGAATACATCGACGAGATCTCAATAAAGGCGCAGCCACAGCAGGCCTTGCCTTGACTGCGGGAGCACTCGGAATTCCAAAGACCTTTGGCCAGTCAAGTTTCAGCAATGATCTGATTCAAGCTGAAAATGCAAAGCCGGGCACCCGTGATTGGTTGTTAACCAAAACGCATACTGTTCCCGGCAAGATTAATAAGATTCTTGACAATGGTCGGTGCAAAGTGATTGAAGGATACTGTTCTGCAAACAGTATTCGTGCCGGTGAAACACTTCGCATTATGGTCAGCACGAATCCTGTATCGGCGTTTAAGTTGGAGATTTTTCGGACGGGGTACTACGGCGGGGCGGGTGCTCGACTCATGCGAACCTTTGATTCTGTGAAAGGGGTAACCCAGCCAGATCCGCCTGTCGGTGAAAACTTTGTACGTGAATGCCAGTGGGAACCTAGTGTTGAGTTTGAAATTCCAAAAGATTGGTTGAGCGGTGTCTACCTTGGCAAGATGACAGCGAAAGACAGCGGCATACAGAGTTACGTTATTTTTATTGTCCGAGATGATCGTCCATGTGACCTGTTGTTTCAGTGTAGCGACCTGACATGGTCTGCCTACAACAGATGGCCTGCTGACTATTCAATCTACACAGAGCATAAAGACTGGAAGAGCATCGGTGCACCGAGTGGAATGGTCAGCTTTGATCGTCCCTACGGTTTGTTTACACATCCCGTAAATAAAATTAAGACCTCAGGTGGCAGTGGTGAGTATCTCCCATGGGAATTCCCAATGTCGTACTGGCTTGAGCAACACGGGTATGACGTGTCCTATATTTCGAACGTTGATACGCATGCAGACCCGGAAGGCTTGCTCCGTGCCAAAGGTTTTATTTCAGTAGGGCATGATGAGTATTGGAGTCAGCAGATGTATCAGAATGCCATCAAGGCTCGAGATGCTGGCGTGAGCCTCGCATTTTTTGGCGGCAACTCTGTTCTCTGTGTGGTGCCAATGGAGCCTTCAAGTGCAGGCGTCCCGAATCGCTGTATCAGGCGAGAGGGCTGGTTTTTGCCGATGCCTGAAAATATTTCGGAGGCTGCGAAGAGAATCCGGATTGAGCGCGTGCTGAATGAATCGGGTTTTGAGTTGAACATGGGCCCCGATGGGGCACTGCTCATGGGCGGAAGGCTCGATTCTGAAAACGGACGCGGCATGGGTGTTGGTGACTGGACTTGTGCGATCCCGGATCACTGGCTGTTTGCAGGAACCGGAATGAAGAAAGGTGACTCAATTAAAAATCTTCTAGGTTGGGAATGGCACGGTGCTCCTGCAATGAGCCTGCCAGGCATGCAGGTTGTTGCCGAAGGAGATGCAACGATCAATCGAAAAAAGGTAGGGCATTATACGGCAACCCTTTATGATGGTCCGAAAGGTAATGTTGTATTTAATGCCGCAACCATTTGGTGGGCGAATGGACTATCGAGTCCGCCGGGGCACAAGAATCCCAGTCGGCATGGTGTCGCGCAACAGGGGCCGGATGAGTGGGTGCAGCAAATTACCCATAATCTGTTCAAGCGGATGATTTCCTAAGATTGGATTGTCTTGGTGTCGAGGAAAAAAAGTAAAAGTGCGCTGAGATCGTCGGTAGCTCCTTTTGAATGGATGCCATTATGGCCTGAGGCACGTCTTTTCAAATTCGTGAGCGGACTGGCGAAGGGCAGGTTCGCTGCGTTTGTTGCCCTCTGCGCGTCCTGTGTGTTTTCGGACATCAACGGTTCAGAAACCGTCGCGATCGAACCACACACGTTTACGATTCAGAACGGATATGAGGTCGTTCAAGTTGCTGCACCACCATTGGTGAAACGACCAATGCATATGTGCTTTGACAACCAGGGGGTTCTGTACGTCACGGATAGTTCTGGCAACACCGACAAAGCTCCCATTCAATTAAAAGATCCACAGCATCGGGTGCTGCGATTGGTCGATCGCGATGGTGATGGGGTATTTGATGAATCCACGGTGTTCGCCGATACGTTGCCTTTTCCTGAGGGCATACTTGTTCATGGTGGATCAGTGTATGTCGGTGCGCCGCCTCATATTTGGAAACTCCGTGATACCACTGGGGACCATGTCGCGGACGAACGGTCTGTCTGGTTTGATGGCGGGTCGATTGAAAATTGCGGAAACGACATGCATGGGCCCTATTATGGGACCGATGGTTTTTTCTACTGGTGTAAAGGTGCTTTTGCTCCACAGCAGCATCAGCTTGCCAACGGCAGGACGCGGACCTCTCGTGCAGCCCATGTCTATCGTGCGCTTCCTGATGGGAGTCAGTTGGAGCGAGTGATCACAGGCGGGATGAATAACCCTGTTGGTCTTGCATTCAGTACTACTGGCGAACGGTTTTTGAGTGGAACGTTTTTCGATCTTTCAGCACCAGGTCGACGAGATGGTGTTCTCCATGCTGTTTATGGAGGGATATACGGTCGGAAGAATCCACGTGTACTCGCGCCACATCCTGCCACAGGTGACCTGCTTCCTGTCTTGTCGCATCTTGGGCCAGCAGCTCCATCAGGGATTGTCATGCCACACAGCTCTGCTACGGGGTTAGATGGCGACCTGATCTGCACAGAATTCAATACTCGACGTCTTTCTAGGCATCAACTTTCTCAAGTCGGGTCCTCGTTCGAATCGAAAGTAAGTACCTTTATTGAAAGTGATCAGGCAGACTTTCATCCAACAGATGTCATTGAAGATGCTGACGGCAGTTTGCTTGTGGCCGATACAGGCAGTTGGTACAAGATCTGTTGTCCAACGTCCAAGATAGCCAAGCCAGATATTCTTGGTGCAATCTATCGGGTTAAAAAGAAGGGTACGGTTCAGGTCGATGATCCTCGTGGTCTCGGGCTTGACTGGAAGAACCCACAGGTTGAGTGGCTATCCGACGAACGACCGGCCGTTGTCACACGTGCCGTCGAGTGCCTGGCAGCTGAAGAAAATATTGAGTTGTTGTGCTTGTCGCCTGCGCGAGTTTCAGCCATTTGGACGTTGCATAGAATTCCTGGTCAGTCTGCACGTGATTGTATTCGGCAATGTATCAAGTCGTCGGACCCAGAAGTGCGAGTGGCCGCGATCCAAAGCGTGGCGCTTTGGCGAGACAAAAATGCTGTGAAATCCCTGATTGATGTGCTCTCCAGAGTTGATAATCCACATGTTCTGCGCGTGTCGGCGATGGCACTTGGCAGAATCGGGCAGGCTCACGCAACAGTACCGCTGCTGGAGTGCTACTCAGAAAATATGGGCCCCTTTCTGAAGCATGCTCTCACGTATGCGATTTACGAGATCGGTGATCTTCGTAGTCTGCCACCGAAGCATCTGATCACGAAGCGTGTTCAACGCATGTTGAAGCTCGACAGGACGACTATCCGCTCTGCGAAGTATCCTGAAATCGAATTTATAAAAGCTGATAAGCCGGGCCCCGAGACGGCCGCAAGACAAAAAGAACAACTCGACACATTGGCAGCGTTTCTGCCTCAGGGAGACGTGCAGCGGGGCGAAAAACTGTTCCACAATCGTGAGAAAGCGAAATGTGTAACCTGCCACCTCAAGGGTTCAGCAGGTGTCAGGCTCGGGCCTGACTTGACGAGAATTGGTGCCATTCGCAGTGAGCGTGATCTCTTGGAAGCGATTGTACTTCCGAGTGCCTCTATCGCCCGGTATCACGAGACTGTGAATGTAGTAACAAAAGACGGCAAGGTCGTTTCGGGGCTACTCGTCAAAGAGAATACAAACGCAATGTTTCTTGCATCAGCAGAGGGTGCCATGCAGGCAGTTGCGTACACAGAGATAGATCGCGGAAACTACTCAAATGTTTCATTGATGCCCGAGGGGTATGAAAAAATTCTGACACCCAGAGAGATTGCAGACATCGTGGTGTATTTAAAAAGATCAGATGGTTTGAGGCCTGCTGGATACGGTCGGCCTACCGGTGAATGAGAGCGATTTTCAATGAATTTTCAAAGCGTCATCAAGTTCAGTAATTTCCTGAAACAGATTAGTTTTTTGTCATTGGTCATGTGCGTGTCAGGAGTGTCTGTGTACGGAGATACTTCGCAGAAGTCAACAAGACCAAATGTGCTGTTTATCGCTATTGACGACTTGAACGACTGGACTGGCATGCTCAAGGGAAATGCTCAGGCCCGCACTCCCCATATGGACATGCTTGCCTCTCAAGGCATTGTTTTTACCAATGCCCACTGTGCAGCCCCATGTTGTGGTCCATCACGAGCTGCCATTATGAGCGGAATCAGACCATCGACTTCGGGGAACTACATTAATAAAAGTTCACTGACCCATAATCCAATTCTGAATAACGCAGTGCTTCTGCCTGAGTTCTTTCAGCAGCACGGATACTACGTGGGCGGTGCTGGAAAACTCTTTCATGGCTACCACTTCAATTATGAAGTGAGGGGTCGAGGCTTTGATGAGTACTATCCAAGTAAAACACAGGATCTTCCATCATTTGAAGGACTGAAGTTCTCCTCAAAGCTTCCCTTGGGTGGGTGGGCGAGGACAGCCGACTGGGGGCCTCTCCGTCCAGATGTCACTGTGGATGACCATCCTGATGGTAAGACAGCAAATTGGGTAGAAGGAAAATTACTCAAGGGTCAGTTGCAGGAACCGTTTTTTCTCGGTGCTGGCATCTTTGAGCCTCATCTGCCGAATTACGCACCGCAGAAGTACTTTGATCAATTCCCCTTGGAGGACATCAAGCTTCCTGATGGTTTCCTTGAGAATGATCTCGATGATGTGCCAGCTGCCCATGCCAAGATGGCCCACAATCCGTGGCTCAAAAGAATTCGCGAAATGGGGCAATGGAAGCCCGCAATTCAGGCGTACCTTGCATGTACGGCAATGGTTGATGACCTCGTTGGCCAGATTGTTGAGGCACTCGAAAAGTCCAAGTATGCCGACAACACCATTGTGGTTTTGTGGAGCGACCACGGGTTTCATCATGGTGAAAAAGGCCGCTGGGGAAAATATTCTCTGTGGGAAAGAGCGACCCGGGTTAATTGCATTTGGGTTGTTCCCGGCGTGACCAAGGCGGGTTCAGTTTGTAGTAAGCCGGTCAACCTACTTGATATCTATCCGACCCTGGCTTCGTTGACCGGCTGCAAACCACCTGCGAAACAACTTGAAGGAAATGACCTTTCAGTCTTGATGAAAGATCCCGAGGCTCCGTGGGATGAGGCAACAATTACCACGTTTGGATACAAGAATTATGGCGTTCGGTCCGGTCGGTATCGGTACATCGTCTACGAAGATGGTTCTGAAGAGTTGTATGATCACACCAACGACAAATGGGAGTGGGAGAACCTCGCAGGCAATCCGCAGTTTGCTGCTATCAAAAAGGATATGCGGAAATGGATGCCTGTTCACCACGAGCCACCAGGTGCTACGTACAAACCACCAAGACGATAGAGTTGATCACCGATATAAGCCAGTGAAGTGGCACGACATATGCACGACATATGCTGGTAGTAAACAGAATGATGGTTTCGTCTGTCATGTATGGCAGAAAAGATACACGGTATTTTGGAGGGGTGAAGAGTGAAGAGTGTTGTCATAACAAAACGCATGTCGTTTTTGAGTGTGCTTATTCTGGTTGGAGCAACCCTTTTTGGTATGCAGTGCTCTGCTGCCGCACCGAATATTCTCTTCATCGTTTCGGACGATCATGGATGGGGAGACTTGCCGTCCAACTGGGACGATACTGAAGTACGTCTTCCAACGTTGGATGCTCTAGCACGTAGTGGCGTACGGTTTCCGAATTACCACACTGTTCCGCTTTGTGGTCCTTCTCGGGCATGCATGTTTACCGGTCAGTACTCAACTGAAAACGGCATGTGGCGTGGCCCCGGTAGTCAGCCGCTCGGGTCACCCGGATACCGGGGAATTAAACGTGATGTGAAGATGGTGTCTGAGTACCTTTCTGAGGCTGGGTATGCAACAGGGGCATTTGGGAAATGGCATCTTGGTTCTCTTGAGGGCGAAGTTCCAAATGATCGTGGGTTCGATGAGTTTCACGGTTTTCTTGGTGGGGCCCACCCATATTGGATTGCTGGATCTCGTTCTAAAATCATGCACAATCGTGAACACGATTCTCTCGCAAAGGGGCATGCTACCGAGTTGTTCACCCAATGGGCAGAAGACTTCATTCGAGAGAATGCCGGTAAAGAATCTCCTTTCTTCTGTTATCTGGCCTACAACGCGGTGCATGGCCCACTCCGCGTTGAGAAGTCAAAACCAGCCTCGGCACCAGAGGCCTGGGTGAAAAAAGCTCTTGATCGTGGGGTGAGTTTTCTTCGGAGTGACTATGTTGCGATTCTCGAACACATGGACCACAACATTGATCAACTGGTCAGTGTGTTAGATGAGCTTGGTGTTGCTGAAAATACGCTCATCGTTTTCGTCAGTGATAACGGTGGCTGCACCATGGAGGAAGGTGCTGCTGGCGGAAGGTTTCCCGGGAACAATGGTCCACTACGGGGAGGGAAAGCCACAACCTATCAGGGTGGGCTCAATGTTCCTTTTGTCATGAATTGGAAAGGCAAACTCCCTCAGAGCGGCCTCGTGTCTGATAGTCACGTGATGCACTGCGATATCTTTGCCACGTTGTTGGATGCGGCTGGTCTCACTGTTCCCGAGAGCAATGGGAAAAACCCTGTTCGAGGGATGTCTCTTTTGCCTCACATGCTTTCAGATGGCGAAACATCAGTTCCAGAGCGGACTATGATTTTTGAACTATGGGGTAATATTGGTGTTCGGATGGGTGACTATAAGCTGTGGGCAGATGTCGGGCGCAATTATTCTCCAGAC
>JABAAH010000074.1 GCA_014238855.1 Planctomycetota bacterium
GCTGTCCGTCCCAACCAAGGTATCGGGTACAGCAACAGGCATATCACCTCCCGCCGCGTCAGGCCGCAGAAAGACACCACCGGCAAGAAACTCAAGATTGACCTGATGCACAATGCCAATAGCGGGTGGTACCACGCGGAAGTTTTCAAATGCCTGCTGGCCCCAACGCAAAAATGAATACCGTTCAGCATTGCGGCCAAATTCAATATCAATATTTTTTGCAAGCGCATCAGCGCTACCGAAGTAATCGACTTGAACAGAATGATCAATGACAAGATCAACCGGCACCAATGGATTGATTTTGTTGGCGTCGCCACCAAGTCGTTTCATTGCTGCACGCATGGCTGCCAGGTCAACAACGCATGGGACACCGGTAAAGTCTTGCAGGACAACTCGGGATGGCTTGAAGGGAACTTCAACAGCTGCAGGCTTCGCGGCTTCCCAGGTTGCCAGATTGCGAACGTCCTGTTCTGTGACTTCATAGTCATCACAGGTTCGCAGCAACGCCTCAAGAATTGTCCGAAGGCAGTACGGCAGACGAGCCGTATTGGTGACACCGGCATCATCAATCGCGCGAAGGCGATAGAGTGCAGCGGTACCAGAACCAGTATCGAAGGTTGATCGGGCAGAAAATGGATCGATCTGCATAGCAGCCATAGAGACACATTCTCACTTCTTGAGGAATTCGAAGTGGCGGGAGAATACCGAGAAACCACAGTCCAACACCTGTATGATAGCACCCTCTGAGCAGTATATTGGACAACCTGAGCAGTATTCCGGGACAACTGATTGGAGAATAGGAATTCAATTCGACAGGGCCAAAGAATCCGTGTATAGTAGAAAGTAGAGGAGTTGATTCCTCAACAAAACAATTGATTCTCTTCGGCGGCTGTTCCCCCCCCAAAGACCCACACTTCTATAGCCGCTTTTGAGGCCTCGCAGTTTCCCCAATTGCGAGGCCTTTTCATTTCCCGATGTATCCAAAATGGTCAAAACCGGGGCTTCTTTCATAAAAGATGCTGTTCCTCGTAGACTTTGAAAAGCAAACTCGCTTCGTGTGCTCAACATGGGAGACTATGACATGCCACTTCTTGCCGCATCTCTCAGAAACATGCTCTGGAATATGCCCGCGAGTTACGCGATCGGTGGCGCTGTGCTCATCATCACTATCGTAGGCCTCTGGGCAGCCTCACGATGGTGAGCCACACGGCCTGCGCCACACGACCTACATGGGTATTCCGTCTCCAACGGTGAACTGGCAGATTGCATCCTGCATCTCCTATAGAATTTGTTGTGGAAAGGGAGGACGATCACCCGGAGCACCGGTTTATGATCTGTTGCCGCTCAGCGTTAAACGCGGATAACATCAGCAAAATCAGTAGTTCTTTTTAGTCCAAGTGGGGCAATGACTTACCATCAATATGAAGTGAAGGTGCCACCAAGAGGCCCACAATGAAACCGTGACGAAAGCGTGCTGTTCTATCCGTGCCGTTCCATCTCAGTCGTAAAATATGTTCTTGCCGTTCGCCTCTGCAATTCGACCCGTCTCACGAAACTTCACAACGTACTCTTCAAGAATCAACCCAAGACACTTTCTTAAGACTTCATACAACTATCAATCAAGGCTTCGAGTGATATGAATACCCGCTTACGTCTTTCATTTTTGTTGTGTCTGGTCACCTGCTGTTCGACAGCTTGGTCTCAAGATTCTTCATCTTCTTCATCTGACTACGAGTTAGCATCCAACATCTTGTACCGAAGTGGCAGCAACCTGACTGACTACATGAAAACGCAGTGTCGACTTGATCTCTATTACCCCACACAAACCAAGAACTTTGCCACAGTCGTCTGGTTTCATGGAGGCGGCCTGAAATCAGGGAAACGAGTCATTCCAAAAGCTTTGCGAGAACAGGGAATTGCCATCGTCGCAGCCAGTTATCGTTTGCATCCGCAGGTGAAGTCTCCGGCGTACATCGAAGATGCTGCTGCAGCAGTTGCCTGGACCTTTCAAAATATTGCTTCATTCGGCGGCTCACCTCAACGCATCTTCATAAGTGGCCATTCTGCCGGTGGATATCTCACCAGCATGATCGGCCTCGACAAGCGGTGGCTGCACGTGCACCAGCTCGATGCAAATCAAATCGCCGGACTCATCCCCTTCAGCGGCCACGCAATCACTCATTTCACCGTTCGCAACGAGCGAGGCATTGATGACAAACAACCAATCATAGATGAAATGGCACCGCTCTATCACGTGCGAGACGACGCTCCACCCATGCTGCTGATAACCGGCGATCGAGACCTTGAGATGTTAGGCCGATATGAGGAAAACGCGTACCTCTGGCGGATGATGCAGGTCGTTGGGCACCCTGACACAGAATTGCGCGAACTGGATGGCTTCAATCACGGGCAAATGGCAGCACCGGCTCACGAGTTGCTTCTTCAATTTCTGGATCGCACCAAAGACAAACCACAATAGTGCTGTCTATGAATCAAGCAGCACTATTGTGGTTGTGGATGTATCCTACCGGCAGCCTGCTCCTGTTTCCTAGCAAGAAAAGTTCGGAATTCTGCTAACCGCTCGGCAACATGCGGAAACGAAACAAGGTTTTTCTTTTCCTCAGGATCGTTATTGAGATTGTAAAGCTCCTCGCCATCTGGCCACTTGCTGTATCGCCAGTTCTGATTGCGGACGGCATAACCCAACTTTGGTCCTCGAGTCACAACAGAGTAGGCAACCTTTTTTTTGCCACGACGTTCCGGATGATTGAGGAGTGGCCGAAGCGACACACCCTGCAACCCGCTTGGTGGATCAAGGCCTGCCAGATCAACAAGCGTTGGGTAAACATCAATCAATTCAACCATTGCCTCTGACTTTGTTCCATCCACAGTAAGACCTGGTACGCGAACAAGAAACGGTACCCGTGTCCCAATATCAAAGAGCGTGACCTTTCCCCAGAGGAAATGCTCTCCGAGATGATACCCATGGTCAGACGTGAAAATGACGATCGTGTCTTCCCAGTGCCCACTCGACTTCAAAGCCTCAAACACAATCGAAAGCTGGGCATCAAGAAACGAAATACACGCATGATACGCCTGCATGTATTCACGCCGCAGACCTGGGTCTTCTTTCCCCAACTCAAACCCGAACGCCTCATACCGTTTTGATAGAGCTGTTTTGGGAATAGAATCCCAAAGATTCGACGGATACGAGAGCAGCGGGATTTCCTCTGACGGATACAGATCAAAATATTTATCGGGCGCAAGAAACGGCACATGGGGCTTCTGTATTCCACACGCAATAAAAAACGGTTTATCACCATGCGAATGATTGCTGAGCCATGATGCCACCTGGCGAACGTTCTTGCCATCTTTGTGCTGACTATCATCAAGCCCACTCCGCCCATGGCCCGGTGGAGTCTGGGCATTGAGTTTGGCTGAGACCTGCTTCTGCAAGCCCTTCCACTTCCTTTTGTTCTTACTGTCATCAACAGAACCGTACTCAGCTTCAAAAGCTTCGCGGGCAGCTCGCACAACTGGCAGTTCATCATTTTCAAAACGAACATGTTCGTTCCACGCAAGGTCACCCAATTCCTGTCGAGTTGAATGAAATACTTTGCCGGTACTCGCTGTCCAATACCCATGTTCTTTAAAAAACTCTGGCATGGTGACCACGTCTGGGCAGACATCACGGAGGTCTGTGGTGTTATTTAAAACGCCCGTTGTTTCAGGATAGCGACCAGTCAAGAAGGACGCTCTCGAAGGTGCGCACACAGGATACTGACAGTACGCATTGCGAAAAGTCATTGACTCAGCAGCAAGTCCAGCCAGAGTCGGAGTCTGGATTGCATCATAGCCAGATGGTGAGACATGCGTATTTAGGTCATCACAGACAACAAAAAGAATATTTGGTCTTTTCCGAATCGAATGCTTCTTCTGGGATGATTTTTTTTTCGTTGGCTTTGATGTTTTGTCATCGCTGCTATCTGCGTATGGACGATTCTTTGACCGAGGAACATAGTTCCCCTCACCTCGTTTCCAACGAAATGTGTCGCCTTCAATGACCAGACTCTTTCGAGCATTAAGATCTTTGATCGGCTCAGCAAATGTGCCTGGTGCAGCACTACGAAGTTTGTCTTTCTTCGATTCAAACGCTGGGTTGGCTGCCAGGTTATGCCATTCGTTCGGATCAGCTTTTAAGTCGTAGAGTTCTTCACCATCGTCTCCATACCGAATGTATCGCCAGTCGCGATTCATCACAGCAAACTCACCGGGATTCATGTGTGGCAGAAAGACATCACGATCATGCGCTGTCGCAGGATCAGCAAGCGTTGCCGCAAGTGAGGTGCCCTCCAGATGCTGCTCTGGCTTCGGCAAACCACACATACCAACTAGCGTGGGGTACATGTCGATCAGACTGACCGTGACGTCAGACTGAACGCCCTTGGCAATACCGGGCCCAGCCCACAAAAAAGGAACATTGCTGGTACGTTCCCACAGCGTGTGCTTGCCCCAGTCACCTTTTTCACCAAGGTGATAGCCGTGATCGCTCCACAGGACCACGATCGTATTGTCCGCGTATGGACTTGCCTCGAGTGCATCAAGCACACGCCCCAACATGGCATCGGCATAGCTGATGCAGGCGAGATAGCCATGCATGGCATCTTTCATGGCACCAAGTTCTTCGAGCTTTTTTGGAATGCGAGACCGTTCCGTCTTCATCTTTTTGATTTTTGGCGGTAGATCATCAAGGTCGTCAGCCTTTACCGGAGGCAGTTTGATTGCATCGCGATCATACAGATCAAAAAACTCCTGAGGGCAATAGTTTGGGTAGTGCGGTGCATACAACCCAACGCCAAGAAAAAACGGCGTGTCATGTTTTTCTGTGAGCTTTTTCACTGCCCACGTGACACGCGCTGTATCAGCCATTGATTGCTCACGACCCTCTGGAACAGCACCCCATTCAAGAAACATCCCACCAGAAATTTCGGTTCCCTGATTGTAGACACTGTTTGGAAAGGGCTGCGGAATAGGTGTGTCGTCCGCCCATGAATCGAGCGACCAGCCTGCCTGCCGCTGCCAATCATTCCGAAGGAAGAATTCTGTCCAGCCACGAGCATCAATGGCACCAGCGGCATGGTGATACAACTTGCCTGCACCATAGGCCTGATAGCCAGCCTTCGCAAAACTTAATTGCAATGGCTCGATCTCAGGATGATCAACAAAGTAGCACGGGTTCCGGTAGCAGCCTGTTGTTGATGCAAACTGACCAGAGAAGATTGCAGCACGACTTGGTGCACAGAACACCCCTGCAGTATGAGCATTTGTAAAATTGACCCCTCTCGCAGCCAGCCGATTGAGATTCGGCGTGATCGCCTGAGGAACTGAATCAAGACAGCCAATCCAGTCGTTCATATCATCAACGGCAAGAAACAGCACGTTCGGCTTTTCAGCAGCCAAACCAACAGCACAAAATAGCGTGCAGACAACACTCACAATGAGTCGACAGAGCATCGTATTAGTTTTCTCCTTCGAAACTATCTTTAAAAATTTGGTCTGCTCTTTCAACCATCTGATCAAACCAGACTTGTTTTCCAAGAAAGCCATGCGGCGCGTCCTTGATGACAGTCAGTCCCGATGAAATACCGTGTTGGTTCATGTGTTTTCGAAACACATCAGCATGCGTACTGGCATCATCATACTCCCCAGCAATAAACCAACACGGCGGGTCCCCTTGATCAAGATGAGCAAGCGGAGAAGCACTTGCATAGACTGCTGGACGCTCCTCCTGGGTCCCACCAAGAAACTGTTGCCAGATTACACCTTTTGGGTCAGCAGCTGAAACCTCTCGAGTCCGTTCTGAAAGAAAATCTGTCTGTGCACCCATTGGGACCGCCGCTTGGATCACACTGCTCGAACTGGGACTTCCACCATTCCCCTCAAGGTCTGCGACACCACCCGACGTCGCCAACAGTGCCGTCAGATGCCCTCCTGCGGAAAGACCAATCGCACCAATGTGATCTGCGTCGATGCCATACTCATCAGCATGGGCTCGGAGAAACCGAACCGCTGCCTTACAGTCGTGAATTTGTGCAGGAAACTTCGCCTCGCCGCTGAGCCGATACGAAATCGTTGCTGCAACATACCCTCGACTAGCCAATGCCTGAGCCATGGAACCATGGCTTTCGCGAGTTCCCTTCGCCCAACCACCACCATGAATGCAGACAACTGCGGGCAATTCACCCCAAGCTTCCTTGGGCCGATAAACATCCATTTCCAGCGTGCGATTACCATACTGCGCGTAGGTGACATCCCGAAAAGTGTTGAGACCCTCGCTTGTTGATCGAGGGATATGCGTTTTGCCGTTGGAGGCTGGCTTACTCACCACCCCCGGCGGTCGCGCATCAGCAAGCATCTCGTGCTGAAAAAGTATCGCCATGCCGCGAAGCTTACGGGCAACTTCAGGATTGCGAACAGCTGTTCTCTCGCCCGGATCATTGGCAAGGTCGTACAGCTGGGGCGTTGGATTCAGCTGAAGCTTCCAATTCTTCCAGCGAACTGCAGCAAGTGCACCCTGACTGCCATGGTAAAAAAATGCATCGTTGAATTCATGTCGTTTGATCAGTTTTGCCCACTCTTCTGGTGGCTCCCACCGCCTTCGCAGGGGCACGGCTGCATTTAATGTTTTTTTCAGCCCCGCAGCTGGAACAAATGGTGTGTCACCTTTGAGCAATGACGTGATATCACGGCCATCAATCACGCGACCTTCCGGAACCGGTATGCCAGCAAGTGTTGCAAGTGTCGGATACCAATCCATTGCTCTCACAACCGCAGCAGATCGCTTCCCTGCCTGAAGCCCAACACCGGGGCCCCACGCAATCGCTGGCACTCGTATTCCACCCTCGTAGGTTGAAAGCTTTCGCCCTTGAATTTTCTGCTCAGGCGTACGCCCCGGACCACGGCCATTGTCCGATGCGTAGACAACAATCGTGTCATCATCAAGCTCAAGATCCTTCAGTGTGTCAAAAATGCGGCCAACGTTGTGGTCGATTTCCTGAATGGCATCACCGTACTCGCCCCAATGTGAACTCCCTCGAAATGGCTCACTGACTCCGAGCGGATGATGAAGCATCGTGTGGGGAAGATAAAGAAAAAATGGCTGCTCTTTGTTTCGCTCAATAAAACTAATCGCTTCATCGGTATACAGTCGGGTCAACTCAGAGGGATCTGCCGGCTGCTTCACAACCGAGTCATTCCGCATGAGTGGCACACCCTTGTCGCCAAAGTAGACCACTTCAACCGGGTCAAGGTTATGCAAAAGCCCAAAGTATTCATCGAACCCCTGATTGTGTGGCAGAAATGGTTCTGCAAAACCGAGATGCCATTTTCCAATGCAGGCAGTTGCATATCCATTTGCCTGAAAGAGCTCTGCAAGCGTGAGCTCATCTGGATGAATACCAGTGACAGAATCTGCCCGATGTACCCAGATGTGGTTGCCCACACGACGTGGATAACAGCCCGTTAACAAGCCGGCTCGTGACGGACTACAGATTGGCGAGGCCGCATAGTAATCAGTGAACAGAACACCTTCGCGAGCCATCGCATCGATGCGAGGCGTTTCCACTTCACTGGCACCATAACAGCCAAGGTCATAGTACCCCTGATCATCAACAAAAATAATAATGACGTTCGGTGAATCCGCAGCAGCAACGGTATTGATTGGTCCGCCAATACCGTGCACACAGGAAAGCAGAGCAAGAAAGCTACTGCACACCCACACCATCCTGACTGTCCGAACCATTCTCACTCCATGTTTCATTTGATTGAACTATCCGCACCACCGCTTCACGCAATATTTCGCACACTGCAACCAGCAGACACCGCACCTGCTTACGTAATCAGTCTTACGCAATCAATTTGTCGATCACTTTTCCACCAAGTCGATCACTTTTCCACCACATTGACTTAACTGCTTGAACCGACCGACGTGATAGTAGGTGAGGTTGTCGTCGAGCCCCAACAGCCTCAATAAAGTGACATGGAAATCCCGAATGTGATGCAAACTCTCATTGACAATATACGTTCTTGTCCACAGGAACCACGTCGCTTTCGTTCAAGTCTTAGCACCTCAAATATCCCAGCACGCAGAAAGAGCGACGTTACATCCAAAAACACTTGTGAAAATACTTGTTTATACAAAAGCCGAGGCACCAGCCGCCCCTATCCCAAGGACCCATATGGCAGCGCAAAAGCTAAAAAAACGGCTACCTGCACCGTACAGGCATTGAGAAACGTCCCCCTCACGGAATTTGTTTCCTTTTGGCTTGCTCAACAAGTCGTAAACACTTAGGCTTTGTCCCGGTCGGGTGGGGAAATTCTTACATACATTCAAGTCGCTGTCTCTTAGGGCACGTGCATACTTATATATACAGGTTTTAGTTCGACACCATTATCAACTGCTTTTCACCTGACTGATTCCTCGATGATTTCTTTTTAAATCTTCTCTCCTGGAGCCATGTCATGCGTATCACTTATTCTCTAAAACACATTCTGCTCTTAAAAAACCTACAACGAAAAGCTTTTACGCTTATTGAGCTCCTCGTTGTGATTGCCATTATTGGTGTTCTCGTTGGCTTACTGTTGCCAGCTGTTCAACAGGCACGTGAGGCTGCTCGTCGCAATGCCTGCGGAAACAACATGAAGCAGATCGGCGTTTCCGTCCACAACTACCTCGACAGCAATAAAGAAGAATTTCCGGCGGCCGTCTGGTATCTAGGTCGTAACGGTGCAGGTAAAAAAGATAGGGGAACCCCCTTTGTTTCCATGCTTCCATTTATGGAGCAGATGGCCCTTTATGATGGTATTGATTTTAATAGCACGACAGAGCACGTCCATCAGCAGCGGCCAAACGGCCCAGGCACACCACTCGTGCGGCAGACGGTGATTCCGGGGCTTGTCTGTCCATCAGATTCATCGACCGGTATCGTGCCAACCGGTGCATCAAGTGCCAACCATGCCATTTCAAACTACCGACATAATGGCGGCCCAATTGGTTTGGGTGGCGGATCGAACCCTCAGTGTCCTTGCGGCACAAATTATAATTCATTCCGCCCTCGTGCCGGTGTAGGAAATTCAAATTGGACTAGTACTTTTAATGAAGGTGCAAGCCCAATTAGTCCCGCATCGCCATCTGGTTGTTTCCATCGCAATGGTGTAATGATTCAAGCGGACGGCACAAGAGTGAAACTAGCACAGGTGAAACTGAAGGATGTCACAGATGGCTTGTCGTCAACCATTCTGTATGGCGAAAGTCGCTGGGAATGCTCAGGTCAGGCTCGTATCAGTTGGGCTAACAGCCAGGCCTTCGACCGAACAAACACGCTTGTTCCAATTAATTATGACTCGTGCATCTATGGATCAAATAACGCAGATGCACTTGCAAACGCACAGGCTCAAGGAAAAACTGGCTGTGAAGCAAGCAACAACTGGAAAACAGAGCGAGGTTTCAAGAGCCAACACCCAGGTGTCATTACTGTCACGATGGCTGATGGTTCGGTTCATACGATTGCAGAAACGGCAGATCATTTCCTGTTTAATCGTCTTGGTTGCCGCGGAGACCAGCTCGTCGCCGGTGTGGGTAGCCTCTAGTCCAAACGTTCTTTAGCAAGATGGTGGCCTTCGGCAATCGAAGGCCACCATCTTCATTTGAATTCAAAACTTTTCAGGAGTGAACTCATGCATCGCACGTTCAATGTTGTCGGCAAACTGACACTTCTCTTCGCCGCTATGGCTTTCACATTCACAGGATGTGGATACCGACGCCCAGCACAGGTAAAGACAACTGGAACGGTAACCCTCGATGGTGAGCCTGTTGCTAACGCTGCACTCATGTTTATTCCAGACTCAGGCCGACCAGCTTCGGGCAACACAAACACAAATGGCGACTTTCAAGTTTCGAGCTTTGGTGGGAATGATGGCCTCCCAGCTGGAAACTATCGAGTGACTGCAACAAAACTCATTCTCAAAGATAAATATCAGGAGCGCTATGACCGCCAAGTAGAACGGGCGGCAGCAGAAGCTGAACCGGGCGAAGAACCAGAAGAAGTTGATATTGAATTTGGCGAGAACGCGTACGCAAACGAGTTACCTAAAAAATATGCAGAACTCGACACGACAGATATCACCATGATTATCACAAAGCAGCAGGAACCGCTTGTGATCTCACTGACCTCCGAGTAGCTGTCAGAGTAGCCGCAGATAACTCACAGGCCAGCACATGACACCGGCTCAACAGAGCCGACGGCTGTACCGTTCCAATTTTTTAGCGGAAAATGTGCGTACCCTTTGAGCACCTCCATGGCTTTTGTGGTCACCAAACTGTGCTTCTGAAGCACCTGCAGAAGAAGATTCGCCATGACCGCAGTCGCAGCACGATGTGCACCATCATCAATCTTGACCGCCAGGCCATAACCAAGTGCGGGTATCGATGCTGCCATGACACCCTCTGCCCCAGATTTCACAAAGACGTCACCCTGACACTCTTCGGTAATGCGAGTGTCTGCCCTCCCTTCTCCAGACAGCAT
>JABAAH010000075.1:0-3143 GCA_014238855.1 Planctomycetota bacterium
CATCTCAACTATGAATCTCGATAATCTTGCCTCCGGCTATGCTTTTTTTGAAGACTTTCTGTGGCGAGCACACCGGTCAGGGGCTCGCATTACAGAGATTCCAATAACATTTACAGACAGAACACTAGGCAAAAGCAAAGTAACCAGTATCGAAATGCTTCGAGGTGCACGTGACCTTTTGAAGATTGCAGTACAAACTTGGTTTAAATAATAAATATAAAATTTTCAGTACGCTATTGTTCAGACTCTGTCAGCTGTCGATAGTATTTCAACCCAGGTATAAAGAAGCAGCCGCCACTCACGAGTCCGAAGAGAATATGTTGAAACTGCGGGGCTCCACACATGACCAGGCCCGTAATGAACAAAACAATTGATTGAATATAAAAGACACCAGATAAAATTCCTGCTTTCGCAAAAAACATAAGCCCAGCAAGAAGTGCAAGAACCGGTGACAGTTTAAGCACCGGCAAACCAAGCAATTCTTCAACTGAGAACAAAAGCATGCTGGCGATCATTGTTCCGCCCCAGATGTGAGCAATCTGTCGCTCTACGGCTGTTACCGGACCAGCCCTGTATCGAAGCGCCCAAAACATAGGTGCCCACAGCGCAAGTCCACCAGTCCACAATGCAACATATGGCCAGCGACTTTCGACTCCCTGCCAAGCAAGTACATCAGTAATCACTGAAAGAATTAACACAACCACAGAATGCCACATCCAAAGGAGTCCCCAGTTCTCCAAGACGACAGCATGGTGTGTTTCTCGGAGAAGCCGTGAAACAACATCAAGCACTCCTCCTTGACGGGCAGCGATGGGCTCACCTGCTAAGAATGCTCTGAGATCATTTGCAAGATGACCTGCTGATGCGTAACGCAGATCTTGGGGTTTCTGTAGAGTTTTGAGGGCGATCATTTCCAAATCGCGATTTACCTGTCCATTGATTGATCGCGGGAGTGGTGGGTCAACCTCTAAGACAGCGAGCAATGTGGCCATTGGGCTTGATGCCTGAAACGGCGGGCGATCAACAAGCACTTGATAGAGAATTGCGCCGAGACTCCATACATCGCTAACAGGTCCAACATCCCCACGACTCCCCGCAGCCTGCTCTGGAGACATATAGCACGGCGTACCAAGAATTGCGCCGGTATGAGTCATTGTCTGATTTCCCTCAAGCCGTTTGGCCAGTCCGAAATCAGACACATGTGGCTTACCAGCGAGGTCTATCAAAATATTTGATGGTTTCAGGTCACGATGAAGAACACCACGGGTGTGGGCAGCTTGTACCGCTTCAGCCACACGAAGCAGTATTCTGGCACCTTCTCTTGGTGGAATTGGCCCAGCTTGTAGCCGTTTCGAAAGCGTCGTGCCTTCGATATAACGCATCGAATAAAAAGGAAGACCATCGTGTTCTCCAACTTCAAAGATGGGGACAATACCAGGATGATCTAATTGAGCAGCAGCCTCGGCTTCGCTACGAAACCTTGTGAGGTCTGCTGGGCTCGCAAGGTCACGACGCAAGAGCATTTTTACTGCAACAACTCTTTGAAGACTTTTCTGTACTGCCCGATACACAATGCCCATGCCACCACGTCCAATCTCTTCGAGGAGTTCATACTCCCCAAATTGAACGGGTAGCGAAGAGGACCCTGGTAAGAAACCATCTCCACTATATGACCGTGGATCATTGTCAGCGATACTCGTTGAATCCACATGTTCATCAAGCATGATGATTGTAGATTCCATGGCCACAGCATCGGTAACGGACACGGTCGCAAATAATTCTCTAAGCTGTCTTGCTAGATCGGTATTTTGAAAACAAAGCTTTTCAAGCCTGTCGTGTGCTTGATCAACAGGCCCTGTTGTGAGGTCCTCCAGCAGTACTGCTAACCGCTCTTCTCCATCCGGCGAGAGCTCTTCTTCAATTGGGCTATCAGTGTCTGTAGTTGGCACGTTGCTGTCCGAATACTAAAATATTTTATTTCGAAAGAACAAAGGATATTAGGCTTTCCGCATAGTTTTGACGACATTTTGTTCCAAAACTAAGTCGCATCGTCGAGTAAGACTCGGAGACGCCGCATTGCTCGCATGTACCTCATGCCCGCCGCTGGTTTTGTGAGACCAAGAACTTTTGCAACATCCGCGGTTGACATGTGTTCAAAATGACGCAAGAGGACAATCTGACGATCTGTTTCTTCAAGATTTTCAACAGCATCAGCGAAACGCCGCTCAAGTTCATGCCACGTTGCAACAGCAGCCGGAGTCAACTCTGTACCAGCGATCTTCTGTGCAAGATTTGTTTGCGACTGATCTGAATCCACTGGAGCATCCAGAGAAACTTCTTTATCAAGGCTGCGAGTACCGGCCACTCTATGCCGGCGATGAGCATCAATAACTCGATCGCGCGCCATATGACGAAGCCATAACTGAAAAGGCATTGTAGGGTTTGTCAAATAGGCACCCAATCTTCGATTTGCCTCTACAAGAACGTCTTGAACAATGTCACTCGCATCTACACGTTGTCTGACAACTCGGTCCAGACGCTGATCGATCATTCTTCGGATAGCAGATCTGTGTCTCTCGAGAAGTCCGTTGACAGCCGCAGTGTCCCCCTGTCGCACACGATCGAGAAGGATCAGCGTCTGCGGCGGAGTGTCCGGCGGTACTTCTGCGTCACGGGAAGTGTTCATTTGGTATTTCAAGGAAAATCGGAATTTCTCTATCGTACCAACGCGGCGGCATATTCGGGGGAAATGGGTTGAAAAGTGCGGATTACAGCAATCAAGCCGAGACTACGGGCTGATTATGAACAGGTTTTCACGTTTGTCTCTTCCTTGTTTTTGACCAGTCTCTAAACGTGATCCATAATCTGTAGCGGTCATGGGATCGACCGCTTCGTGCCGTTGTCGAAGCCAGCTAGAAAAATGGATTGCCTGTGCGTGCTACTACTCCACTCCACTCATTGACAGTGACTCCTCAAAACTGTCCTGCTTTTCGATGGAGATTTTTTCCTATGAAGGCCTTTCTGGTCTTTGTATTAAGTGCAATCTGTGCCAGTCAATTTGTACATTCGTCCATTGCTAGTGAACTTGCTATCGATGACCTTGCTGTCCGATCAACAAAACTCGAGGCTGCTGGTCAATGGCC
>JABAAH010000075.1:3315-10381 GCA_014238855.1 Planctomycetota bacterium
GTCGAGTGTCTTGGTCGTATCAATTCTCATCATGTTTCCCACCCTGACTTTCACAAACTTATCAGTCGTGGTTGCACAGCTCTTCAAATAGCAATTCGTGATCCAGATTTTCAATACCTACATGCGCGACAGGCGACACCAGAACGGATTGGCTTATTCCAAGAACATATGCAACACATTGTCGACGGTCGTAAGATAACAACACTTCACGACGCTGAGACTACTGCAACCTGGATTGCACGCTCTGCTCAAACAGTTGTTGGCGTTCTACCAGCTGTTACTTTTCTTGAAATGACTGCTGCATCTGTCGGTGGTCTCGACGAATATTCTGCATTTTTAACTACCGGTCAACTGAATGATCTTTATGCTCAAATCGAAGGGAACTTTGTTGGACTTGGTGTTGAACTTAAAAGCGCAGAGGATGGTCTCTTAGTTGTCCATGTTATTCACGGCAGTCCCGCTGAACGATCGGGACTGGAAGCTGGAGATCATTTAATTGGAATTGCCGGTACGCCCATCGGTGGAATGCACGTCGATACTGCTGCACAATTACTACAAGGACCAGAGGGCTCACGTGTCACACTCGCCGTGCTACGAGGCATAGGACCAGCAAGAGCAATGACTGTACGACGAGAGCACGTCGAAGTACCAAGCATCGAAGATGTTGAGCTGGTCGATAAATCGATGGGTATTGGTTATCTCCATATCACGTCATTTCAGAAAACAACTGCTTTTGATCTTGATCATGCTATGCGACAACTCGACGCAGAAGGCATGCGATCTCTTATTATTGATCTTCGTGGAAATCCAGGTGGGTTACTTTCCGCAGCTGTCGACATATCTGATCTATTTATTGATCGTGGACTTGTTGTTGCAACACGAGGGCGAAGCCCTGAGGAAGATTTTAACTACACCGCGAGCCACCGGGGAACTTGGCATATTCCCATCACTCTTCTCATTGACGGCGATTCAGCAAGCTCGAGTGAGATTTTTGCCGGTGCTGTTCGTGATCATAAACGAGGTAAGATTATTGGCACCCGAAGCTACGGTAAAGGATCGATTCAAGGAATTTTTCCTCTCGATGTGGCTGGTGTCGGCATGAGACTAACCACTGCTCATTTTTATTCACCAACTGGCAAACCGTATAGCCGAGTCGGCGTGACACCAGACCTCCAGGTTCAACAAACTGCTCGTCCCGATTCGACCGGTACTTTTTTGAACAATGATGCCCCGCTTGCAACTGCAATACATGAGGCACGTCATGCGTTGGAACCTTCCATCACACAGCCAGTCGCACGAAGGATAATGTCTCGGTAGCGTTAGCACATAATGGGGCACTGATTTATAATTCTCATACCTCATCTAGGCGGGCCTAGAAAAACTGTTGCCGCCTTGTATTCCAATGGGTTTCCTCACTTCATGCAGACACCTCATCAACATTCTAAAGATTTTCTTGCTCATGCACTGCGGACTGAAATTATTCAATTGGGTCTTGAGATACCTGACCACGTTATTCCAAATCTTGCTGCTTACGCGAAAAGCCTGTGGGACTGGAATACACGTCTAAATCTCACCAGGCATACGGACGTACAACAATTTGTTGAGCGAGATATCACGGATACCGCCGCCTTATGTCCACACATAAATACAGATGAACATATTCTTGATGTCGGCACTGGCGGAGGCGTACCTGGTGTCCTCCTAGCCATCTTGCGTGATGATCTCACTGTTGAATTATCTGATACTTCAACGAAACGCGTAGCTGCCTTACAGTCAATTCTTGATGAAATTGGTTTGCCCCTAAAAATTCATCATCAACCAGCTCAACAAGTTGTTCTTACTGCAGTGGAGTGCAACCTTCCGTTTCATACACTAGTCATTCGAGCTGTTGCTCCACTACGTAAGTTGCTGACTTGGTTTGAACCAATCAGCGATTCCTATGACCGCTTACTTGTAATAAAAGGACCGCGATGGGAATCAGAAAAACAAGAAGCACGCCATCACGGCCTTCTCAAAACAGTTACCGCCCGCCGTATAGCGAGTTGGCCAGTCCCTCACAGTGATACAAAAAGCGTTTTACTTGAAGTAAAAAAACGAATGTAGACTCAAGGCGACGAATTTTTTCCGACTTTTATCATTGAAAGGAACCGTGATTGCGTGACTTCTTCAAAGTGTCTCCTTCATTTGATATCGCTACCCGGACGTACAACCGCATGAGTTTTAATGCTCATATCTATTCGATGCATAGGTTTACCAGCCAAAGAGAAGAATAGTCAGCAAACTTGCTACAGCAGGCATCTACTATCTGTGGTAACCACAATTTCCTGTAGGTTGTGTCTTCCCGATACCGAATCTATTATGTAAACGGGGTACGGTTATCTCGCCTTCTTTTTCAAAATTGTTTGTTTACCAAAAAAACTTGTGCTGTAATTATTTTGCTCCACATCGCATAGGAGCGTTTTTAGATCAGTCATTGCCCTCGGTAATCATCATCAAGATTTTTTATAATTTGCCCTGAGAAACTCGTAATGGATTTTTGGATTTCGCCAGACAGCCTAAATCATATTCTCTGGAACGGTGGATTCTGGGTCATGCTCAGTGTCCTGTGGGTATCCGCTTCACTTTGGATTGCTTCGGACGCTGAATTAATTTTTGGGGACTCTCCGTGGCCATTAGTTTCGGTTTTATTTGGTGCTTTCTTTTTCCTGACAACATACATGTGGGGACTCAGCGCAACTCCTATTTTTGCAATCGTTTTTATTACCGGTCTTTTTGTCTATACGTTCACAAGAGATAAAAAAGCTCCTTCCCAAGAACGGATTTTATGTGTTGCCTTTCTCAAAAAACTTCTGGTCAAAATTGCTAATCGTTTAGGAATTGAAAATGTTGAGTCTTTGCTCAGCAATTCGATACAACAACTTGCTTCGAACAAAGAAAAAAGTGGTGTTATTCTTCTCAAAAAAGATGGCTCACCACTTGATGGTCAAGGCGCTGGAATGGATCGAAGTAGTTCGAAAGCAATACAAACCGTGCAAGGCTTATTTGAAAAAGCGATTAAAAATGGTGCCACTGATTTACACTTCGAGCCAAAAAGTGGTGAAGAGATTGTAGTACGCTGCCGAATTGATGGTGTCATGCAAAACATGACGACACTCTGGGCAGCGGATGGGAAATCATCGATTTCGGCACTCAAAGTTCTCTCAGATATGGATATTGCTGAGCGGCGACGACCACAGGATGGAACATTTGCAGTTCTTTTTAATAGCCATAAGTTTGATATCCGTGCAGCCTCAGGACCAACAAACTTCGGTGAGAAAATGGCGCTCAGGTTACTCGATTCTGACGGAGAGATTGTCAAAAACGGGCTCGCGGGCATTGGTATGAGTGACTCTGTCACAAAGAAGATGCAACAGATTATTCAGCAACCTCACGGCATGATGCTCGTCTGCGGCCCTACAGGGTCAGGAAAAACAACAACGCTCTACACAGCATTAGGTGAACTTGATGTCTTTTCGAAGAATATAGTCACTATTGAAGATCCAATTGAATATCGACTTGATAACATTTCTCAAACTGCTGTGAACGTTGCTGCTGATCTCACATTTGCAAATATTCTTCGGTCTACCTTACGACAAGATCCAGACGTTATTCTTATCGGTGAAATTCGGGACAAAGAAACTGCGGAAATTGCCATGCAAGCCGCACTCACTGGTCATTTTGTTTTTTCAACCCTGCATGCTAACGACTCAGCTACGACAATCACACGTCTCCTTGATATCGGAATTGATACTTCACTTATACAGTCAGCACTTTCAGCAGTTCTAGCACAACGTCTTGTAAGGGTACTCTGTAAACGGTGCAAGGAAGCTTACACACCACCAGATGATTTTCTGCAAAAACTTGGCGTGCCGGCAGGGAAGACTATTTCTCTTTTTAAGGAGGTTGGGTGCACATCGTGCATCGAATCGGGATATCGTGGTCGCACTGGGATTCATGAATTACTTGCTTTTGATAACAGTATTCGAGATCTTCTTGTAGGGCGACCATCGATTCAAGACATTCGGCGGGCGGGCCGGAAGGCTGGAATGAAAACACTGAAACAGTCAGGTATTCAAAAAGTACTTGCCGGAATCACGAGCCTTAATGAAGTTATGCGAGTAGCAAAGTAAAAACACAAATTTCATGAATTTTTTTGTATGAGATGATCAAATGACACTACCTTTGGCAAATATATTTCAAATGGTGGCTAGCCTTGCTGCTATTGCTATTGTTCTCGGCCTTGTTGCATACGGTTTTCTGAATGGAATATTTCGGTCCGTGCTCGTGGGAATGCAGGCCCTCGTCTCGTTTATTGTGGCACTAACTTTTATTCCGTCGCTTACTGCATTACTTATCACAATTGATATACCTCCGGTGTATGCATTCCCTGTTTCTTTGGTGGTCTTAGCCGCCGGAACAGCTTTTGGTATTCATCTGATCATTGAAAAATATGTTCCTGATGAATCTATTGAACTCCTTTCAATTATTGACAAAGTTGGTGGGGGATTTGTCGGTGGAGTCGCGGGCTTTATTGCTGCAGGAGGTTTCCTTGTAGCCATATCCCTTCTACCTCTTCCAAAAGATTTCCAGCTACAGGCTTCTGATCTGCGGTTTGATTTTGGTGAACCGATGCTACGAACTTTTGCCCGTATTATTGAACCAGATGGTGATAAACGAGTCACCTTGCTGCTTGGCGATACATGGACAGCTGTACGTTTTGATGAGGATCAAGTTCCTGAATACCCTGAACAGCCCGTGCCTCCGGAACTAGAGAAACTGCCTGCTGGTAAAACCCCGCCTCCCTTTGTGCCTGCACCACCAAATATCTGGAGTGAGCCTTTTGTTGATATGAATGACAATAAACAGCGCGATGACGCTGAGGCTTATCTAGATATTGTGAAGGACGGTCAATTTACAAAAAACGCTCTTATCGCTCCCCCTGACGACAATGACCTCGATCGCTTTGTTGGTTTATTGGAGCGATACAACACAAATCATTGGTGGCGATGGCGAGTGAATCAATCGACGTGGGAAGATCTTTATCCACCTGAGGACCAAGCGGACACCTCCGAAGACACCGGCGAATCTTCAAAGGCTTCGACAGATTAGAATAATATTTCACATAGGACCGAATAACACATAAGCAGTTCGTTTCATATACTGCGATCCGTCCTAAATATTACCTGATGTTTTTCAAATTAGTTTTTCTGTTGTATTGCTCGTACCATTGCAGCTCCCATATCTGCCGGAGTTTCTGCGATCTCAATAGCAGCATCACGAAGCGCTTCTAACTTTGCTTCTGCTGTCCCCTTGCCACCAGAAATAATTGCTCCAGCATGCCCCATGCGTTTTCCAGGTGGGGCGGTACGGCCAGCTATAAAGGCAGCCACCGGCTTTGTGACATGATCCTTTACGTACGCCGCCGCTTCTTCCTCTGCAGAGCCACCTATTTCACCCATCATCAAAATTGCTTGCGTCTCAGGATCTTTTTCAAAGAGTGACAGAATGTCAATAAAACTTGACCCAACGAGTGGATCACCTCCAAGGCCAACGCACGTACTCTGTCCGTGACCCAGTTGAGTGAGTTGCCAAACCGCCTCATATGTCAGCGTACCTGAACGACTCATCACACCGATGTTTCCAGGGGTATGGATATAGCCCGGCATGATACCAATTTTACATTGTCCCGGTGTAATGACCCCAGGACAGTTCGGGCCGACTAATACACTCTTAGAATTTTCAACTACCGGTAAGACTCGTGCCATATCAAGTACAGGTATGCCTTCTGTAATCGCTATGACAAGTTCGATTTCTGCTGCCACAGCTTCCAGAATGGCATCGGCCGCAAACGGTGGCGGCACAAATATCATTGTTGCATTTGCACCCGTTGCATCACGGGCTTCAGCTACGGTGTCGAATACTGGAAGGTAAGCAATTTTCTCTCCTCCCTTCCCGGGAGTAACACCTCCTACCATTCTTGTTCCATACTCGAGGCATCCTCGCGTATGGAATTCACCAACTTTTCCGGTTATGCCCTGACAAATAACACGTGTGTTACGATCGACAAGAATGCTCATGAAACTTCGCTATTTTTATAAGAGGAACTGTGAATACAAGAAATCAGTGTTTACGCCTTTATCGATTCGACAACCTTCTGAGCAGCATCAGTAAGACCTTCTGCCGTAATAATTGAAGTGTCGCTTGAGGCCAGAATTTTCTTCCCATCCTCCACTTCAGTACCCTCCAATCGAACGACAAGGGGAACTGTAAAGCCTAATGTTTTTGATGCTTCTACAAGAGCATTTGCGATCGTTGTACATCGCATAATACCACCGAAAATATTGACTAATATTGCCTTCACATTGCTGTCTGACAGAATGATTCGAAATGCTTCAGTGACCTGCTCCACATTCGCGCCACCACCAACATCTAAAAAGTTAGCTGGCTCACCACCATGAAACTTTACGAGATCCATCGTACTCATGGCCAGGCCAGCCCCATTCACAAGACAGCCTATTTCTCCATTCAATTTCACATATGATAACCCTGCTGCAGCAGCTCTGATTTCAGCTGGGTCTTCTTCGGATGCGTCACGAAGTGAAAGAATACTCTTGTGACGAAACAGTGCGTTATCATCAAATGTCATTTTTGCATCAAGGGCAACCAGAGTTCCATCACCAGTAAGAACCAACGGATTGATTTCTAATAACGATGCATCAAGAGAAACGAATGCTTTGCAAAGAGCTTGGAAAAATTGCACTGCGTATCTCCAACTCGCTGTTGGCAAGCCAAGTTGTGATGCCATGAGGCGGGCCTGATATGCACCTAGTCCACGATCTGGGTCAAAGGGTTCGGATAGTATTAACTCTGGAGTTTTTGCAGCAACTTCTTCAATGTCCATTCCACCTGCAGTGCTAGCAATAAGCACTGGTGATCCCGCAGCTCGATCAACAAGAATCGCACAGTAAAGCTCCTGCTTGATATCACAACCACTCTCAATAAATACCTGCCGAACAATTTGACCTTC
>JABAAH010000076.1 GCA_014238855.1 Planctomycetota bacterium
ACCTGCTTCATGAATGTTGGCTTGTTGTCCTGTAATTCGAATACAACATCAGCGCTCGAACCAAGAACCCATTCCGGCTCGATATCATAGACATCTTGAGAAAACTGCCGCATAAAGTCGGCACCACCGCCAGACACGATAGCAATCTTAAAGCCCTTCGACCGAAGAAGACCAAACACCTCTTGCATCGGCTGATACGTTGCTTCTCCATACGAGGTGCCAAGTGGTAGATATTTTGCCTTTGAAAACCAGGATTTCACACGCTTCGAAAACTCGTCACTGGACATTCCCGAATGGGTCAGTGCCATGATCTTCATAAAGCCATCATGTTTCTCTCCAGCGAACAGAGCCTTGAAGTCTCCCTCGAGAGCCGCTTTTATCATCGGATCTTTTGCCAACTCAGGTTGCTCAGTTGCCAACCGCTTCACTTCATCAATCACATATGCAATCTGAAAAGGCATCGGGCATTCTGGCCACAGCGTTCCATCATTGTCAAAAACAGCAAGGCGATCCTGTTCTGGAACAAAATCTTTCCCATTAGTCGCACTGACTCTCGCAACGAAATCGAGTATCGCTTGCTTTGGCGCAGTATCAGCCCATGACGGCAAGAGATCTTCTGCCTGCGTGACAGACATGAGCATCAGTGAGCACAAAAACAATCGTACGGCCATTGGCACTCGCTCCTTTTCTACATTCATTTGAGTTACTGCCTTCCGAACATGGCTCGTACAGCATCCTTTGGATCGACAACCTGCCCCTCATTTTCACCTTCCGCAATTGAGAGCTGAACGCCTTTCACTTCCCCATTAAAGTGATTTCCAACAGGGCCGTAGTCAGGTGAAACAGGAGCACCGGAATCTTCACCAACATCCAAGCCATCATCGGCTGAGAAGATATTGGAGAGGGTTGCTTCAACTTTGCCTTCGGCAACCTCATCACCATCAACGAACAGACTTACGGTGCCGCCCTTACCGAGCCCTTCGCCTTCGTAAGCAAACTCCATGCGAACCTGGTGCTGACCAGGGCTAAGCTTTTCTTTTGATGTCACAAAGGTGTTCCCAAAACCACCATAGTTGTAGCAATATTTTAGTTTGCCCTCATGAGCGTACAGTGACCAGCCACCGATATTTGCACCCTGGCATATGATGACTCCTGTAGCATCATCCTCAGGGACGACGATACCAGCGGTCACTGCGTGCGACTTGTTCTTGATACTCAAGACACAGTTTTCAAGAAGTCGTCCCATACCTGGAAACAAGATTTGCGTTGTTCCTTTCACTAAAACAGGACGGCCTGCTGTATCAGGATTCAACTTTTCAAACACACGATCATCGAGTGGCAGCACCTTGTATCTCGCAGCTTCGATCAGGAAGAGCCGCTGAAGTTCGTGGAGTTTTTCCGGCATCTTCTCGGCAAGATTTTCTGATTGAGTCCAGTCTGTATCGGCATACAACTCCCATTTATCATCATCAAAGGCAGGCAGCTTTTCTGTTGGAGCCGCCCAAGGAGTTCGATGCTTGGTAACTGCAGTCCAACCATCGTGGTAAATGCCACGATTACAAAGAATCTCAAAGTATTGGGTACTATGACGTTCCTTGGCTTTTGAGTCATCGAAGGTGTATTGCATACTGGTACCTTCAATTGCATCCTGCTCAACACCGTTCACAAAACGTGGCTGAGGAAGATTTGCTGCATCAAGAACGGTCGGAGCAACATCAATCACATGACAGAATTGTGATCGCATTTCACCCTTCGACTTAATTCCCGCCGGCCAATGCACAACGGTACCATTGCGTGTGCCACCCCAATGTGAAGCAACCTGCTTCGTCCATTGATATGGCGTGTTCATGGCACATGCCCAACCAACGGCATAATGGTTATATGAGTCTGGCCCTCCAAGCTCATCTTTTCTCTTTGTCAGGTATTCCTCTGTTTCAAGATCCTGAATGCCATTGAAGTAACTCATTTCATTGAAGCACCCATTGAGGCCACCCTCTGCTGAGGCACCATTATCACCGACTATGTAGTAGATAAGGGTGTTGTCGAGAACCTGTAGCTTTTCAAGGGAATCTACAATGCGACCAATGTGGTGGTCTGTGTACTCAACAAAACCAGCATAGACTTCCATTTCACGTGCAAGGACTGGCCTGAAATCTTCGGGAATATCTTTCCAACGTGGCGCCTCTGAATTCTCTGCAGTGAGAACTGCATCTGACGGGATAACGCCAAGTGATTTCTGTCGTGCGAAGATTTTTTCCCGTATCGCATCGTATCCGCCATCAAACTGTCCAGTATATTTGTCAGCCCAGTCTTTTGGCACGTGGTGAGGAGCATGTGCCGCGCCTGGCGCAAAATACATGAAGAATGGCTTTTCTGGGGCGAGCGACTTCTGCTGTCCAATCCACTTAATCGCCTTGGTAGCCATATCTTCCATGAAGTGATAGCCCTGTTCGGGTGTCTTTTTGTTTTCAACCGGTGTCGTACCTTCGTACAGGGTTGGGTACCACTGGTTGGCTTCACCACCGATAAAGCCATAGAAGTATTCAAATCCACCACCTCCAGTCGGCCATGCGTCAAAAGGCCCAACAGGACTGGCCTGCCACACTGGAACTTCATGGCATTTTCCAAACTGAGCTGTGCAGTAGCCATTAAGTTTCAATGTCATAGCAAGTGGTGACATTGAATTCGGTAACACAGATGAGTAGCCGGGCGCACCGGTTGCCAGTTCTGTTATTGCTGCCATACCTGCGGAATGATGGTTACGTCCAGTCAAAAGCGCCTGCCGCGTTGGAGAACACAGCGCCGTTGTGTGGAAGCGGTTGTATTTCAAACCACCTGCAGCGAGTCGTTCGAGTGTTGGTGTCTGGCATGGCCCCCCGAACGTACTCGACGCGCCAAAGCCAACATCATCAAGCAGCACAACAAGAACGTTCGGTGATCCTTCTGGCGGCCGAACCTGAGGGATGGCAGGAAACACAGCGTCCGGGTCTTTTGCATCATAAACAACAAGCTCAGGCCGAGCAGTATTTGGCATCGGAAGCACAGTACGATCTGGTTTTGAGAAAGAAGCCGTATCTTTTGAATTTTCAGCTGCCTGGGTTTCAGCTACCTGACCAAGGGCAACGGTCCCAAACATGAGCATAGCGATCATTACTCGTTCAGAAGTTACAGACCAGCTCTTCAGCAATGTGTTCGATACCATGCGTTCCATTCAACATCTCCTCGTTAGACCAATACGTCAATTACGACCACTCGCGAGCCATTCGCGATCCATCCCTTTGATCAACAATGTATTTCAAAAAAATGTTTTTCACCATGCAAAATGCGCAATCGCCTCTTTGAAGTCCGTTTTTTTTGCATTCTGCTTCTCTGGGAGGCTACAAATTCTGTCGCGAACGACCCGATGAGAAGACGGGCCCTGTCGGCTTTGGCGGCAACGTTGCCTGCCATTCCTCGAGTCGTTTCTTTAATACGGAAACAACCTCAGGATACTGTTTGCCGCACTCAGTCGACTCCAGTTGATCTTCCGTGATGGCATACAGTTCCACATAACTGAGGTCTTCGTTTCCAATCAATTTCCACCGATCATCGACAACTGCGTACGACCCCCAATGGAATGGTCTATTTTGGGGAGCGGGCCAAGGCGATGTTGCTTTCCAGAACAGTGGCTTTTCTCGCGTAGGAATCGCATTTCCAGACAAGGCATCAACCTGACTCACACCATCCGGCGTGTACCCTGCCGGCATCGTTGCACCAGCCAATTCACACAATGTTGGCACAAGGTCAACGGCTGAGAGAAGCGTCTGGTTGTCAACAACACCAGCAGGTATCTTACCCGGCCAGCGTGCGATAAAGGGAACGCAAACACCGCCTTCAAAAAGTGCCGCCTTATAGCCTTTTCTTCCCCCCGTCACGCCTTTGGATGCCCCAATACCAAACCCTGCACCAGTTGCAGTATCGTAGGACAATTTCAATTCCGCTGGACTGGCTGCTCGTGCAGGTCCATTGTCTGAACTAAAGATAACAAGTGTTTTTTTAGTGAGATCGTTTTGATCCAGAAAATCTAACAGGCAGCCAATCCGATCATCAGCGTGCGCAAGCGTCGCGGCGTAGATATTATCAGTTTCGTTTTCAAGATCCTGAAACCACCAACGATACTTCGGAAGGACATGAAAAGGCGTATGCGGCTCATGCATCCAAAGATTGATAAAGAAGGGTTTCTGTTTTTTTATAGCTTCAGTAATCAGTGAAATCGTATGATTCACGTCATCATGAACTGGCATCTGCTCACCAGCACAGTTAAATGCTCCATATTTGTCATAGCCGTACTCGCTCGGAAGTGGTGAATCGGGAATCATGTCATTTGCGAGATGCCATTTCCCAAAATGCCCTGTCATGTACCCCGCGCCCTGCAACATCCGAGGCAATAATGGAGCCGCTGGATCAAGCCAGTCGGGCATGTTGCGACGAGCGTTTTGATCCACCCAGGCAAAATGTCCATTGATGTTGTACCGAGCAGGAAAGTGCCCTGTCATAACCGCCGTACGGCTCGGCGAACAGACACCGCTAGCCACCGTGAACCGAAAAAAATCAGTCCCTTCGCTCGCGAGACGATCAATATTTGGTGTCTTTACGTAAGGATGGCCATGGCAACTGAGATCACCCCACCCCCAATCATCGGCAAAGATAAAAATGATGTTGGGCTGCTCTTCAGCACACACCAATTGGCAATAAAAATTACTTAGCAGTGCCATACCAAGAACAAATATCCGCAAAGGATAGCGCACCATGACACTGTGTTCCTTTTCTGTACCGAAGGCTGTCGAATCTATTTCCACTTACTCTACGAGCATTATTGACTGGATCGTTTTGGCACCGCTGCCTGTTGCCAACTCAATCTTCTGATTATTTACCGTATCAAAAATTGTAATCTCAAAGGTCGCTATCTTCGACCATTCAAGCTCTTTTCCGTCAGGCCCTTTGAAGTCTTCTCGTCGCAGGACTATTTTCTGTGGGCCTTGCCCCTCGACTATCTTCCCTGCCGAGAAGCTTCCAATATTATCCGGACGGCTCAGAAAACCGCTATCCGTCCGCATCCTTACGTTGAGCTTTCTTCCCTGCGGATCAACAACAACAACCAGTTTTCTTGTGCTTTGACGATCAAGATAAGGACTTTGAAATTTATATGTCTTCATTGTTCGCTGGTCTCGTGACGACCAATTTACAAATCCATTTTCAAAGTTATCAACTGGTTCTTGGGGGTCTGCCAGATCAAGCAGTCGTTCAAGTTTTACTTCTGACGGTAGGAAAGACTGCTCTACAGAATTCAAGGTGTATGTTGTGGTCTTACCTCGCTCGAGCAGCTGAACATGCCCAAGTTTGTATCGACAGAGAGCAAATGCATACAGCGGCAGATCCTTATGGACGGGGATATCGACCGACCATGCCTGCCCCTCACGCCGAGCCTCAGCACGCTCCCAGAAACGGGTGCGTGAATTGGGATCGTAACTGAAGTAAATTTCAGTTGCCACAAGTCGGTCTTGATTCTCTGGCGTGACACAAAATGAGGCTGTTCCATCAGATACCGAGAAGGTTGATGCTGGTGTCGCAGGAATATGCTGTTCAATACCTTTGAGATATTGGTCGAACCAGAGATTGAGCATTGCCCATTGTTCGGGACCGGGCCCATGATTCTGATGCAGGTTTGTACTCACTCGCCACTGTGAATGTGGCACCAAGGCCAACGATTGATAGATCCGGTCGAACACAGAATGAAAATCATTCGTTGAACTAATAAAGCACACCGGACAACGAACAAACGGCCAGTAGGAACTGGCATCGACGGTTGCTTTATAAAGCTCAAGGTTCTGGAAGTGAGCTCGAATTGAACTTCCTTCGATACCACCAGGGAAATCAACGTATTTAAATCCTGTCCCTCCAACAAATGGCACGACAGCTTTCAACCGTGTGTCGATAGCCGTCAGCGCGGTAATCATGCCTCCCATTGAAAATCCGGATAAACCAATCTTGTCAGCATTCACTTCGGGCTGCTGCTCAAGAAAAGTGATGCCACGTCGTGCGGCAACCGACAGCAAAAACCAGTTTGAGTTTCGCGGACTTGGCACCGAATCAATCGTGTATTCATCAGGCTGCAGACTCCGCTTCCAGCCCTTCCGAAGAGCCTTACTGTAGAAGCGGGGGCCTTGTGTTGGGTCAACGTTGCCCCAATCTGTGTTGATCTCAATTCCGTCCTCAAGTGGACGCCCCAGCCAATTGATATCAATAGAGGCATAGCCTTGTCGAGCAAAGTACTCTCCGCGGTGACGGTCTGCCCGCTGGCCACCGCCGTGTGCCCACACGAATGCCGGCAGGTCGGCTTCTCCGGCCGGAAAGCAATAGTACGCTGCTATCCGTGATTTCGCACCTTTAAACGTACCTACAGTGAAAATCACATACCGCGTCACAACACCATCGGCTATCCATTCTTGAACAACCTCTACATCAAGTGGCTCATTTCTTGGATCGTATTTTTCCCAGAGGGCAACCGCCGTCTTTGGCACCTTCGCAGATGTGTACGGAACAAATGTATCATCCGCATACACGGGTGTACTGATCACACTCATCAGGCACATAACACACGCCATATGTCGAGCCTGTAAAGACAGAGGCTTCATTGCACATCGCCACATCTTTGGCACCTCGAACATTCCTGAGATTCTCCTTCGCCTTGTATTCATAGACGTGTATTCACATCTGTGTCATTCTAGAAGCCAAGCTCATGCACCATTGCACGTACACAAAGACTCGTTCCAACGGCACTACTAGCTTCACAATTCACTTCGACTGCATCAGGAATTCGACCAAAGCATTAATCTGCTGTCTATCGAGTGTTTGCGTGATGTCGACCATATGATTTGCTTTTCCATACCCCTGAACAACGGCCGCTTGCATCTCAAGAATTGACACTCACAGGCGATCCTCAGCTGGCACCACTTCTTCACCCTATGATGCCGGACAACTTATGGATTCTCCACTTATGGATTCTCCACTTATGGCTTCTCAAATAGCTCCGGAAAGGTTAGGCCGATCCGCTTGGAACCATCAAGCGTATGGCACACCCTGCAATAGATCGCATCGTTCACAGACGTTTTTCCATAGGAAAGCGAAACGTACTCACGATATCTCCGTCCACTGTACGATGGTGCATGGTCAATTCGCTTGATTTGCCTTTCGATTCCAGGTGCCCTGAAAGAAACCCACCGGCAACACGAAGAAACCGATGCGAGGACCGCTCATCGCCTTTCTTCCATCCCAACTGGTGCTTCTCACTACCAGGACCACACCCAAACTCCCACAGACCTGTCTCTTCATCTACTGATGCATACTGCCAGTGCCGGTCACCACACAGCACAATGGCACCATCAACAGATGAAAACTTCTGTCGTAACTGCTCGCCTTCATGCGCAAAAATTGTATTGGCATGATTGTCTTTTTTCCCACTTCGATCAGGACCAACGATTGGCGTTGGGCTAAAGATAAGTTTGAACGTTGCAGTCGATGCATCGAGTGTCTTGAAAAGCCATGCTTTTTGCTCGGCTCCAAGAATTGTTTTCTCAGGACCATCCGCCATGGTATTTGGACTGCGAAAATCACGACCCTCAAGAAACCAGACCTGCAAGTCTTTTCCCCACTGAACAGTCTGATATCGAGGTGTCCGCGAAGGAAACTGTTCCTCATTAAACAGACGCACACCCTCCTCGAACGTGACCGATCCATATTGTTGGCCCGGCCAGCAATCATTTTTGAGCGTGTCGTGGTCATCCTTTAAAAAATACGTCGTATGGTTTTTGTAAAACGACCGGTTATCAGGTAGGGAAAAAATTCGCCCCCACTTAAACCGCATCAACTCAACTGTCAGCGCCCATGGTTCCGGCTTGTCGTAATACTCAATATCTCCTGCGTGAACGAGAAACGCAGGATTCATTTTTCCAAGCGACGGGTACATCTTATGCCCTTGCAGGCCATTATCAGTACGAATGAAATCATGGCACGTGGTCATGCAAAACGAGAGACTTTTCCGAAGTTTTTTAGCAGGTGCTGTCTCAAAGCCACCACGCAGCACTGCCGTTGTCTCCTGACCACCGGGGGATCGCACCTCGAGCACAGCTACATACCGAGTACCAGGGGATAGATCATTCAAATGCCACTGTGCTGTAAAGTCTTCAGCCGCGGCTGTTTTCCTCCACTGGGTTGTCTGCTTTTTTGACTTGAGCCGTTTTTCAGGAAAATACGTGAGGCGAACTTCACCGGCAGCGCCAGGGCACGCCCCTATCATATCGTCAAGCGAGGCTCCCGCTGGCAACTGCGTTGTAAGAAACTGCACGGCATCAGCGGCTTCTTCCAACTCCTTCACCTGCTTGTTTGAAATTGACTGAAACTTCTTGCCACCGGAATTCATTTCGGGGAATCGTGTTGTGCGAGTCCAGATTCCAATCGAAGTCTGATCAGCCCAACTATTTCGCATTCCATCGGCAAGAAACGGCCCAGCCCGTTGTACTGACGATTGATTCTTTTGCGGAAGTGTCACAAACCGAAAATTTCGATACGATACTTTGCCACCATGATCAGTGAGCATGATGCGACTTTTTGTCGAAGACTGCCCAAAGTTCCTGAAGCCTGCGAACTTACTCAGTGCGATTGTTCGTTCCCACTCCGGTCCTTCAGTAGTTATTGATGCAACCAAGCTATCATTGAGAAAATGCTTCACTGTCGATCCGTTGGCGACAATCTTCGCGGTGTTCCACGTGCCCGGAGGATGTACTTTTTTATCTCGTGCGGCAGTTGCCAGATCATAAATTGCACCTGTTGCATGCAATCCATCTGTGTTTGGCTTTTCGTCATAAATCTGATATTCGATCCCCCAGTATCCGGCACCCTGATACGCCTTGTTCCAATACGGAGCACCGTGTTTCCGAACACGATATTTCACACCACTGTTAACTTTGGTCGCAATCTTCCAATCAAACGATAACTCAAAGTCAGAAACAACTGGCTTGCTCAGGATGCTCTCCCCACCAGGACGCACGAGAGAAATTTCACCATCATGAAATTCCCAGCCAGTTATTTGCCCGGACGGCTTCAACGATTTCCAGAACGAAGGATCTACCCAAGTGGCTGGATCATCCAGCCGATGTCCCTCTGCAGAGCACATACTCGAACCAACAAGAAACAACATTGAGACTGAAATACACAGACTCAATCGACAGATCACATTCTGAATAAAACTCATCAAAACCCTCCCAAACATGCAATGCCCAGATGCGCGTACCTGGCTCTCTATACAGCCTGCCAGAAATGAGACTACATTCTTTGTACCATGCCCTCTTGGCATTTCCCTTTTAGCTCTTCCATGGTTCACACCAGCACGTCCATGATGTGCTCACTGGACTGCTGGTAACACGCCACCAGTGCCGATCTCCCAGCCCCACCCTTTTATAATCTTCCCGCCTCCCTTGTAATTTGCACTTGGCTTCAGAGGTGGCAGTGAGTTCACAAATTCGTCGTAGTGTGTGACCATATTCTTGACTACGTCTGCGTGGGTGTCGGCGACGTCTTGCTCTTCTTTCGGATCTTGCAAGAGGTCATAAAGCGTCCACTCGCCTTCTGCCTTGATCAGTCTCCACTGTTTCCAACGCACTGCATAGATATTCCGACGCGGCGCGTCCGTTGGATCAGCATTATGCCAAAACAAGTATTCGTGAGCATCGCCTTGCGCATCACCCGCAAGAAACGGAAGAAGATTTTTCCCATCGCACTTCTTCGGCAAGGCGATCCCAGCAGCCGCGGCAGCGGTGGCGTAAAAATCGATGGTACCCATGAGTCCCGTATACACCTCTCCGGCGAAAACCTTTTGTGGCCACTGAATGACGGTAGGAGTATGGACCCAGCCTTCTTGCTGCGTGTGTTTTCCT
>JABAAH010000077.1 GCA_014238855.1 Planctomycetota bacterium
AAGTTGGTGATACTGCCGCATCGAAACGTATGCTCGAGTACGCCACCCAGTGGAAGAATGCCTTTGATCAGAATGGCCTTCTGAGGGAGTCAACATACTACGAAGGGTCCAAATATAACTACAGTTTTCGGTTGCTGCACGATATGGCCAGTCGAATCAAGCTTGCCGGTGGTGATGTCTCGTTTGTCAACATGTTGGATGCTTTTTTTGGGTACGATGCTGCTCCTGTTGAGCAGCCCGGTGTGTTTCCATGTCGGGAGCAAATGGCGAAGGGTGAGTCCCTTGGTCGCTTTGAAGGGCTGAACAATGAGCCAGATATGGAGTCGCCATACGCATACATTTATGCAGGACGGCATGATAAGGCCTGCGAAGTTATTCGGGCAGGACTAACGCAGTGTTATGGAGATACACCCGGAGGTATGGTCGGAAATGATGATTCCGGCGGCATGAGTTCATGGTATGTCTGGAGTGCACTGGGGATTTTTCCGGTTGCTGGCCAGGATGTGTTTTTACTCGGCGCACCACTTTTTGATCGTACACAAATACACTGCGGACAATCGTGCCCCCCCCTTGTCATAGAAGCAGTGGGAGGGGGTGATGGCAGGCATTATGTTCAGGGCGTATCTCTCAATGGCGTTCCGCATCAAAGACCGTACCTGTGTTGGAAGGAGATGGCTTCTGGTGGAATACTTTTGTTCGAAATGACATCTACCCCAACAGTATGGACGCACGAACGACCACCGTCTTATACATAATCGGAACGTGAAAACATCATGACGCCATCGCTGATATTGAAGAAGACGTAACTGCTGAGAATGAGTCTCACTGTCAAGTTGTAATTTCAAAACATAGACAATTAAATGTCTTGTTCAACCTGATCCTTGACGAATAGTATGAAGAGTGAAAGTGAGGTGTTTGATGAATTTGCGGTCGCAACACGAATTGAAGTGTCTTTTTTTTGTGATGGTGCTTTCTGTACTGTTGATTCCGGTGACAGTATGTGTTGCAACGGAACAAATTCCTTTGGAAGAACAACTCCCATTACACGTTGATATCCTTCAAGTTCTTGCACGGGCGAATCAAAGTGAAGAAGGCGTTGATCTCAATGCGTTAAAAAGCCTCGATGTAAATACTGCACGTGTCATAGCTGAGACTCGTGGCAAATTGTTTTTAAACGGGCTTACAGCAATCACTCCAGAGGTTGCTGAAGTTTTAGGGACACATCGTGGATGGCTGCATCTCGACGGGTTGCAGTCCATGAGTCCGGAGGTCGCGACCGCGCTCTCAAAGCATCAAGGTTGGCTCTTTCTGAATGGGATTAAGGTTCTTGATAAAGATGTTGCATTTGCGCTACTTCCTTATCAAGGACAGTTATATCTCAATAGCGTCCAGACAATTACCGACGAAGTGGCGGAAATTATCGCGCAGCGCAGAAACGGAGTCGAGCTATACGGTGTTCAGGATATTAATTATCAATCGGTGGCAATGCTCAGAAAAAACTCAGAGATTATTCTTCCAAAAAAGTTTAATCGTGCAGGTTGGTGGCCTTTTTAAATAAAAAAGTCGGTGGAGGTTTTGGCCCCCACCGACTCAACGTTTGATAACTTGAATGAAGTCGTCTTAGCTGCAGTAATTATGGTGCAGAAGCAACTTCACCACCATTGCGAGTACCAAGAGCTCTCCAGGTAGTTCCGTCAATGGTTGATGTGAAGGATTTGGTTGATCCGTCCATCATAAGACCATTACAAACACCGCCATTGTGGTAGCTTCGTGACGTCACGACAGCAACAGCAGCAGTATTCACACCCTTACCTTCACGCTGTGAAGTGAAATCTCCATCAGGGTGACCAGAATTTTTAGTCACCGTGTTTGGTGGGAATGTTGTGGTCAATCCATCCTGATGAGTACGTCCATCACACCATTCGGTATTCCCACTGTCGTCTTTTTGACTTCCACCCAGGCCGGATAGATCCGTTGCAGTCAATGCTGGAACGGTTGTGAGTCCGCCGCCGTCACGCATGTAGGGTGTGTACCCCTTTTTCTCACCAGCAGCGAGTGTGTTGGACATACCGTCTCTGAAATCCCTAGGCTTTGACTTTTGGTTGACACCAAATGCCCCGTTGCCACTGCCTGCTGGCAGGATCACGCCAGTTCCACGAGACCAACCAATGTTGGTTGGGTAGTATTTTTCTACACCACCACTTAAGCGAACTTCATCCCTGATTTCACTTGGACAGAGCAAGGTGTCAATTCGGTAAGAGCAAAGATACTTCCCATTTATTTGTTTAGTACTGTAGCTAGTTGCAGATGCGATCGCATCCCTAACTTCGGCACCCAAGGCTGCGTTCTCGATGAAAGGAAGCAGTTGTGCAGAGACCCCCCAATCACTTATTTGAGCTCCACTGCTATCTTGCTCAAAAGCTACTGGATAATGTCTTTGCCCATTTTCAAAATTATGCAGTGCCAAGCCCATTTGCTTGAAATTATTGCTGCAGGAAACACGTCGTGCAGCTTCTCGAGCCTGCTGAACGGCGGGAAGGAGGAGGCCGACGAGCACGCCAATAATGGCGATGACGACCAAAAGTTCAATCAGCGTAAACCCCGAGGGTTTTCCAAGATTTTTCGTCTTCATTACTTTACCTTTTTGACAGAAGGGAATGCTTTTGGCTGGCTTTGGAGAAAAATCTCGGGCTGGCTAGGAATTGATATTGAGATTCAGTCTCAATAGGTGTAGTCTAGTCAATCATTCGAGTTCGTCAACAGCATTGTGGCTTACAAATAATGAGAAACGAATCAATTCAAAATCAAAGATCTCCCAAAGAAGAGGGTCTTCAACAAAGTCCGCCAGTGCAGGTGGTTTCTTCAAAAGAACTTTTGCAGGGACAGCGTGAATTACAGATTCTACACGGCAACGATATGTATCGTCTGACGCTTACGATGTCTGGAAAATTAATTCTTCACAAGTGACCGCGTGAGCCGCATCATCAGTACGTGCTCTTCACGCGTGTCTTAGTTGCCCTCGGCAAGCAATGTTCGAAGCGTTGGTTCAATTGCTTCAGCCCAAATTGCATATCCCTTTTGTTTTGGATGCAGTAGATCAGGCATGATTTCTTTTGAAAGTGTTCCGTCGGGTAAAAGGAATCGTTCATTAATGTTGAGATAAATAACATTTTTGTTATCAGATAGTTTTGATATCAGAGTGTTTGTATCGTCATTATTCTTTCTTTGTGGGTCAGTCAATTTCTGTGCCCGTGGGAAAATTCCAAGAAGAAGAATTTTTGTATCAGGCGATTTACTTTTGATCCGTTCAATAATCTTCTCGATGCCGGCAGCGATAGCCTTCGGTGGATCTTTCCTGTGACCGGTATTATTCGTGCCAATCATAAGGACCACTACTTTTGGTAATAACTCATCGAATTCACCGTTGTCCAGTCGCCAGAGGACGTGTTCTGTACGGTCACCACTAAAACCGAGATTGAGCGCCTTCCTTTTTCGGTAATATTTATTCCATGTTTTCTTTCCGGCAGTTTCCCAACTGTGAGTGATCGAGTCACCAAGAAAAACAATTTCCCACGTGCCGTTTTGTGCCTCCGTAAGCTTTTCTTCGTGTCGTTCTTGCCACCAGTTTTTTTCATCACTTTTCATGCGGTGGGCGGGCGTTGTTGCAGTTTTTATTGCTGCGCGCACCACGTTTTCGGCGTGAACCGGTGTCTGTACAAAACACGTGCAAAGAACGACTGTACACAGTAGGTGAGTACGAAACATAAGTAAATTCCTGTGGTTTAACATTTCTGTAAGCATATGTACTGGTGCCCATTGATGTTATCAAATCAAAGTTCACAAAAAACTGGAGGCAGTTGGTTTTGGGAGAGAATCAGCAGGTTTTCGAGTATCAATTGCTACTTCCAAGGCCCGTATAGATTTTCAAAGTGGTTAGAAACACTCCTCAGTTTCGCACAGGGTTGCCACGTCGTGACGACTGGTGATGCTTTGGTGAGATTGTAAAGGTCGTGGCTGCGTTCGCCGTTTCTGCCGAGAGAGGTTTTCTGTGTATGGGTTTGGGGTTGTTCGGCTGATAGGGGTGATTGGGAATTCGAACTGAATAAAATAAAAGTGGTCACTGAAACATAGGCGTCGGGCTTTGCTGTAAGGTGTGTGATGTTATTTTTCTTGAGGCAATGCATTGCTTCCGTGCTGGCGTAAACGAAACAATTCTGACAAGGTGCAAGGCGATAGGGTCGGTTTGGGAAGGTATAATAGTCGCAAGTTGTTTCTCTAAAGCAGCCAGGAAGTAGTGGCGGCAGGTAGTGATAAGGAAATTATGATGAGAGTAATGATTGTATCTGGGAGTCATCGTCAGGAGAGCCAGTCTGCACGAGTGGCTGAATATGTTGGTAACGACCTTCTCCGAATTGATCCGACTCTAGTCGTAGATCCGTTCTCTTTGTCTGGGAACCCCTTGCCGCTCTGGGACGAAAGTATATGGCAGAAATCGAGTTCCCTTGCATCCTTATGGAAGCCTATCCGCGACCGCATGCAATTAGCACATGCTTTTATTTTCGTCACACCTGAATGGGCCGGTATGGTTCCTCCTGGCTTAAAAAATCTCTTACTCTTTGCTGGCCAGAAGGAAGTTGGGCATAAGCCAGCTATTGTTGTTGGGGTATCGGCTGCTCGTGGTGGCAGTTACCCAATTAGTGAACTGAGGATGAGTGGATATAAAAATAATCGGCTCCTCATTATTCCAGAACACATCCTTGTTCAAGACGCTGCCGATATGCTGCTCGGTGAAGAATCAGCAGATGAGCGGGACGCATGGCTGCGTAAGCGAATCACATTTGCAAACCGACTTCTGCTTGAATATGGGAAAGCCGTCGGGTCAATTCGAGCCAGTGGGCTCACTGAAGACGTTGATTTTCCATACGGCATGTAAATTACGGTGTTTTTGCGTAGAGTTGGACTACGATGTGGGATTTTCTCTCACGCAATAGTTCATTCAAGAGTCGTTTATGTCATCAAGGGAACCAAAGCCTTCAGTGCCTCGGGGAAATCTTGCCGGGTTTTTTGAGTACGCACGTGACGATATTCGTTCTGGATTTCTCGTTTTTCTTATTGCTCTTCCGCTGTGCCTTGGTATTTCACTTGCTTGCGGGTATCCGCCGATTGCTGGTGTTTTTACAGCTATTATCGGAGGCTTTGTGACGCCACTGCTGACAAACAGTGAGCTTACAATCAAGGGCCCCGCTGCTGGACTGATCGTGGTTCTGGCTGGCTGTGTTTCAGAGTTTAGTGGTGATGGAATGAGTGGCGGCTGGGCTCCGATTGATCAGGAGGCATATCGTGCCGCCTTAGCAATTGGCTTTGCAGCAGCTATTCTTCAAATTGTGTTCGCATCTTTTCGAGCGGGAATACTTGGAGAATTTTTCCCGATCTCAGTAGTGCACGGAATGCTTGCCGGAATCGGTATTATCATTTGTATTAAGCAGCTTCCGATTGCGTTAGGCGTAAGTGCATCAGGTGAACCACTAGAAATCCTGACAGACATTCCACATCTCCTTGCTGAGGCAAATCCGGCAATTGCTGTCATCGGTATCGTGAGTCTTATTATTATGTTTGGTTGGCAGACCTGCACCCGACCCTGGCCGATTTTGTGTAGGGTGCCAGCGCCGATCGTGGTGTTGCTCGTGGCTATGCCTGCAGGGTATGGCTTTGATCTCCTGCATGAGCACTCGTACTACATGCAGGGACATGAATATCAGCTGGGTGAACAGTTTCTTGTCAGTATGCCAAAACAGATTTTTGGCATGTTTCGAGATATTACTTTGCCGAACTTTGCAGTACTCGCTGACCCAAGGGCTTGGAAGTGGGCGATTATCTTTTTCTGTATTGGTAGCCTTGAGTCTGTGCTGAGCGCAAAAGCAATAGACGCTGTTGATCCATGGAAGCGTCGAAGCAGTATGGACAGAGACCTTTTTGCGGTAGGTGTTGGCAATCTATTTGCGTCGCTGGTCGGTGGCTTGCCGATGATTTCAGAAATCGTCCGCTCCAAAGCGAATATTGATAACGGCGGGAAGACACGTTTTGCTAATTTTTGGCATGCGATTTTTCTGCTGTTATGCGTCGCTATTATTCCGACGTTTCTTCACCTTATTCCTCTTGCAGCCCTTGCTGCCATGCTTGTGTATACGGGTTTCCGTCTTACTCATCCCACTGAGTTTATTCACATCTATCGCATTGGTCGTGAACAGCTTGCGATTTTTGTCACGACGATGGTGATGGTAGTCGTCACTGACTTACTTGTTGGTGTGTTGATTGGAGTGGTTCTGAAAGTATCACTTCACTTAGCAAACGGTGTTCCACTTCGTTCACTGTTTAAGCCGTACTTAGAAGTTGAAGATGTCTCAGGTAATACAAGTCTCATTCGTGCTCGAGATTCTGCTGTTTTTAGCAACTGGATTCCATTCCGACGACAGATCGAGCAAGTAGGCCTTGTGCAGAAACGTAACCTGATTATTGATCTTTCGGGTGTGCAACTCGTGGATGATAGCGTGCTAGAAAAGCTCGAAGAGATGCGGGAAGCATTCGAACTTGAGGGACTCGGTTTTGATGTCCGCGGGCTCGACTCTCTCATTCCAATGTCAGATAACGCGCTGGCCACTCGTAAACGCACATTAGGTCAGATGAAGCGGTTGACGATTATGGCGCCATCTGCAGTTGCAGAGCATCTTATCGAAGAGTTTTTCGAGCGAGGGATCACCGGATATACAATTACCGAATGTAAGGGCGGGGGGCGAGAGTCTGCCGATGGGCCACTGCTTCAGCGAGCACGAGGTGTTCGACTCGAGGTTTTAGTCCCCACAACCAAGGCCGCCGCACTCATAGAGTTTTTACGATCTGAAGTTCTGCCAGAATTTATGGCGACTATCTGCCTTGAGACTGTAGAGGTTCTTCGTTCTACTGATTTTGACTAGGTGCTGTGCGGGAACGTTGTGATACGCAATGTAGAAACAGGTTATGCATAGAGCTTTGGTGATGTTGCGAGCTGAAGTGCTACTTTACAGCCAGTAAGAAACTGTTCGATATCAAGTCTTTCGGTCAGCGAATGGCCTGCAACCTGTCCAGCTCCAAGGGTTGCCACGGGAATGCCGCGGGCGTTGAGCCAGTTTGAGTCAAGTGCACCCTGCGTGGTAAGAAGTTCCGGCTTCATGCCAAGTTCTCGAATCGCAACCTCGGCTGCTTTCACAGAGGGTGCATTTTTTGAGATTGAAAAAGGCTCGTATTCAATATCGGTGTGAAATGTAACCGAGCCTCGCTGGCCCTGACTATTTTTTAAAGAGCGAACGGCTCTTTCGCAGGCTCGCTCGACTTCACGAGCAATACGGTCAAGAAGCCTTCGGTCAAAACTGCGGCATTCCCCTTCAATATCGATGCGATCAGTCACAACATTCGTAGCATCACCGCCGTGAATTGTTGCGAGGTTACATGTTCCAACTTTTCCACCACGAAGAAACTCTCCATGCCAGCCCCCACTTACCAGATCTTGAATGGCCAGTCCTGCAAGTGCAATCGCGCTTACTCCTCGATCAGCGGCTCCACCTGCATGACTTGCTATACCATGAAAAGTAATTGAAAGAGTTCTGCCGCCAATAGCAGCATGCGTAATTCTATGTGGCCCTCGGCCATCCCAGTTCCATGCAAGCTTTGGTTTTCCAAGCTTTCCTACATTGACGAATCGGCTGCCAAAGAGTCCGAGTTCTTCTTGGACAGTAAAGAGCAGAGTAAGGGGGGGATGAGGAATCTTTTTTCGTTTGATTTCAAGAATAGCATTAAGTACCGCTGCAACCCCCGACCTGTTATCAGCGCCGAGAGCACTCCTTGGATTGCCAGAAATATATGAGTCTCCGCGCTGTATGGGTCTGCACCCCACGCAAAGTGGTACGGTGTCAAGGTGCGCCATGAGCATTCTTCGCGGAGCCCGTAGCGTACCGGGAAGTTTTACAATAAGGTTTCCAGTGCTGCCCCCGGCTGGTGATTTCTTGTGTGCGTTATCTGTTGAGATTGCTGATGCTGGAATGCCAGCGGCAGTAAGCCGTCGACGGACGTACTGAGCAATCTTGGCTTCGTGGCAGCTTGGCCCCGGGATCTTCATAAGGGCAACAACCAGATCCAGAGCGCGGTTTGCGTCGAGAGTTGAGAACTCGTGTGAATCATTTTTTTTCAAGCGAGCTGCTTGTCTTTGCATGAAAACAGATCCTTTCCAACTGGAATGTTGTCGTCGAACATAAGCGTTTTGTAACGCTCGTAGTCCAACAAAGTTTGCTTTTTTGTTTGTGATAATTTCCTGTTCACTATTTGAACACATTGACCTAAATTATCTTTGGGTCAAGAGGAGACGTAATATGTATTTTTTCGAATGATCATGAGGCAAAGCTTTGGTTCATTTGAATGTATCTCGAAAAGAGGTCTGGTGTGAGTGAGACTGGTGTGAGTGAGACAGAAGGCATGAACGTACCTGGAGAGAGTATGGGGTACTCTCCACCTCCAAAGACTTTCTGGAAAACGATTGGAGCCCTTGGGCCAGGTATTATTCTTGCAAGTTCAATTGTTGGTAGTGGTGAACTTATTGCTACGACAGTAGTTGGTGCAAAGGTCGGATTTAGCCTGTTGTGGCTCATCATTCTTGGCTGTGCTGTGAAGGTGGCCGTGCAGGTTGAGATTGGCCGTAATGCGATTACCTGGGGACGTACTCCACTTGCTTCGTTTGACCGTGTTCCCGGTCCAAGAATTGGAGGACGAGGCTGGATCTATTGGTGCTGGGCAGTGATGATGATTCTTATCGTCGTCCAGCAGGGAGGCATTCTTGCTGGTGTTGGGCAATCACTTGCTGCCGCACTGCCACTTACAGCGGCTGGTCGAGTTTCAGGTGAGCTGCATGCAGAACTTGCTGCGGCAGAAGTTGACATGGCACTTCAAAAACGTCAAGGGTCGGAGGATTGGGTTGCGGCCAAGAAAAAACTTGAAACACTACGATTGCAGTCGAAGCAGCTTCAGTTTCCACATGATGCCTCAATCTACTCCATGCTTATGGCACTCGTGACTGGTGTAATGCTTGCGAGCGGACGATATGGGCTTATTGAGAAGTTCGCACTCGTTCTTGTGCTTGCATTCACAGTATTTACGTTTCTTGCAGTGGTGATGCTGCAGTTTGATGCCAACTGGGCAGTGACGGGTGAGGAAATGGTTTCGGGGCTGACACCGTCATTTGACGGGAATCACGGTGGTTTTTCAGTAGCGCTGGCGGCACTTGGGATCATTGGTGTGGGTGCAGCTGAACTCATGGTGTATCCCTACTGGTGCTTGGAGAAAGGGTATGGGAAATCAGTCGGTTCACGATCTCTTACTGATGGATGGGCTCATAACGCAAAGGGGTGGATGCGTATCATGCAGCTCGACGCATGGGCCTCTATGGTCGTGTATACGTTGGTGACAGTGTTTTTCTACATACTTGGCGCAGCCACGTTAGGGCGGTTGGGGCTTGTCCCATCTGGTAATGAAATGGTTCGTACACTCGGCCAGATGTATGTGCCAATTTTTGGTGCATGGGTACAACAGGTCTTCCTGCTTGGTGCATTTGC
>JABAAH010000078.1:0-1918 GCA_014238855.1 Planctomycetota bacterium
AACTCGCGTCTGTCCGTTTCGCAGCGGACGTACTCAACCATAGCAAGAAGTTTCTGCTGATCACGCCGAAGTTTTTCTGCAATCCCTGTTTCGTTGGTAAGAGAATCTGGCAATGCACTGTAGTGTGAAATCTGTTTTTCTGTACCGGCAACCTGCTTACTAAATTCAATTGCTCCAAACCGTTCGAGCATGAGAAGTGCACTGTCAAGACGTCGGTCATGCCGGGCCTGTCGGCCGAGTATCTTTTCATTCAACCACTCAATGCCAAAAGCGTTTACCTTTTCAAGGTCTTGTTCGAGTACGTAATGAATCTGACGGTAAAAGTCAGCATCTGGATTTGCCCAACGGATGAATTCCATAAGCATAGGCAGATCATTCTGGTCGTAGAGGAGCGTGCACTGAGACGGTAGTCCATCTCGACCAGCGCGACCAATTTCCTGATAATAGCTTTCAAGTGAACCAGGGACTTCGGCATGTGTCACGGTACGTATATTCGCTTTGTCGATCCCCATACCAAATGCATTTGTGGCAAGAACTATTGGCTCTTTACCACGAAGAAAGCGTTCTTGCATTCTCTTACGATCGACTGGTCGTAGGCTTCCGTGGTAACAGCCGTGAGGAACGCCCTCTTCTTCAAGGAGATGGCTAAATCGTTCAAGTGTTTTGATAAGTGTGAAGTAGATAATATGACCGCCATCATTAGCCTTAAATTTCTTGAGGATGTGAAGAAGGTGTCGCAATTTATCGTCCTCACCCCAGACCTCGTCAACAACAAGTGCAAGGTTTGGTCGCTCAATACCTTCATGAAAAAGCTTCACATCAGCTTGCTCAAGGCCTAGTTGTTGCACAATGTCTCGCTGGACCTCACGCGTCGCAGTCGCTGTCAGTGCAAGTATTGTTGGATAGCCCAGAAATTCACGAATCTCACTAACACGCGTGTAGTCCGGACGAAAATCATGCCCCCATTGGCTGACGCAGTGTGCCTCATCGACTGCAAGTAACGGTACCTTGCGTGCGCTTAGAATATCTCGAAAGTCAGGTTTTTGAAATCGCTCGGGTGTGACATAGAGCAATTTATATGAGCCATTGTGGATAGCACGATAGCGAGCAATCCGAGCTTCCTTTGAAAGCGATGAATTTATAAATGTGGCGTCTATACCACGAGCATTGAGAGTATCGACCTGGTCTTTCATGAGTGCAATTAACGGACTGAGCACGACGGTCAGTCCATCACGTATCAACGCTGGGACCTGATAGCAGAGACTTTTACCGCCACCTGTTGGCATGAGCACCAGGCTGTGTTTCTCAGCAAGTGTTCTTTCAATAATTGCTTCTTGCGTCCCCCGAAATGCCTGATACCCAAAGACATTGTTGAGAACATCGTTGGCTGATCGTGAATGAGTCATTCAGTTGGAATTGTTGAAGTGATATTATTGGAGTAATAGTATGAACAGATTTATCGGCTGCTGTTCTTCCGAACAGCTTAGGATCATCGAGAATAAACATATGCCCATAGTCATCTGCTTAAGGCAGTCTTTGTATTCTCTGGTTTTTATATTCTTAGTTGGATGCAGGCTGTAACGCCCTCTTGGCATAACTTCTCAGCTTTGACTTACTCGGTTGCTTTGGATCGAGTACCTCAGGATAGCTGCGTAAAAACTGATTTTCATCAATGACGTTCAGGTAGAAATGCGTTGTGCCTTCAGGGATTTTAGCAACGACGGTATCATTTTTTTTAATCGTTGTTGTGGTACGAAACCACTCTTCATAACGCTTTCCACCATTTTTCGTGTAGATCAAATCGGCACGTTGTATGTCAGCACCATTATTTTTCAATTGGAATATGACACGATCGCCATCCTCTTCATGAGAGACAATAGTCGGGGTTTTTTTCTTCGACGGTGGTGCTCTCTGTGCG
>JABAAH010000078.1:1928-8931 GCA_014238855.1 Planctomycetota bacterium
ATTGTAGTAGGGATAACTTGCATTCATCTCGGTGAGAATATCTGTTAACTGTTGATCCATCGTAGATGCTTTGTCCGGCATGGATATGACAAGATTGTTTTGCTCTTCAATATCAACACGTTTTTTTAATCCATTCTCCGTCCTGTAGAGCCTATAAAGCTCCAGCGGAGAATTCTTTGAATTATTGATGTGGTCATAGTTGCGAATAAGCTTGTAGTCACCAATACGAATGGTGCTTTCCAGTGCAGCACTATTGGGAAAATGCCAGACCATTGTGTCCCGGACCGACCCATTAGCTCCGTGAACCAGCGCAGGGTCTGTTGGGTCCTGTTTCAGGCACGCAGTAAGGTCGCACCCGTCGAGATGTTTGCCAGCAGCTGGTGCTGTACCAGTGAGGCTGAGAATCGTTGGGTAGAAGTCGAGACCATTCACCATGACGTCTGATTCAACGCCACGTGGAATATCTGGGCCGGTAATAATAAGCGGGACACGAGTGCCACCCTCCATCAGTGAGATTTTTCCGCGATCAAGAGGAAAATTGTCGGTAATGATCTGCGATGAACTTCCCTCCATCCCACCGTTATCAGATGTAAAAATCACGTATGTATTTTCGATAAGTGTGTGGCCGGGCCACCGAGGGTCAGGTGTCTCTTCAAGGTGTGAAATGAGTGTGCCAATGTAATGATCGAGTTGTTCGACCATCGCACAATAAAAAGGATTTGTCTGGCCTTTTTGGAGCCACTTCTGATCCGGATTTTCAGGAAGTGCGACACCAAGTTTTTCAACATACTTTCTAAGAAGACGCTTGCTTCGAGTTTGAATTGGTGTGTGTACAAGCCACGTTGCGTAGTACAAAAAAAATGGCTTTTCTTTCTGTTCTGAAAGAAATTGGAGGGCGTCCTCAGTGGTCTGATCTCGTGGAAACCCATCAGCATCAACACGATATAGATCACTGATTGTATTTGTTGCAAATTCACTCATGCGATCCGGTTTCATTGCACGGCTTACACCGAGATCATGTCGTGTCCAATCGAACCCGACGTCCTTAGGCTGTGGGAATGCATTGTGATTAATTGCGATGTGCCATTTCCCAGAATGTCCGGTTTCGTATCCTGCATCAGCCAGCGCGCGGGCAATCGTATATGTGTCCTCTGGCATCCGACCGCTGAACCATGGTGATATCATCGTCCAGGCGTGGAGATGGTGAGGGGCTGGCGGAGCGCCACCTACAACATGAGTCTTTTGTGCTCGTGCTGGATGAATCCCACTCAGAATGGCACATCGTGTCGGTGCACAGGTTGGAGCCGGAGAATATGCCTGCCAGAATTTGACCCCCTTTTTTGCAAGAGCATCAATATGCGGGGTCTCCATGGGGGTTGGAGTGTCAACGTCATAGCAGGCCACATCTTGCCACCCGAGGTCGTCGGCAAGAATGAACACAATATTAGGAGTTGGTGCAGTTTGTATTGGTTGTTTACTAACAACTCTATCGAGATTGATACCAACACAGAGAGTACAGCAGATGAAAGCTAAAGTTTTCATACAGAAGTCATTAATCTCGTTGGGGTGCAATTCGATAGTCGACAACAGTGTCATCGACGAATAGTTTTGTGTCTTCTATTCTACAGTGACCACCAGGCGGCGTGAGAACGAGGACAAAAGTCTGATCCGCATCAATTTGTAGCGTGTACGGACCACGTACTTCACGAGCTAAAAATTGACTGCTAACCGTATCACCGCTAACCGTATCATAGATATCTCGCTCTATGGGTTGATCAAAGATGACTGTTTCTGCTGTGCGAAGAGGGTTATGGAAAAGATATGTCGGATACGCTGGAGGATGGTACCACTCAGTTTTCAAACAGTCCCAGCGCACTATGCCATTGATGTTCGTCTTTTCACACACGGCCCCCAGAAGACCAATATGGTTCCCCATATACATTGCATGATTTGTACCAATTTTAGATATCCATTTTTTTTGACGATTAAGTAATTAGTTGGATCAAGCTCACCATACTTTTCTGGAAGATCTAGGAACCACTCATATACTATCGGATCACCGGTTGCGTAGGGCCGAAACGACCTGTCTTTATCAGGAGACCACTTCGTCAGTGCTTCGTAAAAAAGTAGATACTCACGGTCATAACCCTCTTTCCAATCTTTGGGACTTGGTGATTCCAATCCAGGGCATAGCCTTGTAAGAGTCGCATTGAAGCAGCCCTATTCAGGCATATTTTGCAACAAAACGCGCGTATCGCTGGTCATAACGGACTGCAGGTAACAACCATGCCGGTCCATTCAACGAACTCATAGTAAACGCACGAAAATTTCCGCTTCGTTTCCTTGCGCCGTCCAATCCATCCGCCGTATGGCCATCGTCCAAGACTTCACCAGCAGTAACAGCCCATCCACGTGCACCGTCCACGTCGCCAAACCATGCTTTGTAAAGGGTATCGATATCAAATTGATCGCCATGTTCTGCATTCAGACGTACACCGACATAAGGCGCCATGACATGGGTTAATTCATAGCGGCCAGGATGCTCTTGGTACCACTTGAGCGTGGCACGCGCACAGGAAAGCATCTCTGGATCTTTATGAAGATCGTGCCCAAGTAGAAGCATCCATGCGATGAGTGGCGCATTCCCCAACGGGTCATTGGTTCGTTTCGACCACCCGGTCCGCCTGTTTCGAAGTCAAATCCGAGAGTATTGAAATCAGGATTGTCTGGGGCACCTAGACCTTTGGCAATTGTCAGCAAAGTTTTTGTGGCAGTCTTAGCGTGATTATGAAAGTCTTTGTCTTCTGGGTAGAGGTGGCTCAGCATCACGCCGTATACGGAACTCCAATAACCATAAATGCCTGCATGCAATTGAGAACCTCAAGTTCCCGGGCTGTGTCGATAGATGCCGTGGTCACTGTCCTACCATTACTTGATCGATTCAACGATGTTGAATCTCGTAAGTGCATTTGGATCAAGCCCTACCAATCTTGCACCAGAAATTGCAGAGGCCGTCCCATGTTGTTTCAAAGAGTCACCCATGCTCTCGTTGAAAACGTCTCGCACACTTGAAGCTATGAAAAGCCAGTATGTTTCGTTTTTATAACGGTGGTTCAATCAAGGGGATGCTGTTGTCCGCCATTATGAAAACTCAGCCATCAAAAGGTGACGACATTTAAAACAGCTGCAGAGACTAATGATTGATTTCGAAGACCGGCTGAGTGACTGCCTGAGGTACCCACTTAGCCACTAAAGCCAAGTTTTGGCGGCTTCATGCTTCGAAGAGTCAACACTGCACCAATTGACATGAGTGCCAGTCCGAGCCATCGTGGCGGTGATACAACTTTTCGGCTTGCTGTTGCCTGCCAGACATTTGGTGTGGCCGCTTCATCCGAAGTAATTTGTGATGACACGACCTGACTTGAAAAATCACTTAACGTAAATGATTCAACCATTCGAAATTGGATGCCAACAAAAAAGACGAGTAGACCAACGAGTAAAATTGTGTGACGTCTCACAAAAAGTATTCCGCATGTGGGAGTAGGAGTCATTTTCCATTAGATGAGATCGACCGGACGTGCTTGCTGATTCAATAGAGAGCCTAGATTGACGATTATGACGGTTGGTTCAGATGCAACAAAAAGGATCAGGACGGCCCTCACGTCCTTGTACAAAAGCACCAGCAAAGAGGTGAGGCATGCGTCATTCGGCGGCTATTGCCACGACAGAGGCCTGCCCCATCGTGCTAAAATTGAGAGAAATTGCAGTACGTGGTCGTCCTGTCATTGGCTCGTCATGAATGACCTGGACTGGGCATGCTGGGTCAGGAGTTTCGTAGTTTCGTGTCTGAGGAATTGAGCCTGATTCAACTGCAAGGACACTCGCTGCTAATTCAAGGAGGCCACTGCCGGCACCCGCATGCCCAAAGTTTCCCTTTGGTGCAGTGACAGGTGTGTCACCAACAACAGCTGCAATAGCTTGTGCCTCAGCACGATCCATCGGTCCTGTGCTAAGGCCATGAGCATTAATGTGACCAAGTGTCTCACTGTTCAGGCCGGATTGCCGGAGCACATTCCGTAATGCCATTTCAACGCCACGTCCAGTTGGAAGATTCTCCTGCTTCCGCGGTTCACAGCACGCAGCTGTCGCGAGAATTCGACTACGAATGTGACCGCCTCGTTTTTCGGCATGTTCTCTTGATTCAAGGACAAGCACAGCGGCACCTTCTCCATTCACAAGACCATCTCGATGAAAGTCAAAAGGTCGGCAAGCAGCTCCAAAGTCATCATTTCGTTTTGAAAGTACGGCGTTTCCTCGTGCAACAAGTGCTGTTGGATGTAATCGACTTCCAGTACCACCGGCCAACATGATGTCAGCCCATCCTCTTTGAATAACACTTGCAGCTTCGGAGACAGCTAACAAACTTGAGACATCACCAAGAACGATAGTGTTATTTGGACCCCGAGCATCTTGGGCAATCGCAATATGCGAGGCTGTCATGTTTGGCAGATGTTTCAGGAGCCAGAGTGGCTGCAATTCCTCGTGGATCGCCTCAGCCCAATGTTCGTAAGAGAATGTACCAGCACTTGTTTTGGCACGGCGGTAGGTCGTTTCAAGATCATCAAGATCGGCATAAATCATTTCGTTGCCAAAGACGACTCCGAAACGCTCCGGATCAAGTTTGTCACTCGATATGCCAGCATCTGCTATCGCCAGGTCTGCAGCCGCAAAACCGAATTGGATATCCCGGCTCATTACCTTCAAGCTTTTTCGAGGCCTTACATAGAGCTTTGGATCAAAACTCGGAACCTGTCCACCAAAACGAACAGTAAGGCCGTCTGAGTCAAAAAGATCAATGGGTCGAATACCACTTTCACCTTCAAGCAGCGCATGCCAAAAGGCATCAGTCCCAATGCCTATAGGACTGATGACTCCAACGCCAGTAATGACAACATCCGGTGTATTCTGCATAGTTGACCAGCATTAGGATGTCGGATGTCACCAAAAAAGAACTCAAATCGACTCCTCACGACCTGCATAAGTCATCGTCACGAGCAATGCTATTGTCGGGGATGGGTCGCTCGCCACGTGGCGGGACGAATAGGATTTGATGCCTCCCAGAGGCCAATTTGAGCCTTTTTTGCCTGCTCCTGTGCTGTAAGAAGATCTTCAGGAGGTGAATATCGGTCAAAGACCCAGGCGAGTCCTTCAGCAACCAGTTCCTGATTGATACTTCGACCGTCCACCCAGAGTGTTGCCAGGAGCCGATCGTACTGATCACGCCCGCGTGATTTTACTTGAAATGGAACCTGATCTAACTTTCGAGCCAGCGCATCACGAGCGATTTTTCCATAAGGCTGCCGGTACTCTGGAGCATCAATATCCGCGAGACGAATTTTCTCAGCGTGGCCGTTTTCGTCAACGACCGTCACCGTATCACCGTCATGTACTTTTCGAATAGTCCACGTACCATCATTCAGGGAACGAGTATCTTGCTGACGACGACACTCACCAATCGCAAGCATTGGTATAAGAAGAGCCAATGTCCAGAATAATTTAAAGACCTTGGAAGACATACGACCCTTATGAAAAAAAGAATGCAGCGAGCACCCTCGTAGCATACGTTTTTTCTAGAAAATCGCGAAAGCGATCTGTGCACTGCTTTTCGATATATTTCAGATTGTTGTGAGAAAAGCTGAAATTTTAAGCGGGTCTCCCACCCGGTGGGCCACGACGCCCGGGAGGTCCGCCTCCTCGGCCTGGTTCGATTCCCAACTGTTCACGACGCTCGGTCATGGCTCGTCGATATTCAGTTCGACGTGCCCGTTCATCTGGTGATGAGTTATCAAGGCGCTGCTTCATCCAATCGTTTCGGGTATCCTCTGTTCGTTCTGGACCACGACGTCCTTGACCAGCCTCTCGATTCGCCTCCTGTCCACCGCGTCGACCCTCTTGTCCGCCGGCAGCTTGTTCATTTTGTGAAGTCTGTTGGTTCGTATTGGCCTGCTCACGAGCGGCTCGTTCCGCAGCCCATCGCTCGCGACGCTCTTTACTGCGAGCTTCTTCAACTTGAATCCGTCGATCCATTTCTGCCTGTCGCTGTTTCTGTGGCAGTGCAAAATATGATTGGGTTGCAGCTCGTTCGCGAGCAGCAAAAAGTCGGCCCATATCTTGCCGAATCTGACCACGATACTGTTCTGGAACATTCCGAAATTTTTGAAACCATTCGCCCATATCACGATCTGATGAACCATAAGGAATTTCATTTCGTGCAACTCTACCGAGATATGCAACCTCTTCATCAACCATCGTATGAATCTCTGCAACAACCTCTGGCTCAGTGAATGCACCTGCCCACCAGCTAGCAAAAAATATCAGGAGTAGGAGACACGTGCTTGCAGCGATCGTACGCTGAAGCCACTTTCGACCAGAACCTTTGTTCGGATGCCGGTGAACAGCGGCACGAATCGAAGTACGAGTTTTTGAGGAATGAGCCACATCTTACTCCTGTGGAAAGTTGGCCAACGGAGAGTACTAGCAGGATTCAACTAGAGTAAAAAATCTTAGGGTATGAAACGCTTGGTTAAGAAAAAAGTTGCGGTATTTATTGTATTAATAAAAGTACTATTAAAAAGTAGACAAAAAAGCACAAGAAAGTACATCTGCTATGCCAACCGTTCTGTCTGTCACAATTCTAATAGTAGTGGTCCGCTTTGAGCTGTATGTGTCCAGATCTGTGTGAGAGTCTTGCCTTTCACAGAAACCGTAATTTCATAGTCACCGAAGAATGCTTTTGTTTTCACCTGGCCCTCGGTATTGGTCTGTCGATCAAGATTCGTTGACCAAGTTTCATGCACAAGGTTACGCCAGATGTTGAGAGCAGGTCGTTCAGTCCAGTCTTTTCGAATGAATGTGCCCTCAGGTTTCCAGTGATATCCAGCCCAGAAGCCCCAATTGATGAAGCCAGTCATTTTCGGGTGACTGAATGACAACGTGAGGATGT
>JABAAH010000079.1 GCA_014238855.1 Planctomycetota bacterium
CCCAACTCAAGAAGGAATCACTGTGATATTTTGACAGGTTAGACCAGACGCAGCCCATCGAGATGCTTGTGAGCCCGGCAGAAATTCCAAAGAGAATGGGTTTTCGCCAGCTAATGGCACCCTCCCAAGGCCCTTGGAGGCAAAGATATATGCCTAGATGAAGAACCCCACTGGCAAGGAGAAGGACTCCCCCTGCGACAAGTGGCTTGGCTCGATGATCACGACACCACGCTATGTCAATGTGGTTCATGGTGTCACCGCAGAACTGATTGAGGTTTCTATAGTGAATCCAAGTATAGAAGACATATGTCTAGGATGTCGGATGTTCGAAATTCACCCAGGACTTACAGCCACTAAATGATTCATTCCATGGAATTGTGACGGACGGAGTGACTGGGGTTACATCGACAACAAGCACATGAAGATTTTCTTTCCACCGATAGAACCGCTCGCTCACAATTGCATCAGACCAGATGTGTCGCGGCCGAAGTGCTACAAGGTGCTCTGGTTCTGTGACCGTGAATGATTTCGTGACACGTATTCGGTGCCGAAACTCAACAGTCCCTGCAGGCGGGCGGTCATCATCGATAGTGTTGAGCAGGTCTCGCGCGTCTGGGATAAGGTGGTCTTCGGACTGATGAACAAATGTTGGAAAGAGAAAAAAATCATCAGCTATAAGCGTGAAACTCCCACCTGGCTCAACAATACCCCCTTTTCGCAGGATAATATCCTGGCGTCCTGTCGCAAGCGCCCTGCATATCACCGCCCACTCTTTAAAGGCCGTAGATAGCTTGTCATCGTGGTGTGTAGACACGTTGTGTATCACTTACGAATATAAATGCCATTCGCCTTGAGCTGAATGATCGGGAGTGCAAGCTTGGGATTAAAGCTGGCGGTGCCACGAATCACGACTACTGCGTTGTTTTCGACACCAAATAATTCACGCGCATCGATTGGTAGCTCATTCTTGTCTACACCAACAAACTGGACGGCAACCATCGGAGCCTTTGCGAGTTTCTTCTTGCAGAAGGGGCAGTCGTCGGGGTTATGGCCTGGTTGACTGCCATGGTCATCGGGTAGTTGAAGCATTGCAAAGGAAGCCTTGCCTTTCACAAAGGGGTCCATCCCATTTGCGGCGATCCGGCCTGCAATAACTAATTCTTTCGGCCCTTTTGCAATGGCCGCCTTGGCGGCCGTTGGTGTTAGTGCTCCCTTTGGTTCTTGTTCAAGAAGAAGCGTCGTTCGCGTTTTGTCGATATCAATACTCGCAGCAACGGCGAATGAACAGACGCCAACTTGGAATCCCACGAGAACAACGACAAGTATCGCTCCTGTTTTTACTCTCAGTTTTTGTAGCATCTTCATATCACTCTTCCATGAGGTTCAAAAGTTCGTGTGAACTGTAGTGTGCTCGGCCGAGCCTGTCGTTCAGGTGCTTATTCGGTTTTGGCTGCGGAATCTTCTTTTGTATCGGCAGGCTCGTCACTCGACGTTGTGGCTTTGGCGTCAGCAGCCTTTTTATCGTCAGCAGCCTTCTTATCGTTAGCAGCCTTCTTGTCGTTAGCAGTTTTCTTGTCGTTAGCAGTTTTCTTGTCGGCAGCAGCCTTCTTGTCGGCAGCAGCCTTCTTGTCGTTAGCAGCCTTCTTGTCGTTAGCAGCCTTCTTGTCTGTAACAGCCTTCTTGTCATTTTTCTTTGGCTTTTCACCAACAACCGCATCTTTGGCTTCTAGCAAGAGAGCTTCAAGGTTTTTTGTGGCTTTGTTGATAGTTGGTCCAAAGCTACTGAAATCAATTTTTTTGATTTCATCTTCCGCGGCATGAAGAGCTTCGTCAATCTGACCATAGGCTTCGAAGATCGTATCCGATGCTGCGGTTGCTGCATCTTTCACCTTTTCGTCAATTTTAGCGGCTGCAATCTTTTCGTTCAGGTCTTCCATAAGGTGACCAATTGAGTGAACGAGACTGTCAGCCTTGTCGGTTTCACCACTTTTAAGCGCTTGACGAACTTGACTAGTAACTTTTTTCAGTTGCGCAATGGCTGCCTCAACAGTTGCCGGCATTTCGTGTGTATGTGAATCTTCAGTCTTCTGTTCTGATGCTTCATCAGAATGATCTTTGTCCATGTGATCATGATCGTGGTCATGGTCATCAGCCTGCGCTGGTGCTTTGACTTCCTTTTTTGCAACAGTCTGCGACTTGTTTCCGGTATCACATCCTGGGAAAAGGATAAGTGACCCGACGAGAAGGACACACACACTTCCAAGAAACAGATGCGATGGTCGTTTAGCAAGAGTTGGACAGCGTGACATGAGTGGCTTCTCCAGGTTGATGAGGAACATGTAGTTGTATTGGTTTCGGTAACACCCGAGCATATCTGATCTCAGAGTATACAATGGTAGCTCGAAAAGTCTTAGGAATCCAGCCGCTTTGTTGACTGCCGACTTCCGGCAGCTAGAAGACACAGAAGGCTTCTTTCAGCCAGAATGACGGGCTGCAAGGGATCGAATTCATGAGGCTGATCTGTTGCTCGGATCATGTGCTGGCGGCTTGTATCAATACAAACCTCCCACGGCATCTCCTGTAATAGAGGAGACGATGGGAAATTAAATTCACGTTTCTCAGGGCTCGCATTACAGAAAATAAGCACATGCCGTGGTGTTCCATTGAGTCCGCCAGCGTTAGGGTCATGTTCGTCAATGAGCCGTTTCGGTGTCGGTGCTCCGAAGAAACATACCAGGCTTTGATCACCTGCAAACCAATCGACGTGGCTGCCATCAGACGAAAACCATTCAACATCTGGGAGAGTGCCCAGGCTGCTGCTTCCACCTTCTAGAAATGTGCGTCGTCGCAGTGTTGGGTTGTTGAGTCGTTGGTGTATCAGCGAAGTAGTGAATTGAACGAGGTCAGCGTTCTCGACAGTCAGTTGCCAGTCGAACCATGATATTTCATTGTCTTGACAGTATGCGTTGTTATTGCCTTTTTGCGTTCGACGACATTCATCACCGGCGAGAAGCATTGGAACACCCTGGCTTAGAAATAGCGTCGAGAGCATGTTGCGAATCTGTTTCGATCGCCGTGACTCAATAGCTTCATTATCAGATGGCCCCTCTGCTCCATAATTGCAGGAAAAATTGTTGTTGTCCCCGTCATTATTGTTTTCGCCGTTGGCTTCATTGTGTTTGTGTTCAAAAGACACTAAGTCATTGAGAGTGAAACCATCATGTGAAGTAATGAAGTTAATGCTGTGATAGGGTTGCCGTTGTTCCCCCGCATATAAATCACTTGACCCGGCAAGTCGGGTTGCAAGATTTCCTGTTTGGTTCGCATCTCCGCGCCAATAACGCCTCACATCATCACGATATCGTCCGTTCCATTCGGCCCAACGTAATGTGGCGAACGTTCCCACTTGATATGCACCAGCTGCATCCCATGCTTCAGCGATTATTTTGGTATCTGCAAGCATCGGGTCTTCCGTAATATTTTCTATTACCGGAGAATTTTTCAGGAGTTGTCCGTCCTGATCCCGGGAAAGAATGCTTGCTAGATCAAAACGGAACCCATCGACATGGTAGGTGTGCACCCAGTGTCGGAGGCAAAGAATAATGAGTTCTCGTACGACAGGGTGATTTGCGTTTATGGTGTTCCCGCAACCAGTGTAGTTTTGATATGCCCTGCTGTCGTTGTCCAGCATGTAATACACACTATTTTCGAGCCCCTTCATGGAGAGGGTAGGGCCTTCGGCATTCCCTTCTGCAGTGTGGTTGAAAACCACATCAAGAATGACTTCAATACCGGCCGCATGAAGAGCCCGTACCATTTCTTTGAATTCAAATACTTGGGCAGCTGGCTGCTTTGAGGCAGCATAACCCTGATGCGGCGCGAAGAATGCCAGTGGGTCATAGCCCCAGAAGTTTTCATGGTTGCGATGTTTGCCAGTAAAGGACTCTAGTGGGAACTCATGGACTGGCATAAGTTCAACTGCAGTAATACCAAGGCTTTTGAGATAGGGAATTTTCTCAATAACTCCTAGGTATGTCCCCGGGTGTGTAGCGCCACTCGATGCGTCTGCAGTGAAACCCTTGACGTGCATTTCATAAATGACTGTGTCGGCCAGTCCATGGCGAAGATGCTGATCTCCTTGCCAGTCAAACGTATCGTCGACAACGACACTCTTTGGTGGACGAACAATGCCATCATGGTGTTGAAGGAAGTGGCCAGCGAGTGCTTTCGAATACGGATCAATGAGTCGTGCTGTAGGGTCAAACGAGTGGCCTAAAGAAGTGTCGAAAGGACCGTCTGCTTGAAAATGATACAGCTGACCGTGCTTGAGCCCTGGTACAAAAATACTCCATACATCCCCGAACCTGTCGTGTCTCGGTTCGAATGAGATCACCTCAGTTGGATCACGGTCAATAGATTGGTCATACAGCAGGACTCGCATTCCAGTTGCATTCCGGCTGAATACAACAAATTGGACACCTTCTCCCTGATTCGAATCAGCATTGTGGAGAATCGCCCCATAGGGCAGCGGAGTATGAAATTGCAGCGGAGGAAGGCTGCGTTGGCCGCGAGAGTGTTTCTCAGTTGTGTGACAAACTTTTGCCATGTCAGAATGATACACTGAGATACCCCATAGCAATCAAGTATGGTCCATAGCAGGGGTTATGAAGGGCAGATATCAATATGCAACAAGTGATTCAAAGACTCATCGGGGCCCTCCAGCGAAGTTTTGATCTCCTGCTCAACACGCCAACGGGTCGGCTGGTGGGAGTAGGTTTACTTGTCCTCGTGGTGGTGGCATTGCTTACACGCAGGGTAGTACGATTATTTCAGAAGCCTCGCGAGGTTTCACTTGTTGATCCTTTACGAGTGGTTGATCTGTCAGCGGAACCTCTTGGCGCAATATCGAGGGCAGATTTGAAGGTTCATAATCTGCCCGTTCGGTTGGGTGTCGTGGTCTTGGCGCCGCTTGGTCGAATCGAACTCCCTGACGAAGATGAATTTTCTTCTATTCTCGATGGATTGGTGCCTGGTCTTGGGGGTTTTATTGCGATTGATAAACCAATTATTCGAACCTGGTCCAACCAGGTCAGTGTTGGTGGCTTTGCAAATAATCTTGCTCTCCATATGCAAGTTGAAAACCATGACCTCACCGAGACCCCGTGGTGCCTTGTGGCTGGGAAAACGAAAAGACCGGATGGGCTTCTGCTGGTAACACTCGTACTCGCTGCTGCCACGCCGAATCGTCTTGGTGTAATTCGATTAGAAGATGAGTCACAATGGATGCAGGCAATACAGGTGAGCCTATCGGGCAGTTAGAAAAATAGACTTCTGGAATCTCTGCGAAATGGGTATGAGGATTGGGTTCTTCCCGATTAATTGCCGGCAGGGGTTGCAGCAATTTGCTGTCGCGGGAAGATAACAGAGTGAGTGGTGCAACATATTCTAGTGCTGGCGTTGATCTTGCCCTTTATGAAAAGGCAATGGAGAAACTGCCTGCGCATATGAGAAGAACGCAGTGTCCTCGCGTGATGAGTAAAGACGGTGGATTTGCAGCTATCTTTCAACTGCAGCTACAGGGCCTTTTCGCACGACGGTATGACGATCCGCTGTTGATCTCCTGTACGGATGGCGTGGGTACAAAACTTAAAGTGGCGTGTACGACTGGGATTCACCACACCGTTGGTATTGACCTTGTTGCAATGAGCGTGAACGACCTGCTCTGCACGGGTGCTGAGCCATTATTCTTCCTTGACTACGTAGCGCTTTCACATGATGATCCAGAAAGACTTGAGGAGATCGTCCGAGGTATTTCAGATGCGTGTGTGGAGTCAGACTGTGCGCTCGTAGGTGGGGAAACCGCAATTCTGCCGGATCTGTATGCTCGAGGTGACTATGATCTCGCCGGATTCTGCGTTGGCGTCGTTGAACGAAAGCGTCTTATTGACGGGAGTCAGATCCAGCAGGGAGATGTCGCCATTGGCATCGCATCATCAGGGTTTCATTCGAATGGATATAGCCTGATTCGAAAAGTTGTCTTTGATATAGCCGGACTCACAAAAGATGATGTTGTTCCCGAATGCGACAACAAGACGGTTGCAGAAATCCTTCTTTCTCCGACACAACTATACGCACGTCCAATTCGATCGGTACTACGACACTATCGAGTAAAGCAGGTCGTGCACGGGATTGCGCACATCACGGGAGGTGGGCTCGAAGAGAACCTCGCACGAATTGTTCCTCCGACAATCCAGATTCAAATTGAACGAACGAGCTGGGAAATTCCAGCCGTATTTCGATGGCTTCAGCAACTCGGTGCTATTGAACAACAGGAAATGAACCGTGTATTCAATATGGGCATTGGCATGGTGTTAGTAGTATCCCCTCATTTCGTCGATAGTATTCAACATCAGCTCTCAGATATGGGTATGACTTCGTGGAAACTTGGTGCTGCGATTGCCGCACATGAGGAAGAAGATCGTGTCGTTCTCTGCAAATAGTTTCGAATGGGGAGATAGCTGAAAAAGTCCTATGGGGCATATTGAAGGTAGAAATAGGAGCAATATTCTCTTGCACGGTTGCCTTGTTCGCTAACGATTGAAATTACTTTACGTGCGACGCATACCAGCGGTTGTCACCAATATTTGAAGAGTCGTGATGTACGAATGAACCTCGGACGATGTTTCTTTCAGTGGTACATGGGAAATAATGGTAGATAAAGAAATATACGGACAGCCAAGTTTTGTTTTAGAAAACGAACTCGTTTCGCTTGCAATCACAAAACTGGGTGGGCATATGGCACCAGTTGTGTTTGGTGCTGCCAATGAACGACAGATTCGCCCCTATTACATCAGCCCCTGGCAAGATGAAAACCATGCGGATATGCCGGCCGAAGTACTTGTTCCGTTGCGAGGAGATTTCTTTTGTCTGCCCTTTGGTGGCAACGCGACTCCCTACCAGAATCAAAAATATCCGGTTCACGGTGAGACTGCCACAGGTGAATGGACATTTGTAGATTCCGAAGAAGTGGAACCGGGAGTCTCAAGATTGAGGCTTGTGCTTGATACGCTTGTCCGGAAAGGGCAAGTTACAAAAGAGGTTACGTTACGCGATGGACACCCCGTCATTTATCAGCGGCACTGTGTCAAACACTTTGTCGGACCAACCCCCGTTGGACACCACGCTATCCTCGCGATGCCGGACGAAGTAGGGACCTTTGCGATTTCCACGAGCCCCTTTAGGCTCGGGATGACGAATCCTGGTGTATTTAGTGATCCAGCTAACGGAGAATACCAGATGCTTGCAGAAGGGAAGACGTTCTGTGATGTGCGGGAAATCCCCACACTCTTCAGAGATCCTGCTGTGGTGGACTGTTCACGCTTGCCACTACAACGTGGTTTCGCCGATCTGTTTGCAGTGGTTGCTGATGCAGAGTCGTCGGCTGGCAAGCCAGCCTGGACTGCTGCCGTTAACACGAACGAGAACTGGGTTTGGTTCTCATTACGTGATCCAAAGAAATTGCCAATGACTGCTTTCTGGCTCGAAAATCATGGTCGACATTCTTTTCCCTGGAATGGTCGCAACCAATGTCTTGGGGTGGAAGATATCTGTGGTTATTTCGCTGACGGAATAGCTGCTTCGGCAAGAGCGAATGTGCTAACAGAGCAGGGCATTCCCACCACTGTTGAGTGTAGAGAAGACCTTCCGCTTGATATTCGAAGTATTCAGGCAGCAGTTCCAGTTCCCACAGCCTTTGACCGTGTGGAGCACATAGATTTTAGAAATGAATGTATCACATTGATCTCAGAGAGTGGCTCGACCGTTGAGGTGAATATTGACCATTCGTTTGTACTCGGTGACGAGAGTTATCAGTAGACGATAGAGCCGTCACAACGGCTTGCCTTATTTCACGGTCTGGCCGTCGGCCATTCCCGCTAAGGTATTCAGGGTGTCCTGTTGAATGTCGAAGGAAAGTCCACGGACTGCTCCATCGGCGGTTGCAAACATTACTATGCCTGGGTGAAGGCTTGTGAAGAGTGGCTTGGTTTGGCTGGGCGTATCACTCAAGCCATGGAATACAGGCCAGCCTTCAGCACCAAGCCACGTAATGGCTGCGGTATTCTCACCAAATAAAAGAGTGTTGCTCGTACCGTCACGAGCATGTTTGAGAGATCGAGGAAGCCGGTTTACAAATAATCCAGCGTATTGTTTCTCCGAGGGTGTATTTCCAGCCTTGCCAGACACGCCTACATAATTTGAACGACCGTAGTCCTTTTCTTTGCGGCCTCGTATTTCAACTTGTATTCCATCGGCAGTTTCATATGTGAACGAAGTATCAATGAGATTGTTATGAGGTGGAAGGAGTGCTGAAGGGCAGAGGAAAACACTCGGTTGAGTGAATGCTGCTTCCTTTGTTGATTTGCCTGACGCCCAATGTCCTTTATAGGTTTGGCCTGAGTATTTGCGGGAATGTTGACGGAGGAGAAGAGGGTTGAGCCTGTCCTGCGTGCCAGTTTCTTCCAGGAAACTTATCAACACAGGAAGCATGCCAATGTTTGCAAAGTCCCATTGCCACGAAGAAGGTGCCTCGGCGGTATCGTTCATACCATTTCCGTTGGCATCCCAAGGTCCAAGAAACCCAATGGGGAGGCGCCTGTGGAGGGACTCATAGTTGAGCGCTGCCAATGCGATCTGCT
>JABAAH010000007.1 GCA_014238855.1 Planctomycetota bacterium
GAACATAAGACGGATCGATAGCAACACGGACAACGTGTTCACCAACATCCTGAAACCCCTCGGCAAAACGAACAAAAGATTCCCAAGTGTATATATCTGCCGAAACGGCTGGCTTCTTTTTTTCTTCCACCGGAACACTAAGCAGTTTCTTCTGACCCACTCGCCGTTCAGATGTTGTCGGTGGCCGTGGCACCGGCACAGAGATGAGTTCTGGAGTAACTTCAGTTGAACGAAGAAACCTGTCTAAAAATCTACCTGATCGTGGTGTAGCCGCGAAACTCAACCCTTCCACAAACACGATGCACACAAGAGCAGCGAGAAAAACCGCAACTGTCGCACTCCACTTTCCAGTCCGACATTTAATGAACCATTGCTGAAGTTGCCGCAACACACACGACGGATACCGAAAACACTTTTCTTTGAAATCGTTTACGAAGGGTTTTTGTTGCACAGTGGTCGTGTCACGTTGAGGGTTCGAATAGCAAAGTGCAGTCACCCCACAGACCTCCCGTGGCACTCGTGACGCAAACTTCGCACGGCATCAGCAAAAACAATCCCTAAACCCAACACACAAAAACTGCGGGCAGCCTAAGAAAGCCAGTAGGAACCGTCTGTTTGATACAGATATGGTGTGTATCGGCTCGAAGCAATTTGGAAAGCGACCAGTGGCAAGAGACCGAAAAAACCACCCCAAACTCTATAATCAGAAAACCAGTAGAGCATCGACTGATTCAGTCGCTCAATGACTATCAGGTTTCACCAATCATGCTTGAATCGAAGCAAGTTTTACGAATTTGTTCCTTAAAGCGTCAGGACAATGCACGTTTCCTGCCATGCCATTGCTACCACCTGAACAGGCAACAACTTTCGTGAGAAATGCTTTTACGGACAAAATTTCCTAAAGCTTTCCACTTCTTTAAGCTAGAAAATTTGTCGCCACACTTCAGCAACTGACCATTCTTCGCGATAGGCGGAGGGGTCAACTGCCCATTCACGCCATGCGTTCACGTCATTACCCAGATCACGCCCACTTACTTCTTTCAGCGAAGCCACCGCCCTAAATTGAATTGCAGGATCAGGTGCCTCAAGTGCTTCAGCCAAGACCGGTATTGCCGCTTCATTTCCAAGAGAGCCGAGATCTCGAACAGCGTGTATACGTACATCAATATCCTCGTCACTACGAAAACGATTGGCTAGATGTCGAATTGCGTCATCTCCACCAATCTCAACCCAGGCATCACAAGCGGCAATTCGAACCAGAGCGTCAGGGTCATTAAGTCCCCCAACACAAATCGCACGTGCGGAAGGATTATCAAAACTCGCAGCGCATTTAAGTATTTCAGCTCTTACTCGGGGATCGTGCTCGGCCATCATTTCATTCACAAGTTTCTCCGAAAACCCGGCTTGTGCCTCAGAATTGCCGTCTTTCACTTTCTTTACTTGCTGACTCAGTTCTTTAATTCTCTGATCCGCGTTGAGTCCGTACTTTTCTTTTTCAAGTGCCACCTGTTGCGAATTAATCCAAGGAATGGAATTTGCACATCCTCCTAACAAACAGCAGACAAAAAAACCGCCAACCAAAGCAGAAACTCTCGTGTGTTTTTGCAATGCTGTGAAATAAAATCGAGGGTAACATAGTGACATTGTGCTGGAATTCTACTGGACTACAGGGTGTAAGGATCAATAGTGGAAGACTGGAGTAGACGACTGGAGTAGACGACTGGAGTAGACGACTGGAGTAGACGACTGGGAAAGTACTCATTCAGTCATTGTGAGACCAACACCAAAGCCGCCTTAAAACAAAGAAAATAGCAAGGCCCTGTTTTACCCAGACAGCCACACCGTTTCTGCTTTGCTTCTTTCTATTCCTTCTGCTCGAAAAGAGCCTCGGAGACCGTCATGTGCATACGTTACAGTGGAGAAGCTTCTTCCACTCTGAGATCGAACAAAAAGCCTATGGGCACACGCTATTTTTACATCTGTTTCCTTTACATCTGTTTCGTGGTGATCTTAGGCACTACCCTTAATTTATCTGCACAAGCATCACCACCTCTTGTAAAACAAAAATCTGCAAAAATCATTGAGGTATCTCTTCGGACTCCTCAAGGCATCCAGAAAAAACTCCATGGTAAACTGCTTGTAGAAGCCTTAGACGGCAGTCTTCTTCTGGAAGATGACCAGCAAATACTTCATATCATTCCGGGCGAAACTATCGCTCAGCGATCGGCACTCAGTGAAGTAAACCCTCTGACTCCAAAACAATTGGGACAGAAAACTGTTGCCAGCCTTCCCGACGGATTTTCATTCATCACAACTCGGCACTACCTGATTTGTTACAACACATCTCTTGGGTACGCGCGCTGGTCTGCAGCATTACTCGAGCGACTTTTCACTGGCTTTCATGCTTTCTGGTCGCAAGCAGGACTCGAAGTCAGGCAGCCTGAGCAGCCTCTTGTGGTTATCATTTTCTCAAATCGCAATGACTACAAACGTGCTGCAGAAAAAGAAGTTGGCAATGCCTCGCATAGCATTGTCGGGTACTACAACCAACTCACAAACCGAATCACTACGTATGACATTACAGGAAGTGACTCGAATGATCCGACAACAAGACAATCCCTTAGTACAGCTGGCAATTCGATCTTACGAAACCCACAGGCTTCGAGCCTTATCGCAACACTCGTACACGAAGCTACTCATCAACTTGCGTTTAATGCTGGCTTGCACGTTCGACTCTCACCAACTCCCGTCTGGTTGAGTGAAGGAATTGCAACATATTTCGAAACACCCGACCTAACGAATTCCAGAGGGTGGCAATCAATTGGTGCAATTAATGAAGCCCGACTGGAATTAATACTCAAACAATTTACACCTGGTCTCATTTCCCGCTTTATTGTTGAAGATGAACCATTCCACAATCCCGACGAAGCGCTCCTTGCTTATGCGCACGCGTGGGCCTTAGTGTCGTTCCTGGCAACGATGAGGCGAGAGGATTTTTGTAAATATATTGCGAATTCCAAGAAAAAGGCTCCGCTCGAACTAGACTCACCGTCAGAGAGGCTGAATGAGTTTAAAAATGCTTTCCATAGTGAACCTGATGATCTCGAACCAGCGATAATCCAATACCTCAATGCGATCACGCGACGAAAACGGCCGTAAGCAAACACGTCCCGCCGCAGTCAGGCCCAACAAACTTGGCAACCCTCACAATCGTCTGCCTCCACAAAGAACCTGCCTTTGCTTTCGGCATGAACCCTACAATCGTTCATGGGTTTCATCCTCCTTGCAATATTTGTCGATGGCTTCTCATAGCTCAGGGTTGGAAGGAGAAATTCTTCTACAAACAAAGAGCGCACGTGCCCGACTACCCCTCGACCATTCAACAAAGTGTAAGAAATAATGGCTAAGAAAAAGGCTAGTGCCATCCAAGCTCTTACGATTGCACTGATCATTTTTGTCATGTGCACATTCGTGCTAGCAGTGACAACCTATGTCTTCTATGCCCAGAACGAGGATGCAAAAGTTGCAAAAATTCAGGCCGAGACCTCAGCCAATGAGGCACGTCAAAGCCTTACCGCAGCGCAACAATCTCAAAAAGATTTGCTTGAATCCCGCATTGGTGTCGATCCGGGTGATTCAATTGATTCCGTCGACAAAGAACTAGCAAGCCTTCAGGACACAGCAAAAAAATATGGTGGAGATGAAAATGCGACACCAACGTACCGTGGTCTGATTAAAACTTTTAACAATGCGCTCAAAAGTGCGAATGCCGACAATGCAAGCTTAGCCTCGGAGAATCGTGACCTCCAAGGCAAACTAAAGATGACTCAAAGCAATCTTAAAGAAACGCAGTCTTCTTACAGTAAGACAATGGATGAGAAACAAACTGAAATAGATGCCATCGGAAAAGCCCGTGAAGAAACGGCTGCGAAGTTTACCACCGAAACAGAAGAACTCACCCGAGATTTAAATGCCGCAAATGACAAAGCAGCACGACTTGCTGACCTCGAAAAACAGATTCATGATGAAGTCGCTCCTTACATTTCACCAGGCCGCAGGGATACATTTTCTGCCGCCGACAATGCAGCAGATCAGGTCGCAATTGTTCTTGAGGAACTTACTGCTCGTGATAGCCTGATTCAGCGACAGAACCAAGTGCTTGGCGCGATGCGAGTCGCTGACCCGACGCTGCAGCGGACGATCTTGGCAGCAACACCAGCAGATGATCGCATTGATGGCTTCGACGGTCGGGTTATCGTGGTGAACGAACTTGAACGATCTGTGCTTATCCGTTTCCCGAGAACAATTGGCATACGGCCAGGAATGCTCTTTTTCGTTTACGAACCCACTGAACAAATGCCTCTTATTTCTTCCAAAAAAGGAATTCTTGAAATCGTGTCCGTAGAGTCTGGCACAGTTGGACGGGGACGCGTTCTTAATACCTCGAATTACAATCCCATTGTTGAAGGAGACGCAGTTGCAACAAGCCTGTGGAGTCCGCTTATGCCTCTCGAGGTTGTTTTTGTTGGTCACATTCAAATTGATCGAGACTCAGAAACAGACGATCAGGCACTCGAAGATCTCATCAAAAAAGTGGGAGGAGACGTCACCCAAACGGTAAGCCATACTACTTCTTTATTAGTCGACGCCGGCATTCCGGATCAAACTGGAGCCGCAGGTGAAAACCCTGGCTGGGATGACGCAGCGAAACAACGGCGACGCATTAATCTCCAGCAAGCCAATAAACTGGGGATCAAAGTGGTTCGAATTGATGGTTTCCTAGAACTTTTCGGCCTCGAAGAAAACTACTTCGATGCAGATCATCTCGTCACACCTACGCCATAATTGCAGATGTACCACACAAGGTCGTAGTACATGCTTGTTGTTGCTTCAGGCTAATAGTGCAATACTCCTTACAATGTGTTGGAGTTCATTTCGTTTAGTACCTTTCTTAAAAGAGCTAAACCAATACTCTGATACTTCGCTAGAGCGCCTTGAGGACCTACAAATGCTTTTTTGCCGATATGTGCTCAACCCGCTTACAAGCCTCCTCCTTCTCGTAGTTGTACTTCCTTCACTCCAGGCAGCATCTCTTGATCCCGGTCAAATCGAAGATGGCTATGTCTCGATTTTTGACGGCCAATCACTCAACGGATGGAATGGGAACCAGGAACTCTGGCGAGTTGAAGATGGCATTCTCATTGGTGAAACAACGTCGCCTCTGCAGGCAACAACGTATCTTATATGGCAACAGGGCAATCTGGATGACTTTGAACTCCAGCTCGACTATCGAATTACCAATGGTAATAGTGGGATCCAATATCGCAGCCAAGACCTTGGTGAATTTCATGTCACCGGATATCAAGCTGATATGGAATCCGGACCCAATCATAGTGGAATTCTCTATGACCAAGGTGGCCGAGGAATTGTTACAAAACGAGGTGAGCGAACAATTATTGAAGCTGGTGGCATAAAAAAAACTGGGGAACCAATCGATACAAGCGAGAACCTTCAATCTAAAATCCGAAGTGGTGATTGGAATCAGTATCGCATTGTTGCCCGAGGCACCCATCTTCAGCACTTCATCAACGGTGAACTGATGTCGGAAACAACCGACCAAGAAAGTGAAAAACGAAAAGCTAGTGGCATCCTCGCCTTCCAGCTGCATGCAGGACAACCCATGAAGGTTGAATTCAAAAACATTCTTTTGAAACGTCTTCGACTTACAGGCAACCGTAAAAAGCTCCTTCTGCTGGCAGGACGGGCGAGCCACAAGCAAGGGGCTCATGAGTTCAGAGCCGGCTGCCTCCTCTTCCAAAAATGTCTTCAGAATTCTATTGGTGAAAAGTTGGTTACAGCAGTTCACACAGACGGTTGGCCGAATGACCCAACAGCATTCGATAATGCTGACGCCATTCTTTTATTTTCTGATGGTGGTAAAGGGCACCCTGTCGTCCAAAGGAATCGACTTGCGCAGATTGATGCCTTAGCAAAACGTGGCGTTGGTATTGCATGTCTTCATTATGGTGTAGAGGTACCAAAGGAAAAAGGTGGTGCCGAATTCCTTCATTGGATCGGTGGATTCTTTGAGACCAATTGGTCTGTAAACCCACACTGGACACTTGCGGCTACAGAAATTGCTAAAAATCATCCCATTTGTAACGGTGTGAAACCATTTGAAGTTAATGATGAATGGTATTATCACATGAGATTTCGTGAACCTAATGATGACGTCACCAAAATTCTCACAGCTATTCCTCCCGACAGCACACGAGAACGTCCGGATGGCCTACACAGCAACAACCCAACTGTTCGGTCAAACAAAGGACACCGTGAAGTTCTTGCATGGGCCTATGACCGCCCCGACGGTGGCCGTGGATTCGGATGCACTGGCGGCCACTTCCATAACAATTGGGCGAACGATGATTTTCGTACCCTGATACTAAACGCACTCGTTTGGACGAGTGGGGTAGCTGTACCAAACAATGGTATTACTTCTCATGTCTCGGATATTGAATTAACAGAAGATCTCGATCCGCCACCCCCACCTCGAAAAAAAAGAAAGACTTAACACCAGCCTGTTTCTGTTCAACACAGTCGTTCCACCCAACCATCAATAAAGAATAATTTGTGACACCCTCAAATAAAGGAGCATACCTATGCCGAAGTTAACCGTTGAAGGACTTGGCGTTTTTGAAGTACCTAAAGGCAAACGACTTGTCAACGCGATGATCGATGAATGCGACGTCGATCAACTGCACGCTTGCGGTGGTTTTGGAAGGTGCACAAGTTGCCGCGTTGAATTCGTATCAGGTGAGCCAAAAGCTATGACACACGCAGAAAAAGATGTGTTGAAGGCAAGAGACTTGTCTTCAACACCTGGACTCCGCCTATCGTGTCAGATTGCATGTAACGAAGACATGGAAGTCAAAGTGATCAGCCGACTGGAAGGCTCTGGAAGAGCGGATGCCGGCGGCCGCCCTGGAGACGAAATTGAACCAGCACCTGTATGGTGCTAGGAAGTTTGGTTCGTAAAGTGATCAGCACACACACGGCGTGACAACTGGGCATCATCGAACATTGTGGATGCCATACTACTTTGAATGCGCTTGTCGCATAGAAGACCCTGACTGTGAAACAACGCTCATCGCATTATAAATGAAATCGTATGATTCTTTTGCAGTTGCATGCCACCTATGACTCTGTCTAGGTAATTCGACGTGCAAGCCGCCGTGATATCCAACTGTGAAGAGTTCGTGCAAAACTGGGATGAAATCAATATCACCTTTTCCTAATGGCAGATGTTCGTGACGACAGACACGCATGTCATCGATATGCACATTGACAATCCGATCGCTAACCAGACGCATCGTCTCGTGTAACGGCCTCTCTCCTAGACATTCAAGATGACCAATGTCAATTGTTAAACCAAGACACTTTGGCTGGTTGAGCCTCTTCAACAATTCTTCGGCACGCGTTACCGTATCAACAAACATCCCGGGCTCTGGTTCGAAGCCAAGCACAACACCCCGCTTTGTAGCATAGTCGAGCACCTCTCCAATGCCATCCATCAGTTTTCGCCAAAGCACATCCTGATCATCATTTGAGTTGACGGCGCCTGACCATAGAGACACACAATCTGCCTCGAGACCCTCTGCCAGATCAATTGCCTTGCGAAGAAAGTCTATCCTGCGATTCCGTTCATCCGGCGTGTTCGAAAGAAGGGTCGGATGGTGTTTTCTTTTTGAATCAAGAAGGTAGCGAGCGCCCGTTTCAACGACGCACCTCATTTGAGCTTTTGCTAAAGCCCGCTGCCAATCATTGATTTCCGATACAAATGTTTTGCTATACGGATTAAGTAAATGTTGATCAGGCGTAATGGCGAGGGACTTATACCCTTGATCACAAAGCACTAACAAGGCTTCTCTAAGATCTACATCTCCTAAACTATTTGTGCTGTAGCCAATTTTCATTCAATATCACACTCACGTTACTGCAGCAACTCGGCGACCAAGGACGAACCATACCAAAAGAGTAAGTACTATAACGGCCCACTGTTCACCACGAAACGCAAGCACCATCACAGCGTCGAGCGTAATAATGGACATAATCGCATTACCAACGGCTGCTTGCATTCGATGTGGCACTGGATTCACAATAGCCTGGCCGCAACGAGCAAGTATATAAAACCCTAGCACAACCCAGAGGGCGTACCACGTGATGAGACGGCCTTCCGTAAGCCATATTGGAAATTCAGATTGTTTCATTTTCATAACAAATAATGGCGATAGCCCTGCAAGAACAAGCCCGAGCAACATAATAAAAGCACCGAAAATAAGCTGTTTTCGGTTTCCACCACTGACCTCATCGTGAGCGAACAATGTGATGCCCCCAACATAGACTCCTATCCCACAAGGAATCATCCACAGTGGCATCGACGAAGAGCCCGCAACGACCATGCCAAGAGACCAATTAAGACTCCGGCAACCACCCATAACCAGTGCTCCCCACCGCGTGCCCTTTGCGTAGCAGTTATAGCAACAAATTGCTGCTGCAAGCGTCACCCCCAAACAGGCAGGAGCCAGATTATTCATATACGCCGAGGCTACGCATGCGAGGGTAACGCCGAGTCCGAGAAGCATATTTGCTACGAAGCCAGCGGCTTCTCTGGGGACACGACCGCTTGGAAGTGGCCTCAATGGGCGTTCTCTTTGGTCGATTTCAAAATCCATAACATCGTTCTGAACCATTCCACCAGCATAGAGACATACCGATGATGCAATTGCTAGCCAACCAAGCATGGGAATATTTGAATATCTACCGAAGCCTCCAACAATAAGAATTCCTGCCAGTGGATCAGCCACTGCCGTAGCAAGATTTGGTAAACGAATAAGTTGCGACCAACTAACTAGTGATGATATGAGCACCGATCTGGAAGGAGACTGTGTCATACGAAGAAAACCAACTAGCTTGAGGCACTACGGTATCTTGCCAGAGCGGATTGAAAAACAATTCTTGATAACCCAACTGAAATAAATGCTGCAGCACACGTCAGAGAAATCATGCCCCACGCATTGCCCGAAAGTGGACGGGCAATAGTCCCCGCAGGCACATTGACAACAAGCAGAATCGGGATAACGAAAGTACAGACCATACGGAGCGGACCACCCCACGGACCGGCATATATTTCAGCAGGATACCTTGAAAAATTGGTGATATAAAACCAGAAGTCGTACAGGCTTTGGTTTCTTCCCATCAAAATAGTTGCGGCGGCTAGCATTATTATCAGCCCGTACAAAATCGCTACACCGCAAGCAATGAGCACCGGATACAGCAACCATGCAATGAGCGGTGGCGCAACGGAAAAGCGGGAGACTGACCAAATCAATAGTGCAACCCCGACAATGCCGTTCGCCATAGATGAAAAATCGAACCTGTGCATTGAGAGCAAGAATTGCGCATCAAGTGGTCGTACAAGAACCGAATCAAGTCCACCTGTTCGCACCATCTCAGTGAGTTCTGAAGCACTCGGCATAAATAAGGTTTGAACAATCGAATTGATGATCAATCCTGTCGCAACAAATGCAAAAAATGGATCGCGAGACCAACCGCTGTTGCGACCTATTTCCGGAGTAAAGCTGAATATCAACAAGTAAAATGCAAGATTCATCGACATCCACCCAAGGCTCGTCAAGCACTCAAGCAAAAAATTTGCTCGAAAGGTCATATCACGCACAAGACATGCTCGTGCAAACGTCGAGAAAATTTTGAAATACCGACCCATCTGGATCTCCTCAGAGATTAGCCACCAAAACCGCTATATCGCTTTGTGCCTCGCCACCAAACAAAACGACAGACACCGATCATGACAAGAAGCCACACTAGTTCAATAAGGAGTCCTGCAACAAGTTCCCACCCTGTAATTTTGCCAAGCCACACCGCTGCCGGGAAATAAGCCGTGTACTCGAACGGCAAAAACCGAACAACATCTGCAAGGCTTACTCCTGCTATCCCTGTTGGAATATCTGCGAGCATATCGATAGGAAACATGTGTCCTGAGAGCAGGTATTGAAATAGCATGTAGGCAAATATGATGCTCGAAACTTCAAGAAACCAAAATGCAATCATTCCAAGGGTTGCTTCGAGAAAAAAGCCGAGCAGGAATGAAAGAACTAAAGACAAAATATACGCAACAATAGTCAGTCCATCAGGCGCCGGAGGAAAATAACTACGACAGAAGAATAGCACGGAGACAAAAGGAAGCATTGCTACGATATAGTAAACGAGTTTATGGGCGATGCGAGAAGCAAGAAGAAAACCAATGTAATCGACTGGTTGAATCAAATACTTCTTCACTGATCCATCACGAATACTTCGAGAGATACCACCGGCAAGTCCAGGCATGCTGGAAAAAGCTCGAGTAAGCATTGCAAGCAAATAGTAAGCAACAATGTTGTCACGTGAGTAGCCAGCAATATCTGTTCGATCTGAGGCGTTAAAGACTGCCGTCCAGAGAAAAACCTGTGTGACAATCGGCAAGAATCGCATTATAGTTCCCAACGCAAAGTCAGTGCGATACGCCAGACGTTCCTCAAGACAGATGACGAGCATCCGCCACCAAGACTTCAGCCCTGATAGCCAGCCGTACGATGGCTGCAGCCTCGCTGACTCTGTATGGGTACTCATACCAGCCCCGCCCCTTGTTCTCGGTCGATATTCAGTTTGCGATTTGCTGCCCCACGAAACAGACCTGCAACAATTTCTTCCAAAGGTACATCCTCAACGGAAATGTCTCTAACCTGTTGACTTGCTAGCAATTTTGGCAAGACATCTGCTATCCGTGTCCGGTCGATGCGCAGTAACACACGAGGACCACGCACTTCACACGAAAAGCCAAACTTTTCTATTTCACCTTTAGCAGGTGGCTGTTCAAGATCAAGCGTGACAATCTTGTGCGTCGTAAAGCGGTCAACAATCTGCTCGAGGGAGCCGTCATAAAGAATGCTGCCATCTGTCACTACAACCACACGCTCGCAAAGAGCAGCAACGTCTTTCATATAGTGCGTTGTAAGAACAACAGTAACCGAACGCTGCTTTTGAACGTGCCTTAGGAATTCATGGATTGTGTGTTGTGCTACCACATCAAGACCAATAGTTGGTTCATCGAGAAATAGCACTTCAGGCTCGTGCAGTAATGCCGCAATAAGTTCCAGCTTCATTCGCTCCCCAAGAGAGAGTTCTCGCACTGGTTGCCCAAGAAGCCGGGAAACTCCGAGCATGTCGACAAGTTCATCATGAATTTGTGCAAATCGGACGGGTTCGATTCGATAAATTTCTTGATGAAGCCTGAAACTCTCTGCTGCCGGCAGATCCCACCAGAGCTGATTTTTTTGGCCCATGACCAAAGCAAATCGCCGCCGGAAATCATCGGCTCGATTCCATGGGACATGGCCCAAAACGGTGGCACTACCCCGTGTCGGTGTAATAATGCCAGAAAGTAGCTTCAAAAACGTTGTCTTGCCGGCCCCATTTGGTCCAAGCATGGCCAAAAATTCACCACGACCGACACTAAGATTCACCCCACGTACTGCGTGGATTGTACGTTTTTCACGGTGAAAAAGCCCTCGAACGCTTGCCCAGAGGCCTTCCGGCTTGTCATACACCCGATATTCTTTGGCCAGATCATTGACCTCGATTACCCGGTCACTTTTTGTTTCACTGCTGTTGTACATATGCGGAAGTATAGGCCAAAACAATAAACTTGCTGCTGCTGAACAATTTGCTTGGAAATTAAACACAGGATTTCGAGATGTATCGAATTGGGATTGGTCATGATACACACCGACTCGAGCCGGGAAACGGGCTCTGGATTGGTGGTCTTCAAATTCCTCACAGCCAGTCGGCTGTTGGACACAGCGATGCTGATGTCCTGCTGCACGCAATTACAGATGCAGTCCTCGGAGCAGCGGCTCTGGGTGATATCGGTGAACTTTTTTCGAATACCGATCCAAAAAACAAAGACCGTTCCTCAAGTGAAATGCTTGTAATAGCGTTTGATAAAGTGCGCAATGCAGGCTGGAGTATTGTAAACATGGATTGCATTGTTTTCACTGAAAAGCCCAAAATCCTTCCCCATCGGGAGCACATCAGACTGCACATAGCAGATTTATTGGCTATCGAAAGTAGTCAGGTTTGGCTAAAAGCCAAGACTGGCGAATGCGTGGGACCAATTGGTGAAGAGCGAGCAATCGCAGCGGAGTGCGTTGTGTTGCTTGAGACTACTGAAGCATCGAACAAACGCTAGATTCACAACAAACTTTGAAGTACCTCGGGAGACATACAGGAATATGGCGGAAAGAAATTCATCAACTCAGAGTTTTCCGAGCATCAAACTTTACAACACATTAAGCCACCAAAAAGAACAATTTACCACAGTTGTTCCAGGAAAGGTTGGTATGTATCTCTGTGGACCGACTGTGTACAAACCAAGTCACATCGGACACATGGTTGGCCCAGTTATCTTTGACACAATTAAGCGACATCTTGTCTATTCAGGATGGGAAGTGACGTGGGTTGTCAATATCACGGACGTTGACGACAAACTTATTGTCGAGAGTAAAGTTCGGAATATGTCGATGACTGCTCTTGCTGAGGAAATGACCGCTGACTATCTGGACAACCTGTCCGCTCTCGGCGTTCAAGGCATTGACACCATGCCGAAAGCAACTGACCACATTGAAGGTATTGTGAAATTCATAGAAGGCCTTGTACAAAAAGATTGTGCTTATCCTGCTGATGGCGACGTGTACTTCGATGTCGCCAAGGATGAAGACTATGGAAAATTAACGAATCGATCTTCTGAAAAAATGCAGGGCGAAGGTGGTGCAACAGCGAGTCGAAAACGATCAGCGGCGGACTTTGCACTTTGGAAAAAAGCGAAGCCTGGTGAACCTTCATGGGAAAGCCCATGGGGACCAGGACGGCCTGGCTGGCATATCGAATGCTCTGCAATGAGTGAAGCACTTTTGGGCAGTCATTTTGACATCCATGGCGGTGGGCTTGACTTAGTTTTTCCTCACCATGAAAACGAAATCGCCCAAAGTGAATCTCTTCATGAGTGCCCAATGGCCACATATTGGATGCATAACGGACTTATGCAGGCAGCAGGAGCCGCAGGAAAAGTCGGTGGCCGTCCGCGAGATGGCAGCGGCACTCCAGACGACCTGGCAGCCACCAAAATATCAAAGTCGACTGGAGCTGAGCCATTCAAAGAACTACTCACCAGACACCGACCAGAAGTCATTAAACTACTTCTTTTATCGACGCATTACCGAAGCCCAATTCACTTTGGCGAGGAACCTCTGGGAGAATCTGCTCGAGCACTGGAAGCATTCGAAAGGCTTTTCAGCCGCTACGAACGACTTTGTGGTAATTCCTACTACACACTTACAGACCGCAATCGCCACGATGGCGACAAGGCGATTCCTGAGTTTCATGGAGACACGAAAGAACACGTCTCATCATTGAGAAGTCGTTTTCTCGAGGCAATGGATGATGACTTCAATACTGCCATAGCAGTAGCGACTTTGTTCGACCTCATTCGATACATCAATAAATTTATTGATAGTGAAGGCCTCGAAAAGAAAAAAACTGATTCTGATCTCGAAACACTTACTCATCTCATGCTTTTGATGCGAGAACTCACGGGCACCCTTGGCTTATTTCTTTCTCCGCCTGCACAGACTTCTACCGGAACGGATGGGAAACTGCTGGACTCATTAATGAGACTGATTATTGAACTGCGATCACGAGCGCGTAAGACAAAAGATTTTGCAACAGCAGACCTCATCCGTGACTCTCTTACTGAGGCTGACATTCAGTTGGAGGACCGTGCCGAAGGAACAGACTGGAGCATCAAATAAATGACTTCCGTCCCGCTTCAATTCCAACATAGTGTCAGCGTTGCGTCGCAGGCAATTCGATCTGAACAGGCTCCCCAGAATCTCTCTGTTCCTGTTCCTCCTTGGCAGCCATATCACGAATGTCCTGAGATATCTTCATTGAGCAGTACTTCGGCCCACACATACTGCAGAACTGGGCAGACTTAAAGGTCTCTTGAGGAAGCGTTTCATCGTGATACCGTTTTGCTGTTTCTGGATCCAGAGATAGGCGAAACTGCTCATTCCAATCGAAATTGAAGCGCGCGTGTGACAATGCATCGTCACGAGAGCGGGCACCCTTCCGGTGCCTCGCAAGATCTGCCGCGTGGGCTGCTATCTTGTACGCGATAACACCTTGCTTGACATCTTCCGCATCTGGCAACCCAAGATGTTCTTTAGGAGTCACATAGCAAAGCATAGCGGCGCCACTCCAGCCCGCGAGCGCAGCACCAATTGCACTCGTAATGTGGTCATAGCCGGGTGCAATATCTGTAACAAGTGGCCCAAGCACATAAAAAGGCGCTTCATCACACTCTTCCATCTGACGCTTCACATTCATATCAATTTGGTCCATTGGCACGTGACCTGGGCCTTCAACCATAACCTGACATCCTTTTGCCCAGCCCCGCCGAGTGAGTTCACCGAGGACGTGTAATTCTGCAAACTGGGCCTCATCACTCGCGTCTGCAATGGCACCTGGACGAAGACCATCGCCGAGACTCCAGGTCACATCATACTGCCGAAAGATATCACAGAGGTCCTCAAAGTGCGTATACAGCGGATTCTGCTCTTTATGCGTCATCATCCACCGGGCAATGAGAGATCCACCACGGCTTACGATACCTGTCACTCTCTTCATTGTGAGATGAAGGTGTTCTTGCAAGAGTCCTGCATGAACAGTCATATAGTCGACGCCCTGTTGAGCCTGCTTTTCACACATGTCGAGAAAATGCTGTGGCTTCATCTCATCAATATCACCACCAAGCTCTTCGAGCATCTGATAAATTGGGACAGTTCCAATTGGCACCGGGGACGCATCAATAATTGCGCGTCGGATATTATCTATGTCCTTCCCTGTCGACAGGTCCATGACTGTATCTGCCCCATGGTGAACCGCCATGTGAAGTTTTTCGAGTTCTGTTGACTCGTCACTTGTCACGGCAGAATTTCCAATATTGGCATTTATTTTTGTTAGTGCAGCAATACCTATCGCCATTGGTTCAAGACATTTTGTGAGATGAACCGTATTCGCCGGAATCACCATTCTTCCACGAGCGACCTCGCTACAAACCAAATCCTCGGGCAGGTCCTCACGCGCGGCAACGAATTTCATCTCCGGCGTTACTTCGTTCTCACGAGCTCGTTCAAGCTGTGTCATGAATTTTCTCCAAATAACTGACGTACGTGGGTAGCTGATGAAAAGCAATCTTTAACACTGTATCACAATGACAAAAAACAGTCTGCTCTCGAATACTCAATTCACAACGTCTTTAAATACTCAAGCACTGCAGTTCGCTCCAAATGAGTCAACGCATCAGGATAGGAGTGCCCTTTAGCGGATTTCCCAAGCTTACTCGTATCAAAATATTGACGGCGTTGTGCTGATGGCATTCCATCCGAAACAGCCTCGGCAAACCACGACACGTTCCGTTCCTCGATTTCCAGACCGACTTTCTGCATGTCGTAGCCAACAGGTGTTCTACGCCACACAGATGGACGGCTCTTTGAATGGAGAACATGCCACAACGTTGGGACTGAACCGTTATGGAAATATGGGGCTGACGCCCACACACCATCTAGCGGTGGAGCAACATATCCGGATGGGCGTTGACGACTGCCTATAGCTGCAGCATCACGACCAAAATGACCAAACCAACTATCGTTGAGGGCACTTCTCTCTTTGTTCGTGAGTGCGTCAAACCGTACTCTGTCTGTACCAATCTCACCAATCGGAATAACTGCCTCTGGATATTCTTCACTCTCGCCATATTCGCCGTGGCAACGGCCGCAATGCTCACGAAAGATTTCCTCGCCTTTTCCTGCCAAGCGAGTGTCAATTTCACCCGGCCATTCTGGTGGCCGAAGTGACTCAAGCCAAGCCTCGACATGTTCAAAATCTGATTCCCACTCCAAGAACTTCTCTGGACCGTTTTCACGAACTAAAAGAAACTGCATAAGCATGCGGCTTCCCTGAGGTGCAAACCCATCTGCATAAAGAGTTTTTCGCTTCCGGTAATGCCACCATGGCGGTGCATCCATATCGTGATGTGTAAGATCAAAACGCGGGGAACGTGAAATAATATTTAAGGCGGCATCTCTGTGATGCATTAAAGCGACACCAAAAATCACAGCATTCGTCGTACCGCTTGTTGTACCGAGAGGAAGAAGTAGCGAGCCGATATCCATGTGTCCGAAGGATTTCCCTTGGGTCATTTTCACCAACCGGACTTCCTCTGTGAATGTCTCAAGCGCATAGTTTGTATTCGGAATCCCCGGCACAATGGTCCCTGCAACTTGTCCTTGATGGCAGGCGAGACAACTCATTGTCCAGTTCCCACCGGAGTCAACGACATACTGCATCGACCGTGATGGATCATTCGGGTGGGGCAAGAGACCATATCGTTTCATGGCCATTTCCCGCCGCTGTGCTACCGAGGCTTGCTCAGCCTTCGACTTCAGGGGTTCGGGCCATACTGTCCAGAGTGCGTCGAACACCTCTTGATCGAGATCTGCTGGAAGATACGCCTTATTAAGGAGCAATTGAAAGCCTTTTTCAGGACTTCCGCCGGCGGCAACACTCCAAGCAACAAAAACACTGATGACTAGAAACAGTAAAAATGAGTTTCTCGTCAATTTTTCAGGCAATAGAAATTTAGAGAACCGTACTTTCATGGCATACTTGTTTATAGAAAGTTCGGACTCTTTAACAGTCGTCGCTCTAAGGTATTGTGAACGCACCACGTTTCGGCAATTATAGGCACTTCGACCATATTGTCCTACTCACCGTAAACCACTCGATGAACCACCATGGTTGCAGCGAACCCGATTCTCCTCCCAGAACTACGCAGCCTGCTTCAGGAGCAGGATGCTGTGGGTATTCGCGAAGTCGCTGAGGAGTTGCATCCGGCAACGGTTGCCGAATTTTCCGAGGGCCTTGATGACAATGAAATCTGGCACCTTCTTGATGCACTTTCTGTTGAACAACGAGCCGAAATTTTCCCTTACTACCCCCTTGCCAGACAAATTCAACTACTCGAAGACGCAAACAATTCCCAACTCGGCCCCCTCTTGGAATGGATGGCTCCGGATAATCGTGATGACCTACTCCGTGAACTAGAGCCTGCTTTCGTTGAAGCAATTCTTCCACTGGTTGCGAAGGCTGAGCGGCATGACATTCGAATGCTCTTATCATGCCCGGAAGACTCTGCCGGCAGTCTTATGACGACCGAATATGCGTCATTGCCTGCTGACATAACGGCAGGCGAAGCCATTGCAAGACTTCGAAACCAAGCTCCTAACAGTGAGTCAATTTACTACATTTACATTTTGGATTCTGATCGCAATCTCGTAGGGTTTATTTCGCTCCGTGACCTGATACTCGCAAACCCTACTTCTCTTGTTGCTGATCTGATGCAACGAGACGTCATTAGTGTCAAAGTCGATGAACCCACCGAACAGGTTGTTCAAAAACTTGCACGATTTGACTTTATTGCGATACCTGTGGTTGATAACCTGAGCCGCCTTGTTGGCATCGTAACCCATGACGATGTTCTTGATACCGTTCGTGAAGAGGCAACTGAAGACGCTCAGATGAGTGCCGCCGTTGCTCCCCTGAGTGAAGGATATCTCGAAACTCCCATTATCACAATGACTTGGAAACGTGGTGTTTGGCTGACAATTCTCTTTTTCACTGCTGCTGTGACAGCAATGGTGCTTGCTCGAACACCGATTCCCCAAGTCTGGTTAATTGCTTTCATTCCGCTCGTGATCGCTAGCGGTGGCAACTCGGGGAATCAGTCAGCCACGCTCGTCATCACAGCATTATCCATGGGAGACTGTAGACTCGCCGACTGGCCTCGAATTCTTCGCCGTGAGATTATCATGGGCTTACTTCTTGGAACACTCCTTGCGGTGCCAGGCTTTCTCCTCGCCCTCCTCTACGCACCTTCCCCAGCTCAAGCATTAGTGATTCCGCTTACCATTTTAAGCGTCGTCGTGCTTGGGTCTCTTGTTGGTTCAATCCTGCCTCTCCTCTTCCGCTCAATCGGACTTGATCCAGCACTTATGAGCAATCCGTTTGTATCTGCAATAGTGGATGTAGTCGGCATTATCCTGTATATGTCGATTGCCTTTGTCATGCTGAGCTAAAGACCAAATCCGTCTCAGCAGGAAAAAGCAAAATTATCAGATATCGTCTGTAGAAATTCACTGCCTACAGTCGATCTTTAACCAGCGGGGTTTGGGGGAATTATTAGGTTCATTCCAAAAGCGTATCGCTATGAGCGTTTCGGTTATGATTAGCACGTACAACAACCCAGCCGGGTTGCGCATGTGCCTTCTTGGCATGATGTCACAAACGGTGCTTCCTGATCAAATGATCATTGCCGACGATGGATCAAATCAAGCCGGCTACGAATTTTAAGCGAGTTACCTTTTTCGTCACTTCCGATTGAAAAAGTCTGGCACCCAGATCGTGGTTGGCAGAAAAATTTAATTCTCAATGTTGCTGTACGCCACTGTCACGGTGATTATCTGATTTTCTGTGACGGCGACACCATTCCCAGAAGAGACTTTATTGAATCACATTTGAAACATGCACGCCCGAGAACGTTTCTATCAGCATCCGCTATTGATGTCCCCAAGCACGTCTATGACAATTTCACAGATTCTCATATCACCGACAATCAAATTTTTAAACCATCTTTTCTTGCTCGTGGGTGGCCTGAGTCAAACAAGCATTCGCTACGCCTTCAACCTGGCCGTTTAGAGAAGACATTAAATCTAATCACATGGCGATACTGCGTCCTGCGTGGTGCCAACTTTTCGTTATGGCGAGATGATATCGAATCAGTGAACGGTTTTGATGAGTCTTACGGATACGGAAGCGAGGATCGTGAACTCGGCGTTCGGTTACGAAACACTGGTGTGGCATCACGTTGGCTTAAATTCTCGCTCATACAGCTTCATCTTTCGCACACAAGAACAAGGTATCGTGACCCCAACATTGTGCAAATGCAACGATGGAAATTTCGCAAGCTTTTCTTCACACAAAAAACGCAATTGGCAGATGGTCTTGCAACAGCCTGCGAGCGATCGTTGGCCACACCAGAGAGCCAATATATCCACACATCAGAAAAAACATGGCACGCGAGCCGTCTGTTCTTCGTTTCGAGCCACCTCAACCAGCTACTAATCAGCCGGCATTACCAAAGAGGCGTGCCGCCTAGTCACTGCACCACCCTCCCGAGCTCACGCATGTCAACAAGCTCGTAGCCCTACGCTATATAAAAAATTAGTTACACACATATCAGCGCCTATCCATAACACATGAAACTCCATTACTGCAGAACACCGTCCGGCAACTTTGGTGATGACCTCAACACGTGGCTCTGGCCAACACTACTCGGTGAAACTTTTTTCGACACAAACGAAGACTCACTTTTCCTAGGTGTTGGTACTATCCTGAATCAAAAGATTCCAAGAATTCCAGAAAAAAATTGTCCTTGGCACAGGTACGGGCTATCAACGACCCCCTAAAATAGATGGGCGATTCAGTATCTACTCCGTCCGAGGTCCGCTTACTGCAAGGGCTCTCAATTTACCACCAAGGAAGAGCATTGGTGACTCTGCGTACCTCTGCCTTGCAACTTCCAAATTCCAGAAACTCTCTGTACTACCAAAAAAATTCAAAGTGCCTGTCATTCCTCACCATCAAACAGTAGCAACCATTGACTGGAAAACTATCGCAAAGCTTGGTGACATTCATTTTATAGATCCTAGAAAAAACTTCTTCAGTGTTTTGAGGACATTGCCCAGTCTGAGTGCGTACTGACAAAAAGTCTTCACGGAGCAATTCTTGCGGATGCCCTTCGTACCCCATGGCAACCATTTCAAATGGGCCACCGATTCAATATGTGCAAATGACATGACTGGTTCAAGTCGATCCACATCGACATACAAGCAATCCAAAAATATCCAATTCTACGTAGCGAGCGACTGTCACGACCGAGACTCGCGAAGCATGCAGTTGAGCGAGTGTGCGGTAAGATACTTATGTACGACCGACTCAGCCAGAAACCGATCCGAACAAACTCAACGCGAAAACTGGAGACCTTTGCAATCGCGTTACGAAGACAGGCACAATCAAAGCAATTTCATCTCAGCAGCGACATAACACTACAAAGCATTCTGAATCGCCTCATTGAATGTGTTGAGAGCATGCGAACCCAATACAGTAACAAACTGCGTCACGTGGCATAATCACAGGCTTCGCCACGTTGATGGTCAACCAGCAAGCATGAAAAACTAATTCAGCCGTCTGCCGACAGCTTCAGCAACTCTTCGACACGTCGCCATTGTTTTCTCAAATGTAATGAAATCGAGTGTCTGACCACCATCGCTTGCAGCATTTTGTGGGTCAGGATGCACCTCGATGATCAAACCATCGGCACCGGCAGCCACCGCAGCGGCAGCCATGCTCGGCACAAGATCAGCATGACCTGTGCCGTGACTTGGATCCACAACAACTGGTAGATGGGTGCGAGCTTGCAGCCATGGCACTGTGGCTAGAGGAAGTGTAAATCGAGTATGTGATTCAAACGTCCTAATCCCGCGCTCACAGAGCATCACCTGACGATTACCTCCATCGAGAATATACTCGGCTGCCAAAAGCATTTCATCGACTGTCGCAGCTGGGCCCCGCTTCAGTAGCACCGCTTTGTCACACCGGCCGACAGCCTCAAGCAAACGGTAGTTTTGCATGTTCCGAGCCCCGATCTGCAGGACATCTGCATAGCGTGCGACAAGGTCTACATCTTCCGGTGAAACCACTTCTGTCACGACTGCTTGCCCCGTCTCATCGCGTGCCTCTGCAAGTAATTGAAGCCCTTCTTCTTTGAGCCCCTGAAAGCTGTAGGGACTTGTTCTTGGCTTGAAGGCACCACCACGAAGACCCGCTGCCCCAGAGGCGAAGACTGCTCGAGCCGAGTCGAGAATCTGCTCTCGAGACTCAACCGAACATGGTCCCGCGATAACACCAACGTTGCCACCTCCGACGACCAGCGGTCCAACTGTCACCACGGTCTGTTCCTGCTGAACTTCACGACTAGCGACTTTATAAGGAGCCAAAATTGGAAGAACACGAGCAACACCAGGCACTGTCTCCATCGCACTTACAGTCGCATCTTGCTCATCACCAACGACAGCAACAACTGTCCTCTCAGACCCCTCAATCACATGGGGCTTCAACCCCAGGCTTTCTACTTGTTTCGCAACATTACCAACCTGCTCAGGACTTGCATCTGCCTTCATTACGATAATCATGTATCACTCCAAAATTTTTTCAGATCCACAACGAGCCTCTGCCAAGAGAGTCACTCTGTCAACCATTTACCGCCGACGAGGGTATCTGCCGATTTTATATCTAAAAAATCCCCTGCATGAGCAGCGGACCTTCAGATGAAACTAATCGGCTTGGTGTCATTGAAACACTTCCGGTATCTGCTCACCCCTCTTCTGAGCAGATTGTCTTGTGGTAATTACTACTTTATTTTGCTCACCGTCTGTTCTGAAAACGTAAACCAACTGCCCTGGCTTGGCCTCACTTTTTTCCAAAATAGTAACTAAAATATCGGCACCAGAACGACCTCGCTCTGATAGACCAAATGATTGATTTTTTGTAATCCCTTGCAGTTCAAGATCCTTTCCTGCTATTTCTATGGTTACACCAGTCGCTTCAGAGAGCATTTCAACTGCTGTCTCAAGCGAGTCTTTATCAAAAGCCAACGTCACAGGCTGTTGCAACCTACTCACTACAGAACCCTGCGTATTCACACGCGTTGCCTCACCCACACTCGGATTGCTCGGGTTTGCGCTGATTTGTTCAAGGAGAAGAGATCCGGCTAACACCATATTATGAGCCGCCATTTCAGGAAGATACGAGTTCGCTACAACGAGATCACGCCCTTCAGCACCAATACGAATATTCGATTGCCAGAGGCGAAGAAGTTCTGGCAATCGAATAACAAGAAGACGGCCATAAATGTCTAGATCTCGACTACTGATCACGGCCTCGATTTTTTCAGACACTTTATGTATCTCATCATCCAGGTGCCGCTTTAGCGATCGTGCAGACCCTACGGCCGGACTCACTGCATCAAGTTCGAAATATGTCCGATCATCGAGATGAATTGAAACTGCTGCTGCCGGGCAGTCATCATCCAGAGCACGTCCGATTGGCTCAAGAAGTGGCATCACCATCGCCGGCAATAAAACTCGCCCGTCATGAACAAAATAATGGGGTGAGCCTAAGACCGTAAGATGCCGACTGCCATCGAGTATCGGCCGAAGTGGTCGCATACTTCGGGGAAGTTCGTTCTCAGCACCGGATGTCGTAACAAGACCATTCATAAGCGTCGGTGTCGCAACCACTACGTCACCACCAGTCTCTCCATGAGGATACCAACGGAGCCATCCTTCTATGACTTCTGCAGGAGTTGTCGAATCCAAAATTGCAGCGACATCACTATCCAGCAAATCAGTTTTTATTCGATGGGCCCACATTGCGACGAGTGGCATGCCATTCTCATCAGCCTGCCAGCTCACTTGTAACGTTTCAATCTCAGAAAGCGGGCTTTTTACAAGTCGCTCAAGCATTACGATAATTTGACCTAAGCCATCTCCGCCAGCTTTCAGCATCAACTGCCCATCTTTGGACTTCATGAAATCCACGGGCCTTATTGAACAAATCAGCTGTGACCCTGGCGGTAGATAGCGGAACAGAAGCCGGGTTGGATCTGACGGCGGCATCCACGGCAAGGAATCGTCGGGGATGATAACAAATGCCTGTTCACCAACGAAGGAAGATTTTTCCTGAGGCTGAGCATCTGATGAAGAGGATGGGCTTTCGCTGACGACTGTAACATCCGAAGCTTCGCTGGAACCCAATTCCAAATGTGACCATGTCCGCCACATTGAAAAAAATCACCACGACAGTAAGCACCATCAAGGCGGCAAACGAGAGGGCCGACAGTTTTTGATATCTGCGGCTTATCTTTGTTGCTCTGTTCCGTGAAGTACTTCCAACTGTAGCAGCACTCTTATTCACAACGGCAAGAAGGTTCTTCTGAAAAGCACGTTGTGGTGGCAGTTCTGGACTGACTTCCGAATACTGAAGACACGCTGCAATGGCATCAGCCGCTTCAGCAGCGTCACAGTATCGCCGATGTGGGTCTGTTGCTGTCATGAAATCAAGGAGCGATTGGATTTCTTTCGGACATCCTTCTATCGGTGGCCATAGTGTCGAGAGGCGTGCTGCTTTTTCACGAATAAAAGTTGCCGTTGCTGCAGGACTTTCTTTCAGAACTATCGGACTCCCAGTCAGCAGCGTATGAAGCAAACACCCTACCCCATAGACATCACCCATTGGTGTTACAGGTTCACCCGAAACAAGACGTTCTGGTGGAACAAAGCAGATCTTTTCACCAAGCTTTGAGACAACCCGAGATGACCGGAAAGAGTCGGCTGATACAAGACAGAGTGGGTCGCCGAATAAAGGATACTGCAAAAGCCGCAAACCTTTATGAACCATCAAGTCTGCTGCTGGACCGACAACGACACTTGTTGAAATCATGCCGTGAATACCCCCAAGCCGATGAATCTCGGCAACACCACGGCACACGGAAAGAGTTGCAAGAACTGCCTCAACAATCGGCCACCTGCTTGTTTGTCCAAGCGCCGTAATAGAAACAACAGAACCAAGGTCCTCACAGACAATAAACCGATGCTCTCCCGTCGACTCCAATGCCCATGTTCTTGATAGCACGGGGGATGTTGTTTCGGCGGCGCGTTCCACGTGACGAATAATCTCGGTCCACACTTCAACGCGCTGACTCGCCGAGTCGTCGATTGGCACAAGAGACACAGACTGCTTCGTCGGGTCGTGACGACCTCGATACATTACACCACCGAAAGGCATCTCACACTTTTCAAGAAGGCGATACTCCCCCATGAAAAAGCTACTGACACTTCCCTTCGCAAGCTGTTTGGCCTGCCATAAAGTCACAATTTCTTGTCGGACAAGCCACTGTGCTGCAAGCGCTGTTTGATTTTCCAAGGAACCAGACTGTTTTATTGCATCCGAACACGTCGCTTGTATTCCACGGATTTTATCTACGGAAAGCAGTCCACTTTCAGCAAGTCTTTTCCAGAAAATATCGAGGGGCAGCACAGGCATAACATAAAACCAAAAATTGAATCTCGGCTACAAACAGTCCGTATTGACAGACCATACATAATACGCTGATTTGTACTCTCTACAGATTACCCGGTAATTCATGGCCACGAACAGGTAGTAAAGACAGCAAGAATCGTACGCGGCTGAAATCTCCGGTTGTCTTACTTAAAACAAGACCGATATGATCCCATGGTGACACAAAGCAGTATCAGTGTGTTCCTCAGGACACAATCACCATAAACATCTTCGAATCAGGTCCATCATCATGCGATCCAGTGAGGCAAACCGAATTTATTTTGATCGAGCAGCAGACCAACTCGATCTGAGTGAGAACATTCGACAACTCCTGCTCACACCGCAGCGAGAAGTTCAGGTCAAACTTCCAGTGGAACTCGATTCAGGGGCTGTGGCATCGTTTATTGGCTATCGTGTGCAACACAACAATGCACGCGGACCAATGAAAGGAGGCTTGCGATACCATCCACAAGTTGATCTAGATGAAATTCGCGCGCTCGCATCATTGATGACCTGGAAGACCGCCGTTGTCAACATTCCATACGGAGGTTCGAAAGGTGGTATCGCACTTGACCCGAAATCGCTTTCCACGCGGGAACTCCAACGGGTTACGAGAGGATTCGTTGACAACGTGCATGATCTCATTGGGCCCGACGTAGATATTCCAGCCCCGGACATGGGAACTTCTTCAGAAGTCATGGCATGGATCATGAATCAATATGATAAATTCCACGGCTTCTCCCCTGCTTGTGTCACTGGCAAGCCCGTGGAATATCATGGGCTACCCGGTCGCGAAGAGGCCACAGGCCGAGGGGTCGGACTGCTTACTGTAAAACTTCTCAGTCGTCTCGGCCGACGAATACCCGGGACCCGTGTTGCCATACAAGGTTTCGGTAATGTTGGTACCCACACTGCAAAGTTCCTTCAGGAGACAGAGTGTCGGATCATCGCCGTGGGCGACGCAACCACAAATGTATATCGAAAAGAAGGTCTCGATGTGCTTGAGATGATTCGGTACGTGCACGGCAACGGGGGCACTTTGACTGGCTACAAAGGAGGAGACGCCATCTCGAATCAAGAATTGCTTTCCTGCAACTGCGATGTCTTAGTCCCTGCTGCTCTTGGGGGTGTTCTGACAAGTGAAAATGCTGGTCACATTAAAGCACCCATTATTATTGAAGCAGCAAATGCACCTACTAATCCAGCTGCCGATGCGTTTTTTGATGAAATTGGAGTCACTGTACTACCTGACATTCTATGTAATGCAGGTGGCGTCACCGCAAGTTGGTTTGAGTGGGTACAAAATCGGCAGCATTACCAATGGGGAATGAATCGAGTTCGCCAAGAGCTTGACCGCATTCTTGGTGAAGCATTTGAACAAGTCTGGCAGCTTGCCTCATCCAGAAAAGTCTCACTGCGCACTGCCGCTTTTATGCTTGGAGTTGGAAGAGTGCGTCAGGCAACCGCCCTCGGAGGAATAGGGTGACGCCTTAAGCTACTCAACACGTTATCGGGATCGTGCCTGACCGCTAGGGCCCTTCCTAAAGCATCATGCTACGGATGGTCACTGACACCATCTCCCCGTGTATGTGCAGCAGGCCGATACCAAGAACCACGCAACCACTGGCTGACAAGTTTGATCTGTTTATCACTCAGGGCCTGTAAACCACCGTCAGGGGCTACACCAAATCGTGGCATACGATCATTTGTATCCGGGTAAAACCGCTGATGTGTCGGATCAGTAACTATCCCTACCAACCACTCTTCAGACCCCCATCCATTCAGATCTGGTGCATAGCCAAGCTCTGTCTCATTGCTTCGATAAGGATGGCAACTTCCACAGCGATCAGTATCAGCAATCAGCTCATGTCCACGTTTGATGACTTTCTTTTTTCCAGTCTCTTGTAGCAGGCCAGCCTCCGCCACAAGCGCGAAGACAACGGCTTCTTTGTCCTCTCGCTTCCACTCGTCTTCATCGGTGAAGTCCTCGCAGACAAAGGACACCATATCGCCTTCGTTATGCGCTGTGTTACCAAAATAGGCCGCGCCGCCGACCCGCTTTGGATCAAGGAGCCCTCGCACCCACGACTCTCCGCCAAATTCAAAAAGATTTGCAGCCGAAGATTTCGCAAACATCTCCTTAGCATTCTCAGCGGCAGGATCGACATGGGCATGGCAACTCTGGCAGTGCTGAGCAAATAATTTTGGTCCCTGCGTCAGAGGATCACTACGTACTAATGAGAGTGCTCCAGTAGACGGTATTTTTTCCGGCCGCCCCGCAAGCTCTACCGCCCGAGCAGAATCACGTGAAGCCTGCTTCACGGCGACTAGAAAAGCTTCAGAACGACGAACGGCTTCAAGCTTCTCTCGTCTTTTCGTAAAGGCATTCAACTTTTCTTTATCGTGCCCAAGCGCCGCAAAGATCTTCTCATCATCTCCGCCTGTTGACTTAAGCAACTTTTCAACATCCGCAAAAGTAGACCGGTCTACCCAGAGCGCATAATAATCTTCATGAAGAGCCATCGCAGTCAAAAGACCAGCGCCTGCCAAGATTGCAATGGTAAAAACGACATTGAATCGATGACCAAGTTTCCACTGCCCAAAAATTGGCATAAGAAACATAATGCCCAGCGTAGCTCCTGGCACGACGATGGCACCGAGAAATTCACCCGTTGCTCCCCAACCCTCGAAAACCTTAAGGAACTGAAACAGAAAAAGAAAATACCATTCAGGCCGAGCCGCGGCGTACGGTTCGGATGAATCAGCCGGTGCACCAAGCTCTGCACCGAGATGCCCAGGTACGATTGGTTCTCCAGCAAGAATTGCACGCAAAGCTGGTAGTAGAATCACACCCAGAACAACAGCCATCACAGCAAGCATTGCCACGGCATCCTTGAGCACCTGGTCCGGCCAAAACATTGCGTCTGGCTGCGTGATTGGCTGCTTGGCATGCAGGCCATGCTTCCGGAATAAAGTTAGGTGTAAGACGAGGAAGACAACCAGCGTTGCAGGCAAGAACCCAGCATGCAGTGCAAAGAACCGCGTGAGTGTATGGTGCCCGTAGTCAGGGCCACCAACAACGAGTTGCTGCATCGATGGACCAACGAGCGGCACAAGCCCTGCTAAATTTGTGGCAACTCGAGTCGCCCAATACCCTTTCTGGTCCCATGGCAGAAGGTACCCGGTCAGGGCCATGCCGAGGACCAGCATCATTAACACCAACCCTAGCCAGAAATTCACTTCACGGGGTGCCCGATACGCACCATCAATCACGACTTGCATCACATGAAGCGCAAGCAGTACGACCATGGCCTGAGCCATCACGTGATGAAGACCTCGAAGGAGCCAGCCTCCTGTCATCTCATACTGAATATAGTAAACGCTTTCCCAAGCAGTCTGAGCACTTGCTGAATAACTTGCCCAAAGCACTAAGCCGGTAATGACTTGCGTCATGAAAGCAAAGACGAGAGTGCTTCCCCACACGTATCGCCAACGAGCACCGCCGGGAACCCGCTCATACAGTGCACTTCGAACAAGGGCTCGGTACCCTGTTCGACTATCAAGCCAATTACCGATCCAACTGCCGCCGGCTACTTCATCAGCATTAGATGATTCACCATGTCCAGAGGCGTCTCTCATTTTCGCGCCACCTTGTCTTCAATACCTGTATAGAAATTCTGCCACTTCACAGATACTGCACCCGCCTTACTTACCTCACACTCAAGACTATCCATTGATCGAGGGCTTGGACTTGGTGCAACAATACCACCATCGAGAGTAAAACTACTGTTGTGGCATGGACACCGAAAACAACCTGCTACCTTATCTAATTCAACGAAGCATCCTGCATGAGGACATGTTGCTGAGAGTACCTCAACACGATCAGTGCCATCTTCTCTTTTCACGTACACGGCACCAATTGGTTCGGCTTTAAAACCTGTCCATGCATCAACTCGATCAGCAATGACCGGAAACTGTCGAGGCTGTCCATCTGCAGGAACATTCGTCAGATCAGTGAGAGGGAGGAACGTCGCTGCAGCTGATGACCTCCGTAAAGGATCAAGAAAAGCCCAGACCGCTGCGACAACAGGCGGGAGTGTGGCAAGCCCTCCACACAAAACCGCTAGTGCTCCCGTAAGAAAGCTTCGCCGTCTCGTCTCCTGTACAGCGGGCTCTTCACCCAATTGCTCAGTCACAGCCTGACCTCCAGTTACATCGGGCACTCACAAAACAACTTCGCTTTGATGGCAGAGTATATTCACTTCAATAGTAGTGATGCCGTTGAACTTACGTATCTTCTCAACCGATCCTTACAAACATAACCAAGACACAAGAGAAAAAGACTTATTTTATCTCTTATGAAATCTCGTTGTTATTACAGTATTACGTATTATTCAAGAAGAATATGACGGAGAGCATTCTTGGTATCAGAAAAACATTTTCTGGCATCAGCCACACATCTCGGATCACATACTGGAAACTTTGATTATTTTAACTCGAGACCACGCCACGCAGCGTCAACCGCTTCAGTTACCTGTTTTTCAACGTCGTCAAAAGACCCAATGACAATTGCGCCTGCTGCTGCTTTATGACCTCCGCCGCCGAAGTGCCCTGCAAGAGCACTGCAATCGGCAGCACCACGACTCCGAAAGCTCAACTTCACTCTTTTATCTGGCTGCTCAATCATAATTGCTGCGACTTGCGTACCCTTCACTGCAAGAGTCAGATTAATGAGATCTTCAGTGTCAGCCGGCGAGGCACTAACTTCTTTAATATCTGATTGACGCACTGTTGAAAGAATACAGGCTCCCTCATTGAAGGTTCGTGCTCCCGCGAGCGTTCGTCCAACGAGATGCAGTCGTGAAAGAGTGTCTTGCTCAAAGAGTTCCCTGTATATGAATGATGGACTAGCACCGGCATCAACAAGACGCGCGGCGACACGAAAGGTCTCACCGCTGGCCGACGGAAAGCGGAATCCTCCAGTATCGGTAGAGAGTCCGGCGTAAAGTGGCGTAGCAATCTCTTCGGTAAGTGGTACTCGTAAACGCAAACCGATTTCATAAACGATGCGTGCTGTTGCCTCAGCAGTTGTATCTTTAAACCAACGATCTGAAAGGTCATCTTCGCTGACATGATGATCTACAACAACAACACGCTCGCGCTGTCGCTTGAGAACCTCTCCCATGGCACCAAGTTGAGCCCAGGCGCTCGTATCAAGCACTATCAGCAGATCACGGTCATCGAGGCCTGAGGGCGTGATGCCCCGTGCCAAAGACTCACACTTCCCTTGCGGATCAATCCACTGAAGGTTTGCTGGAGTTTCCTGCGAGTTTACTATCCTGACATCTTTTCCAACGGCTTCAAGAATCCCCGCCATTCCTAATTCACTACCAAGCGCATCGCAGTCAGGCCGAACATGGCTTGTGAGCACAACCCTCTTCGATTCATCAAGAACACGAAGAAACGCAGACCAATCAAGACGCATAGAGACTTTCCTTTTCTACGGAGGCGGTAGTACGGCTAATTTAGCAGAATATTTTCATTTCATCTTAACGGGAGAAAGAGGCTGACGTCAGTGAAACTCGTTCAAGCTGGTGAGTTCCCAGATTTAGCTGCGACAATGACTCCACCTGCAAGACATCGTCACGCAGTTGCTCGACAAGGGCGTGGGTGTCTTTAAATTTCTCAGTAGCCCGAAGCCGTTGAAAAAAATTGACCTCGACAACTTGACCATAGAGATCACCGGAAAAACCAATCAAGTGTGCCTCTACGGTCTGCTCCACGGCACCAAATGTGAGGTTTTTCCCAACATGTATTGCTGCACCGTACCGATCACCACGTGCCGTTGTTGCGACTCCAGCGTAAACCCCATCAAGAGGAACTAACGTGTGGACATCGTGAAGGTTCACCGTAGGGAAACCAAGTTTCGCACCCCGTCGCTGACCTGGAACGACACGGCCTTCAAGGGTGTATGGAAAAACAAGTAGTTCAGCTGCCCGTGCCACATCTCCTTCTTCGAGTAAGGCACGTATTCGTGAACTCGACACAGCGAGTCCATCGACCTGAACTGCTGCAACTTCTGTTAACGCAATTGAATCTCGCTCCGCCCAACGCCGCAAGTGCGCTAACGTCCCCTGTCGATTACGACCGAAATGGAAGTCTTCGCCCTCAACAATAGCGGCTGGATGAAAACATTGGCGAAGCACCTCTTGATAGAACTGCTCTGCTGCAAGGTTCAGCAGCTCTGGTGTCGTCTTTACAACGCAAACTGTATCTAAGCCAAGAGCGAGAAGCAAACTTACTCGCCTCTCTATTGTCGTCAACGAAAGCTTTGGCTGGTTCGGGCAAAGCAATGCAGCAGGATGAGGGTCAAACGTTACTGCAATTGATGGCAACCCAAGAGGCCGCACGGACTCAATCAGGCGTCTGACTATTTCCTGATGCCCGCGATGTACACCATCAAAGTTTCCAACAGTGATTCCGCAGCCATTTTCAGGCAACGAGACCCCTTCGACACTACTGAAAACTGTTCCTGAAAATATTCGTGGCACGTGCGCAAAATAGAGAAAGCGGTAAATTAGTGGAGAGGTAGTTAAGTTGAATTCATACAAACAAGAAGTGCAACCCAAACACTAAGAGTACTAATCCGGGTATGATACTACGACCTGAAGAACTAATCCTGCTTTTGAATTGAGGTCGACATGGCCATTCAGAATGATCCAAAACAAATCTACCTGAATGCGGAGATGGCAAGCCGTTTGGCCGGGATTGATATCGGCAGCAATAGTGTTCGGCTTCTTGTTGCCGAAGTATTCCGAGGGAGCAGTTACCGGATTCTTGACGAGGAACGTGAACCGACGAGACTCGCGCACAGCATCTCTTCAGATGGTCGACTGGACGAAGATGCGATGGAGAGAACTCTTGTTGCACTTGAAACCTTCAAACAAATCGCAGCTGGGTACCAGGTTTCGGCACTTCGTACAATTGCCACATGCGCTGTTCGGGAAGCCACAAACGGACCAGAGTTCTGTCAGCGAATAGAGAAAGAAGTTGGACTCAACGTCGAAGTGATTTCCGGGGAGAGAGAAGCCCGCCTCGCGTTCTCAAGCGTACAGCATGCCTTCGACCTCAATGGAAAAAACATTGTTATCGCTGATATCGGAGGCGGCAGCACTGAAATTGTCTTTGCTACCGGCTCTCTTGTGGAATCGATTTTTTCAACACCGCTCGGTGCAGTGAGACTTACCGAATGGTGTGGAGTAGGAAGTGGTGCTGAAGGCGTTGAGTTCCAACAGGGGCTTATAAAACTTGACAAAGAAATTACGGGATGTCTCAAGCGTGAAACGAGCCGGCCGCTGTTCGCACCTCATTTCCTGGTTGGCTCAGGTGGTACGTTTACCACCTTGGCGGAACTCGTTATGGCCTCCAAAAAAGAGACTGACATTCCTGTCGCTGGCTACAAGGTTTCTCACGCAGAACTTCGGCACCTTCTTGATCAACTTAAAAAAATGTCACTTCGATCTCGCAAGTCAATGGCGGGCATGTCGTCAGATAGGGCTGATATCATTATTGCAGGGCTCTCAATCATTGACGGCCTCCTCAAACGCTTTCGCGTCAACACGATCCTTGTACATACCCGAGGAGTTCGGGATGGACTTATCCGTGAAATGGTCGACGAGTGCTTCGGCGGACAAGCGGACAATCCGGCTGAAAGCGCACAGGCCGTGGAACGACTCGCCGAGACTTGCTCCGGTGAACTTGAACACGGCCGCACTGTAGCCGCATTAGCTGGAAGAATTTATGACCAGCTTGCCTCTCCTTTAAAACTTCTTCCGTCTGATCGAAAATTACTTGAAACGGCAGCACGATTGCAAGACGTTGGCTATGTCATCAACTACGATCAGCATCACAAGCATAGCTATCACCTTATTCGTAACAGTCGCCTCCCTGGAATCCTAGGTCCTGACCTTGAAATGATCGCGAATATTGCTCGCTATCACCGTGGGGCATTTCCTAAGAAAAAACATCAGAATTTTTCGAGACTCTCCTCTGATGACCAGCAGCGGGTTCGTAGCATGGCGGCAATACTACGACTCGCTGGGGGCCTCGACCGAAGCCGTTCACAACAAGTCAAAGATGTACTTGCAAGCATTGATAAAGACGGGGCAAACCTTGTAGTTGTTTCTGACGCAAACCCTCAGGTTGATATCTGGGGAGCAGAACGACGAACCGATCTTTTTGAAAAGGCATTTGACATGCCCGTTCGAATCCGATGGGCAGAATCACAACCGAAATGAGTTTGACTTCAAACATGTTGCTACAGTTACAACGATTGAGCCAGACACGCCTTCCCGCCTGACTTCCTTACAAAACGAATAAACCACACGACCCGCCCTGAACGAACCTAATTTTCTTGCCTCCAGCCTTCCAGCGACTTTCACCGAGTACAGTTAAGGTAGAAAGATTTTTATAAGACCTCCCTGACGTCTGTCATCTCAGCCGAAATGCCACCAAAACCATGAATCGTACAAAACATTCTTTTTTAATTTTGACGCTTGTGGCAACGGCCTGCGTCGCTTCCTCGGTAGAGGCTGCCAGATGGAGGAAAGCAAAAGCATCAAGCTCTCAGTATTCCCGGACCCCTAGAAATCAGGCTCCTTATAAGCCCGGAGCAAGCCCATACGTGACCGGGATAAACAATCGACCTCGCTACTATGAACCACCGACAGTCCCTCGCACACCGACATGGAAAATGTATGGGACAGAGCCAGGGGTCGCCCCAGGGGACTGGCCACGCTACGCTCCTTTTGGATTCGGTGGCTATCGATTCCCAGCTAGCGGCAATGCGGCGTATCGCTAAATAGCTGTGGATACGTGGGCCACTTTCTTGGAGGCTCATTAGTCCATGTCAGATCTACTCGAAATTAATCCCAATGGTCTCTATTGTCCTGCTGGCGATTTCTACATTGATCCATGGCGGCAGGTATCTCATGCCGTCATAACCCACGCTCATGCTGATCATGCCCGCCCTGGTAGTGAACGTTACCTCTGTGCTTCGTCAGGAAAACATGTCTTACGAACTCGCATGGGCAACAACGCCACTATCGACACTGTAAAATACGGTGAACATTTTTCAATCCATGGAGTCGATGTATCGTTGCACCCCGCTGGGCATCTTCTCGGTTCCTCGCAGGTTCGGGTAAGTCATCGTGGCGTAACCTGGGTTGTGACTGGTGATTATAAACTTCAACACGATTCAACATGCGAGTGCTTCGAGTCGATTCCTTGTGATGTGTTTGTGACAGAAAGCACTTTTGGACTACCTGTCTATCGATGGCCAGCCCCGGCGACGGTTGCTAATGAAATAAACACGTGGTGGCGAGCAAATGCTGACGCCGGTCGTACAAGCGTGCTCTTGTCGTATGCGCTGGGAAAAGCACAGCGGGTCGCATCATTACTTGATCCCTCAATCGGACCCATTTTTGGACATGGCGCTGTCATGAAACTTGTTGAGGCATATCGAGCAAGCGGTGTGCGGCTTCCACCAATTGATCGCATCCCACCACGTAGCCGTAAGATTGGAGGTGGACGTGGTATTGTTATCGCACCACCAAGTGCAGCAGCTACCAATTGGATCAACCGATTCGGAGAGACATCAATTGCCATGGTATCTGGATGGATGCTTCTTCGTGGCGTGCGTCGTCGACGTGGGTTCCCAAAGGGGTTCATCCTTTCTGATCACGTTGACTACCCGGACCTCATGCAGGCCGTAAAGGCTTCTGGAGCGCAGCGAGTACTCGTCACTCATGGCTTTACTGACATTGTTGCTCGATTGCTCACTGAAAAAGGCCTTCGGGCAGAAATACTACCAACACGTTTTGTTGGTGAAGAACGTCCTGATGATAGTGCCGTTGATGAAGACCTTGAAGACGGACCGCAGCGCTGAGATGACAAATCGACTCGCTGAAAACATTAATATTCGTAGGGTTCCACATGCAACACTTTTCTGATCTTTACTGGAGACTCGACAGCACAACCAGTACCAATCAAAAGGTTGCAGCCCTGAAGGATTACTTCGGTTCTGTGCCAGCTCAAGATGCAGCGTGTGCCCTTTCAGTGCTTTGTGGAGCCAAGCAAGTACGGGCGGTATCCACCCGATTGCTGAGGGAGTGGGCTGCGGAAGCTGCAGAACTTCCCCTCTGGCTTGTCGAAGAGAGCTATGCTCATGTCGGCGATCTCGCTGAAACACTTGCTCTCATCTTGCCAGAGCAACTCACGAACATCTCTGGTACCACCGCCGATCACTCTTCCCTCTCACTCTCTCACTTCATGCAAGAAACCGTGATTGATCTCAAGGGAAAACCCGATATTTACAAGCGTCATGTGGTTGAAGAAACATGGAGGCGACTCAAGCCTCGTGAACGTATTGTCTGGCATAAACTGGTAACAGGAGGCTGTCGTGTTGGTGTATCAAGAACGCTCGTTGCCAGAGCACTTGCTGAACTTTCTGATCTCGAACCGACTACTCTCGCTGAACGCATGATGGCTGCGACTATCGAAACTGCTGAAGACTTTCAGTCACTGATTTCAGCACAACCCACTTCTGTCGACGGTCTTCGCCCCTTCCCGTTCTTTCTTGCCTCGCCGATAAGTGGTGAGGTACATGAACTCGGATCAGTCACGGAATGGCAAGCGGAGTGGAAGTGGGACGGCATGCGTGCTCAAATTGTCCGCAGATCTGCCGGCATCTCAATTTGGAGCCGGGGCGAAGAGCGAATGAATGATGCTTTCCCAGAGATTGTGGATGCCGCAGAATCTCTGCCCAACGGCACTGTTCTTGATGGTGAACTTCTTGCATCTCTGCCGAACAATCTCCTACCCTTTTCTATGTTGTCGAGAAGGGCAAGTCGGAAACGTGTTGGGAAAAAAATTCTTACTGAAATCCCCTCTGTTTTTGTTGCATACGACCTTCTTGAAGTACATGGAAAAGATATTCGATCAGAGCCTCTTGCTTTCAGGCGCAATGAACTCCTCACTATTGTGCCAAGTGCCTTCCAACGACGACCCGCACCTGCAGGAGGGGCAGTGAAGCCAAAACATAGTGATAAGAATATAAATAACAGGCTCTTCCACTCTCCGCTTGTCCCTGGTGGAACATGGGACGAACTTGGCTGTGCGCGCCAGAATGCTCGTCAACGTGGCGTCGAAGGGCTCATGCTCAAACGAACAACAAGCAGCTACGCTCATGGAAGGCAACGGGGCGATTGGTGGAAGTGGAAAGTCGAACCACTCGAAATCGACGCCGTCCTGCATTATGCCCAAGCAGGTCATGGCCGACGGGCAGGTTTACATACTGATTACACACTTGGGGTCTGGGATGGGGACCAGCTTGTTACCATCGCTAAAGCCTATAGTGGATTAACCGATGAAGAACTTATCGAGATCGATAAAATTATTCGTAGCACAACGATTGAGCGGCATGGGCCTGTCCGAATTGTGAAACCAACTCTCGTATTCCAACTCGCTTTTGAAAATGTATCAAAATCAACTCGTCATAAATCTGGGATAGCTGTTCGTTTCCCGAGAATTGCCCGATGGAGACGAGACAAATCGCCTCATGAGGCTGCAACCCTCTCCGACCTGAAAGCACTTTTGGCACAGACAACCGGCGAACAGACAGCATAAAACCTATGCCTTCAGCATTTCAAACCAAGGGTTCTCAGAAGTTGCCACGTGCGACAAAAAGTTTCGCACGTCAAAAGAGTGCTCATGCTGAAGAACCAAAGATCACTCCGACTGATCTGTTTGCACGATTTACACAATGGTTCCTCAAGCGAGACCAGCAACCATTTACATTTCAACAGGAGGCGTGGAAAGCGATGGCCGCTGGCAATGACGGCCTTCTTCATGCTCCAACAGGCACTGGTAAAACGCTTGCTGCATGGCTCGGTGCACTCGGTCGAAGCTATACCGTCCCTACTGAACACGAGAAACCAGGCATTCGGATCGTCTGGATGACTCCACTCCGTGCATTGGCGACCGATACTGCCCATGCACTCGAAGAACCACTTGCGGATCTTACCGATACGTTTGGGAAGTGCTGGCAAGTGGGTACCAGAACTGGTGACACCTCGGCGGCTGACCGCCGCCGCCTCCGACAGAATTGGCCCGAGGCTCTTATCACCACTCCTGAGTCACTTTCAATTTTGTTGTCACTCGAAGACAGCCAAGAAATATTTGCTGATCTTGATACTGTCATTGTCGATGAATGGCATGAACTTCTAGGTACAAAGCGTGGCGTGCAGACCGAACTTGCGCTATCAAGGCTTAGGGCCATTCGTCCCAAAATAATTACATGGGGGTTATCGGCAACACTTTCAAATCTCGATGAGGCCGTCACTGCACTTGTCGGGCCACAACGAAGCAAACATGCACACCTCATAGAGGCAAATGTACCCCGCAACCTTGAATTTTCCACGCTTATCCCAGAACCAATTGAGCGATTCCCCTGGGCAGGACACCTCGGGCTACGGCTTCTCCCACAAGTTATCGAAGCACTTGAACGGGCATCGACGACACTTGCATTTACAAATACTCGCTCGCAGGCTGAGCGTTGGTATGACGCCATTCGAAACGCGAGGCCAGACTGGAAAGACAAATTAGCATTACATCACGGTTCTGTTGACCGCGAACTACGCAATGGAGCTGAGGCGGGCCTTCGCAATGGCACTCTCAAGTGTGTTGTCGCGACATCGAGCCTTGATCTTGGTGTTGATTTTGGCCCGGTTGAACAAGTCCTTCAGATTGGCAGCCCAAAGGGAATTGCACGAATTCTTCAGCGGGCTGGCAGAAGTGGCCATGCCCCAGGTGCCGTTGGCCGTCTTATCTGCGTACCGACTCATGCCCTCGAACTTATTGAATGTGCTGCCGCCAGAATTGCCGCAGCCGCTGGCTCCGTAGAACCACGACGTCCGCTCACAAATTCTCTCGACTGCTTATCACAGCATATTGTCACAGTTGCCTGCAGTGGTGGTTTTCGTGAACAGGAACTGTTCGAAGAAGTACAAGGAACGGTGGCGTTTGCTGGTCTCGACAAACAGTCCTGGCGATGGGCACTCGACTTCGCCGCTCGAGGCGGTCATGCTCTTTCCGCTTACCCTGACTACTGCCGAATCAAAGAACGCTTTGGGCGTTGGTACATTGCCAGCCCGGCACTCGCTCGACGGCACCGGATGAACATTGGAACAATCACGTCAAATGCAACGGTCAATGTGAAATGGTGTCGCGGTGGTCGACTAGGCACTGTTGAAGAAGCATTCATCAGCCGGCTCAATACCGGAGATCGATTCCTTTTTGCGGGTCGTCCACTGAAGCTTTTTCGTTTTGACGGCCTCACAGCCTGGGTCAAACGAGCTCGGGGTAGTCATGGAATTCAAGTTCCTCGTTGGAACGGTGGGCGAATGCCTCTTTCGACTCTTCTTTCTGCGGCGGTACTTGAACAGGTCCGACTAGCAGGAGAAATCCGTGATACGCCACCCACACGACCATTGCCTCAAGAAACAGAAGCCGTGGCACCGCTCCTTGCAACTCAAGCACAATGGAGCCGCTTACCTACAGAAGACACGCTTCTTATCGAGCGGACCCGCAGTCGTGATGGACACCACCTTTTCATTTTCCCCTTCGAGGGTCGACTTGTACACGAGGGGTTGGCAGCACTACTTGCTTGGAGAATTGCAAACCAAACGCCGAGCACGCTCACGCTTGCATCAAACGACTGGGGCTTTGAATTAACTGGAGCAAAACAACTCAAGCTGGATGCACGTGACTTTCGAAAACTCTTCAAACCCGGACAATTACTCAAAGACCTGTGTGCATGCCTCAACGGAACTGAAATGGCAAAACGGCAATTTCGTGAAATTGCTCGCGTTGCCGGACTCATTCAGGGCGGCACTCGATCGGCAAAACAAACGCAAGCATCAGCCGGTTTAATTTTTGATGTGCTCAGCGAGTATGACACCGAAAACCTACTTCTTAAACAGGCTCGTCATGAAGTACTGGAGCAACAGTTTGAATTTCAACGGCTTTCTGAATCACTTGATGCAATTTCTGAAAAAGAGATTGTGGTTATTGATACCCCACGGCTTTCTCCACTTGCATTTCCAATCTGGGCAGAACAGATTCAGTCACGACTCACGACCCAGAACTGGCGAGAACGAATTACTCAGATGGCTGAAGAACTTGAGCAAGCGGCACGCACATGACACAAAAACAATCACCGCTCTCATCACCTGCTTCTCGCCAAAATCAGAATATTCGGATTGATATCGCCGAAGGCGAAACCCTACCAGGCGATGCCGATATCGTGCTCCTTCCCGGCCGTGCAGCATTTCTCCCAAAAACATCGACTGTTGTCTGCTCTGATATCCACCTTGGGAAAGCGGCAACATTTCGACACGCTGGCATGCCCGTTCCAGAAGGGTCTGCACAGCATGATCTAAAGCGACTGTCACAAATCATACAGTTCTGCAAAGCTCAGCGACTTGTGATCACAGGCGATCTCTTCCATGCTCGATCTGGGTGTACACCACAAGTACTCGATGAGTTTTCCTCCTTTTGCCAGCAGGTCCGGGCTTTACATGACACACAGGTAACCCTGGTGGTTGGTAATCACGAACAATCTCTCGGCAAACGATTTCGACCATATGAGATTGGTATCGATCGGTGTGAAAAGGAAATCATTGAACTACCTTTTCGCTTTGTCCATAACCAGCCCATCGAGCACAATGACCAGGCCACGCACTTTACAATTGCTGGTCATATTCACCCAACGATTACGATAAAAAGCCCAAGCGGAGACCGCATGACATGCCGCTGTTTCGTGGCAACTGATGCAGCCCTTATTCTTCCGGCATTTGGCAGTTTCACTGGCGGACATAACGTGAAAACATCACACCGCACTCGCTTATGGCTCGCCCAGCCTGACGGTGTCGCCGCGGCAACGCCAGCACTCATGAGGGCAAACCATAATCTCGAGAATTAAATCCAACACGTTATTTAATTTACGGTGTGACACATCGCTTTATCGGAATGGAAAGACAACCAATGACCTGACTTGCTGTCAGTGAATATTCTCCACATTCAATACGTGCAGCGTCACCTGCTGCACCGTGAATCCACGTTCCAAGCCGAGCAGCATCAAAAATGCTTAGTTGTTGCGCAACCAATGCCGTAATGATTCCTGTAAGAACATCACCTGTTCCAGCTGTTGCCATACCAGGGTTACCTGTTTCATTATGCGTGTTTGTCGTGCCATCTGTGACTAATGAGGCTGGGCCTTTGAGGACAATCACGACGCCTACCTCTTTGGCAAGTCGTATAGCAGCATGCTCTAAATCTTTTCTAGGCTGACTCAATCTGCGAGAAGGATTGTCTCCAAGAAGATACTGCAGTTCACCAGTATGAGGTGTAAGCACCCTCACCCCAGCATGTTTCACTTTCAGCCATTCTGTGTTTTGTGCAAGTGCCCACAATGCGTCTGCGTCAATGACGGCTGGTATCGAAAGTGTTTGCCAGAGATCATGAACAATTTCGGCGAGCGCATCACTTCGACCGAGCCCTGGACCAAGAGCGACTACGTCCGCCCTCTTGCAACGTTTATGAATGTGAGCTAGTGCTGACAGTGCAAAACGACCTTCGTTATCTTCTGGAAGACCATACGTCATGAGACACGGGTCAAAACTGGCAACAGTCGTCTGAATGGACTCCGGCACAATGACTTCAACGAGCCCTGCTCCACTCCGAAGCGCCGCCATCGAGGAAAGCGCGGCTGCCCCTGCCATCCCTCGGCTTCCGGCCACGATGACAACACGGCCATAATCGAATTTACTGGAGTCACTTTGACGCCTAGGTAGACGGGGAAGGTCTGTCGGAGGCTCAAAATCCAGTAACTTCTCAGAACTTTGTTCCATTCAGTCCACTTCCCAAAAGTCGCGAAACCAGTACACAAGAGACGATAGATTTCACCCCAACTTGACGAAAATGGGCCAAAATGGCTACCTTTGGGCCCGTTATGGCCCAGTTTCGGTACATTTCGGTCGAATCTGGGTTCCTGATTTGCCGATACCATTTTTAAGAACATAGACATCATTACAAACCTCCGGCCTTTTGAGGAGAAATGGACACCATGAGTGGGTCCCAACCGTCATTCGACGTCTTTGACGTCCGCAAAATTCGCAAGCTCATGTCTCTCATGCAAGAAAACGATCTTACTGAGATCGACTTAAAGCATGCCGACAGCGCTGTGCGAATCAAGAGAGGCGGTGAAGTCGTCTCATATTCAGCGCCTGTAGCTGCTCCACCACCTGCCCCAACACAGCCAGCTGCCCCAACCGTGTCGGCTGAAGAAGCTCGTATGGTTGTGGTGAAGAGCCCGATGGTTGGGACATTCTACCTTGCCTCAAGCCCAGACTCCCCTCAATTTGCAAAAGTTGGTGATCGCATTGGACCTGAGAAAACCGTTTGCATCGTAGAAGCGATGAAGGTGTTCAATGAAATTCCAGCAGGTGTTTCTGGACAGGTGGTTGCCATACTCGTTGAAAACGGTGCTCCTGTAGAGTTCGGTCAACCCCTTATCAAGGTCGACCCAGGTACTTAAAACTCCTTCTCGTATCGAATCCTTATTTTACGAGTCACACATATTCTGGATAAAGCTTTCGTAAGCCACTGCCTGCCGGCTCGACAATACCCCAATCAGGGAAATCATGTTCAATCGAATCCTGATCGCAAACCGTGGTGAGATCGCACTCCGTGTGATTCGTGCTTGTCGTGAACTCGGCATTGAAACTGTTGCTGTCTACAGTGAAGCTGACCGTGATGCTCCGTATCTAAATCTTGCTGATGAGGCTATCTGTATTGGCTCTGCCAAAGCCGCAGACAGCTACCTCAGAATCGATCGTATTATCAGCGCAGCTGAAATCGGTAATGTGCAGGCTATTCATCCTGGTTATGGATTTTTGTCAGAAAATGCCCACTTCGCAGAAGTCTGTCGCTCGTGTGACATAGAATTCATCGGCCCAAGTCCGGAAGCGATGGAGCGACTCGGTGACAAGAATTCTGCTCGAACTCTCGCCCGAGAAGCAGATGTTCCAACAGTGCCTGGTAGTCCAGGACTTTTGTCGGGCGAACAAGAAGCCATCAAGGTCGCCAAAGAAATTGGATTCCCAGTCCTTCTCAAAGCAACAGCTGGCGGTGGTGGAAAGGGTATGCGGGTTGCCGCCAACGACCTTGCCCTTTCGACAGCATGGCAACAGGCCTCCGCAGAGGCTGAGGCTGCGTTTGGGAACGCCGGAATCTATATCGAGAAATATGTTGAAAAACCGAGACATGTCGAGATTCAAGTACTTGGCGACCAACACGGCACTATGCTTCATCTTTGGGAGCGTGACTGTTCAACACAACGCCGTCATCAGAAGCTCATAGAAGAAAGCCCTTCTCCTCGCCTCCCTGAAGAGACCCGAGCCGCCATGACCGCAGCTGCAGTCCGCCTAGCTAAAGCCTCGGGGTACTACTCTGCCGGAACAGTTGAATTCATTGTTGACCAAGACAATAACTTTTACTTTATCGAAGTCAATGCCCGTATTCAGGTCGAGCATCCAGTCTCAGAAATGGTTACAGGCATTGATCTACTTAAGCAGCAGATTCGGGTAGCGGCTGGTGAAAAACTGACGCTCAAACAGGAAGACATTGTGCCTCGTGGTCATGCAATTGAATGCCGTATCAATGCAGAGGACCCGGCCGCAAACTTCAGACCATGCCCCGGCAAGATTGAGCAAATCATCGTGCCTGGGGGTTTTGGTGTTCGCTTTGATTCTCATGTTGCAGCTGGATATGTCGTTCCACCGTATTACGATTCACTTATTGGCAAGCTCATTGTGCACCAACCAACTCGTGAAGCTGCAATTGAGACGATGACCCGTGCATTACGTGAACTTCAAATCAAGGGCATTGCCACCACAGTGCCATTGCACCTGGAACTCCTCTCACACTCAGCATTCCACGAAGCAACAATCGACACGAAATTTGTAGAACGACTTCTCGCAGACTAGTCACTCACACAGACCTGAATCTCCTCGGCTTCGCCTCTTTGCACCCCTCGAGCAGCTATTCTCTCTTGCTGCAACATACCCCCTACAAAAGCATCTCAATGCTTGCTAGATTTCTTTCACGTTCCTGACACCCTCCCGCCTTTCCCAGTGGAGCCCCCCAGCTCATGGCCGAATCCCTCTCACGCCCACCAAAAGCAGCTCATCATTTTCGTCGCGTCGCCATTCTCTTCGCGGGCGGTCCAGCTCCAGGAGCAAATGCTGTTATTTCAACAGCAGCCACATCATTCATGCGAAACGACACCGAAGTAGTTGGGATGAAGCATGGCTATTCATCTCTAGCTGACTTCTCGCCTGAACAGCCACTCGTTGAAGGTAAAGATTATATCACGGTAACTCCAGAGTTTTTAAAGCGAACTCGATCCAGCCAAGGAATTATGCTGGGTACCGCCAGAACAAATCCTGGTAAGCATATTTCTGCTCCTGAACATTTCGATGATGAGCAACGCGTTCAGCCACTCAAAAATGTTTATGAAGGCCTCTGTTCTCTTGGTGTTGAAGCACTCATATCAATTGGTGGTGATGATACGTTAAAGACAGCGAACAAATTCAAACTGTACCAAGACAGTCTCCCAACTGATGATCCCCGAATTCCTGTCGTCCATCTTCCAAAGACAATCGACAACGATTACATGGGCATCGATTTCACGTTTGGCTATTTTACCGCCGTTGACTTTCTTGGAGGTGAAATTCGAAACCTACTCTATGATGCTGACGCTGGAAGATCCTATTTCATCTGTGAATCAATGGGCCGTAGTGCTGGCTGGTTAGCGTACGGAGCGGCTATTTCTGGAGAAGCCAGTCTTGTCATCAGTGTTGAAGACATACACGGAAAGTATCGTACAGATGAAACCAGCACTGATACTGACGGCAATACTACCACCAAGCCCGTCATGAATGTTGATGAGGTCGTCGGCAGAATTGTCAAAACAATGCGAGTAAGAGAAGAAAAAGAGGGGAAAGAGTACGGCGTCATCGTTCTTGCAGAAGGACTCGCCGAATTTCTTCCAAGTAAACAACTTGAAGGCGTACCACGAGATGATCATGGCCATATCTCAATAACTCAAATTCAACTTGGCAAAATGTTTGCCAAACTTGTTGGTGATGAATATGCAAAACAAACCGGCCGAGATCGTAAAGTTGTCGGGCTACAGATTGGTTACGAAGCCCGCTGCGCAAAACCACATGCATTTGATGTCATGCTCGGTAGCCAACTGGGGGTTGGCGGGTATCGTGCACTTGCTGAACGTGGACTCAACGGGGTGATGGTGAGCGTCTCTGGCCAACTTGACCTCAACTATGTCCCTTTTGAAGAACTCGTAGACCCGAAGACACTTGTCACAGTCGTCCGTTATGTAAGACCCGGGTGCGACTTTCACAGCCTCGCTCGATTTCTCGAGACATTCGTGAACGAATAGATGTACTTTCACAACTTGAAACCAAAGCACTCAAAAGCCATACACCACCGGGCCAGATACAGATGAGGAAGGGCGTTGTGAAAGCAGCTTTCACAACGCCCTTCTCTTATTCATCTGTCAAAACACCCTTTGTACTTGGCACACCAGTCTGACGAGGGTCTGATTCCACAGCCATTCTCAAGCTTCTCGCTGTCGCTTTAAAAACTGCCTCAGCAATATGATGTGCATTACTGCCATGATGAAGCACCGCATGAACATTGGCTCCAGCTGTTGCAGCAAAGCTTTCCCAGAAGACTTCGACTAGCTGCACATCGAATGAACCAATCGCTGGAACTGGATACTCGACGGCCAACACTGTTGCTGCTCGCCCACCGAGGTCGACTGCAGCCGTTACGAGCGATTCATCCATTGGGAGTATTGCGTGACCGTAGCGGCGTATTCCACGCCGATCACCAAGGCAATCCTTGACTGCTACTCCGAGCGCCCGGCCAACATCTTCAACGGTGTGATGACCGTCAACATGGACGTCACCTTCACATGTAATGGACAGATCAAAGAGTGAATGACCTGCCAGCAGGGTGAGCATATGATCAAAAAAGCCGATTCCTGTACTGATTACGGCCCGACCAGTACCATCAAGATTGATGGTAAGGTCAATTTTCGTTTCGGTTGTCTCTCTCGCAACGGTGGCAGTTCGTCCCACGTCAATTACTCCTTCTTACTTTCTTTCTTCCAGAATGCCAGCTAAGGCGCTGAGCAGCACATCAATCTCTGCATCGGTGCCAACTGTGACCCTCAGGCCATCGCCCCAATCACGATAGGCCATATAGCGAATAAGAATGTGATTTTCCTTCAGTGACTCATAAATCTCTTTGTGTGAGCGTTCCGGGTGTGTGCACCACACAAAGTTTGCCTGACTATCAATCACTGAAAAACCGAATCGACGAAGCTCGTTGCTCAATCGTGTTCGTGTCGCACGAATGAGACTCTGGTTCTTCCTTAACCAATCCTGATCGGCAATTGCAGCCGTTGCTGCAGCTGTCGCAATCGCATCACAGTTATACGAGTCTTTCACCTTTCCAAGTTGTTCGATTACACCTGGCTGGGCAACGGCAAAGCCAAAACGTATTCCAGCTAATGCGTATGACTTGCTCATCGACCGTGTCACAATAATTCTGTCGCTCTGCCGGACAAGATCAAGACAATTTGTATCACTAAAATCACCGTAGGCTTCATCGACTACCAACGGACACGAAAGTTGTTCTGCGAGATCTAGAAGCTGCTCTGGTGGCAGCAGCGTACCCGAAGGGCTGTTCGGGTTTGGGACAATCGCAAGTTTGACTGGCTGGCCATTTTCCGTGCACGGACTTACAAAAGCTGGTGGCAACAACCAATCCTCAGTAAAGGCGACTTTGTCACATGAGACACCCTGAATATCTGCAAGCGTTTCATAGAGGATGTAGCTTGGCGTGGGCACTCTCATTGCATTTCCTGCCCCGACAAAGCACCGAACCAGAATAGTGAGGAGATCATCGCTCCCGTTCCCACAGAGAATCATTTGAGGATCAATACCGAGTACTTCCGCTGCCTGTGACCTGAATTGATTCGCAAAAGGGTCTGGGTATTTCGCAAGCGATCGACCCTCACAGGCAGCCGTAATAGCATTCACTACAGATGCAGAAGGATTGTAAGAATTTTCATTTGTGTTGAGTTTTGTCCAGCCAGCATCCTGAGGCTGCTCGCCAGGAACGTAACCGGCGATTGCCGCAATTTCTTGCCGCACAAGAGATGCCAATTTCGGGGATGATGATACTGTCATATGACCTACACAACAAAATGATCGACGCTTACCTGCTCACTCCAAGTGTAGCTTAGAAATAAGCCCTAACGTTCCATATCACCGGCTCAATCGCTGCGATAGGAACACCTGCTCCAATTCATCGCTCACTTCGAGCCTCAACACTTCGGCGATGGGCAGTCAAGCCTTCTATCTCAGCGAGAAGCTGGATATCATCAGCCATTTCAGCCAGATCAGCCTCTGTGAGTGCAATGACACTGCCACTCCGGAGAAAATGATTGACGGATAGACCAGCAGCAAACCGTGCAGTACCTCCTGTCGGAAGGACATGGGAAGGCCCTGCCGCATAGTCACCGGCAGCAACTGGACTGTAAGGACCAAGAAAAGCCGCTCCGGCGTGTCGTATCTTCGTCAGTGTCTTTTCCGGATCTCGTGTATCAATCGAAAGATGTTCAGCAGCCAGTTCATCAGCCAGCGTAGCCGATTCATCATCATTTCTTGTAATGACTAGAGCCCCAAAGCGATCAAGACTGTCACGCGTCAAATCAGCCCGCTCAAGAATCTCTAATCTTCTTGAGAGAACCAACTCGACTGAATCTGCAAGGCTCTCACTTGCCGTTAACAAAAGTGCAGATCCTGGCGAGTGTTCCGCTTGGGCGAGCATGTCTGACGCAATTGTTTCAGGGTTTGCACTATCATCCGCAACAACGACTATTTCGCTCGGCCCAGCAATAGAATCGATCGCAACATCGCCGTACACATATTTTTTTGCCAGTGCAACGAACAGATTGCCTGGCCCAACGACTATGTCAACGCGCTGCAGACCTTCAACTCCATACGCCATTGCTGCAACGGCTTGGGCACCGCCCACTTGGTATACGGTTTTCACACCCAACTCATGACATGTAGCAAGTACATGATCATTTTCCGCTCCAAACTTGGTCGGTGGAGCAACAACAACTATCTCAGGCACACCAGCAACCTGAGCAGGCACAACAGTCATCAACAGTGTTGATGGGTATGCTGCGGCACCACCAGGGACGCACACACCAACACGATCAAGTGGAAGGTATCGCTGCCGCAAACTCCCGCCACCATTGAGTGAAACACAGGCATCAGACGGCAGGATTTCTTTCTGGAAATGCTCGACTCTCTTGCGCACTCTCCTGATGGCTGCAAGAAATTCTGGTGCAACACGGCGATGTGATTCTTCAAGCTTCTCACAAGGCACCTGAAAAGTATCGGCTGTGACATCTGAACAATCAATTCGTTTGGTATAATCAAGAACAGCAGGCAGTCCTTGACGTTTCACATCATCACAGATTCTTTCTACAACCTGCTTTGGTGAAAGAGGTTCTCCGAAGACATCTATCGTTTTCTGTCGCCCAGCTGGTGAGACAAGATCACCTTGAGAAATCAGAGTCTGACGGAGAGACTCAAGTTCTTCTCGGCCAGTCGATGTATAAAGGTTGATGCGACGAATACACTCTGAGCCAGTCGATCTATTCTTAATTGACACGTATTATTTGCTCCATTGACCCAAAAACATCTTCACTATGGTTTGCGGGACACACCTATTTCTCTACCACGAGGATACCCTTTGTTCACGGTACGGCGACCCAAAAGCTATTCTCACGCAGAAACACCAATCCCTGAATTTGGACGAAAATTGTCGAATTCGTTATTTTTGAGACGAACGCGGGGCGTTTTCCCGAAAAACTTTGTACGTCTTCCCAAATGACCTGGAAGCAAGCGTGATGCAAAAAGCCATAGAAATTGGCAAAAAACTCGGCCTCTCCGCGGAGGTGGCGATAATATTAGCCGAATTACGCACTCCGGATCTGATTCAAGACTTTGTCAATTCGATCCCTTGGAATACAGAGCCTGACGGCGACACTGCCCGGTCTGTGTCAGAGATACTGAGGCTCCGTCAGGCCCATTGTGCTGAAGGTGCTTTTGTAGCAGCTTGTGCACTTTGGATGGCAGGACACCCGCCTCTCCTCATGGACATGGGTGCTTCCGAGGCTGACGTGGACCATGTCGTTGCACTTTTTCGGCGAGACAACTATTGGGGTGCCATTTCAAAGAGCAACAGCCCTTTTTTGCGATACCGAGATCCAATTTATCGAACGCTACGAGAACTCTCACTTTCATTTTTTCCACAATACGTACTGAAACGAGAAAAAACACTACGAACGTATTCAGTGTCGATTGATCTTCAAAAAATTGACCCTGCACTCTGGGTAACGCATCAAGGATATTGCTTAGAGATGATCGAAATCCTCACATCGGCGAGACACTTCGATCTTCTGCCTCATAATTTTAAAGACAATCAACTCCGACCGATCGATCCGATCGAAGCACGTTCAAACACCCTGACCGAGCATGTCGAACCAAAAAAAATCATTCGATTAGATGATCATCAACCACCGGCATCTCCGCTTGACCAAGCAGCTTCCGCAGAGCCGTGATTGCTATTTCGCCAAACTGCCGAGGAGGTACCTGCCAAAGCTGCGGGTTATACAGCTCAACTGAAATCGGACCGGTATACTTCATGCTTTCAAGATGTATTATCAACTGCTGTGGTGGCGAGCTTCCTTCCGCCGGCAAAATCCTATCAGCATCACGTGCCATTTCTCTCGGGACATCAGCAATATCAGACAGTTGCACAAGAGCAAGCGTTTCTGGTGTAAGAAGGTGCAAGTCAATAAGTTTGCTTGGTCCTACAGAAAAATGAAACCAGTCGAGGCAAATACCAAGAGATGGCAGCCCAACGTCATCAATAAGCGCGACTGCTGATTGCAAATTATTTGGAAAAGTAGCTCGAGCATCAAATTCTAAAGCAAGCCTGACACCTGCATCAGCTGCGCGCTTTGCAGCTTCAACAAGGCTTGTTGAGAGTCCCCCTAAATCTTCAGGAGAGAGAGACCCATGAACATCTCCCGCAAGGATCAGTGTGGGTATTGAAACGGCTGAACAAAGAGCAAGGCGACTCTCAAAGTGCGACCAGTGCTCCCGACGTGCATCTCCTTGACTTGTTAACAAGCCGCCTTGAAAGGTTGCGGCTACGGGCTCACAACAGTGCTTGGAAAGAAGTTCCGCGAGTACTTCAGGTGGCCTCCCGTCGAGATATTGTTCAGCGTGCCCCAACCACAACTCAACTGAACGGCACTGCCCTGCTGCATAACCCTCAAGAATTGACTCGAGTGATGCATGAAGTGAACAGACCGTAGAAATTGCCGGCTTCATTCGAGCCGTTCCGTTAAAATTCCTGTGCAATCATCGATCGGGATACGCTCCTGTATAAGAGAGTCTCGATCTCGAAGCGTTACCGTTTGATCTTTCATTGTTTGACCATCGATCGTAATGCACCATGGCGTACCAGCCTCATCCTGTCGAGCATAACGACGGCCCACAGACCCTTTCGCATCATACATGCACGGCATTCGCTTCTTGATACGCCTATATAAATCAGCAGCTACTTCTGGCATGCCATCCTTTTTCACAAGAGGCAGTATCGCTGCTTTCAGCGGAGCAAGTCTCGGGTGCAATTTCAGAACAGTACGCTCCCGAGGATTTCCTTTCTCATCAGGAACGCTGTCTTCGTGGTAGGCATCGCAAAGAAAAGCTAGGACTGCTCGATCTGCACCGGCTGAGGGTTCAATAACATGCGGCACAAAACGTTCTCGGCTTATATCATCGAAATATGAGAGATCACGACCGCTCCCCCGATACTTTGGCTTCCCGTCCGCATCGGTTTCCAGCACCAGTTCGCCGTTTTCACGGACGAGCTTCCCCTCCATATGGCTGCGTAGATCAAAGTCGCCCCGATGAGCGATACCCTCAAGCTCTCCAAATTCACCATCGGCAAGAAATGGAAATGCGTACTCGATATCAGCTGTGCCACGCGAATAGTGCGCGAGCTCTGCCTCGTGATGCTCGCGAAGTTGAAGCCGGCCTTCTGTAAGCCCAAGATTCAGATACCACTGCCAGCGACGGTCTCGCCAGAATTGATACCATGCCCGTGAGTCATCAGGACGGCAAAAGAACTCTATCTCCATTTGCTCGAATTCTCGCGAACGAAAAGTAAAATTTCTTGGTGTAATTTCATTACGGAAACTTTTCCCAATCTGGCCAATCCCAAAGGGCACGCGAACACGAGACGTATCAAGAACATTCTTGAAATTTAGAAATATCCCTTGAGCAGTCTCCGGTCGTAAAAAAGCGCGGTCATCCTTTTCACCAGCGAGTGCTCCAATGCGGGTTTCAAACATGAGATTGAATTCTCGTGGCTCCGTGAGAGTTCCCTTTTCGCTCGCATCTGGAGCAACTGCCTCACAAAGAGGTATCGGATCATCAGGCGAAGTGCCCGCCAAGGCTATTAAACTCCCTGACCACTCAATCTCTCCGATCTGCTTCGCCCGCAATTTAAAAAACTTCTGAGCCCTACCCACAAGATCGGGCTCTGCATCATCGCCAGATACATCAGTCGTAATAAAGGCTTTCGAGTTTCGATAGGTAGCCCACCTTCCTTGAAGATGGTCGTAACGAAACCGACGTTTCGATTCACGGCAGTCAACCATCCAGTCATGAAAAAGATCAAAGTGACCCGAGCATTTCCAGACCTGAGGGTGCATGATGATTGTGCAGTCGAGCCCTGTCATTTCATATGCCGAGGGCGCACCGTTGAGCGCCATTAACTCATCATGGCCAGCAACCATATCTTGCCACCAGCACTCCTTGAGATTACGTTTCAGCGATACTCCAAGCGGACCATAATCCCAGAAGCCGTTTAATCCACCGTAGATTTCACTCGACTGAAAAATGAAGCCACGTCGCTTCGCTAGTGAAACAATTCGATCCATCCGTGACTGATCAACAGGCTTTGACATTGGTGTATTGTAATTTTTCAGAAGGAATTAAATAGGATTACTTGAAGTGGATTAGTGTAGTGATCAAACGGAAGTTAGGTCTACCGAGAAAAAAAGAGCCGAACGCCACTTATGAATCGATGCACTTCAGGTCATCAAACGCCATGAGCGTGCCCGCATGAGGGCACTGTTGCGGCACGAGCCGACATCGATCAACCGTTGCGGCTAAAATGAGATCTGAATCCATCCCCAGCTGGATGAGATTTTTCCCACCGAGTGACTGCCGAAGCCTCGCGGTAAGCTGTCCCCGAAGATCATTCGACTCATTCACAACTCGAAGAAAATCAGAAGACGCCTTTTGGCTTTGAGGATCGAATAGAGAGCGGCTCTTGGCTGCTACAATGCCAGCATCGACAATCGCTCCCGCACCAAGAATATCCTCGTCTGTTTCTTCACCATTCGTCCCAGCGCATACGATATGTATCGCATCGATGCCACGTTTTGCCGCCAAGAGAAGAGCAGTTCTTGCCACGGACGTTCGATTGAGAAAACTGCCAACAAGAATCTCACGAGCCGCCTTACATCGTTCGATTGCAAGGGTTCCGTTTGTTGTTGTCATGACAACACCACGACCTGCAACAACTGAATGAGTATATTCAGCCGGTGAGTTCCCGAGATCAAAGCCTGCAATTTGAAGACCACCACGCTCCCCACCGAGAAGGCACGAGGAAAAATCACCATGCTTCAAGCGACGTGCTTCATCGACGTCCGCAACCGGCTTCACAAAAGCCGCTCCCTCTTCAAGAGCGGTCACAATTGTTGTCGAAGCCCTCAGAACATCGACAATAATCGCAATGCCTCCCGCTACCAACTCTCGGGGCATATCATCTGAAAGGTAGTGGGTGTACCACCGAACAGTTCGATCCAGGTACTCTTTTTTTGTACTCATGCCGTTCTTAAAGATAGAATGAGAAATTAGATCTCAAAAGAGTAAATCTACCAGAAGCCACGCGAAGGAGATGCTATTACCAGCCAAACAGTACAAAGTGTTGATAAGAGCGGTGGCAAAGTACAAGAAATGTTTGCCGAGATTGCTCCACGGTACGACTTTGTCAATCGGATGCTCTCAGGAGGCATTGATATCTGGTGGAGAAGGATAACTGTGAAGCGAGCGCCTCCACCAACAACGGGTGCCATTTTAGACGTGTGCACTGGGACCGGTGATCTAGCGCTGGCGTATGCAGTGAAAGCTGGACCGAGCGTCCGCGTTGTCGGCAGTGATTTCTGCAAACCGATGCTGGATCGGGGAATTGAAAAATCTGCGACGCGGAATGTACCTGTCGAGTGGCTCGAAGCTGATGCCATGGAACTCCCATTCCCAGACAACTCCTTTGATCTGGTGACTGTTGCCTTTGGATTACGTAATATCGCTGAGACAGACACTGGGCTTAGCGAAATGTGCCGCGTCTGCAAGCCAGGAGGGCGACTTGCCATTCTCGAATTCTCGCTGCCAGAAAACGTGATCATTCGCAAAAGTTATCTGTGGTATTTCAGGAATGTACTGCCAAGAATTGGAAATGCGATTGCCCAAAATCATGCTGATGCGTATAGCTATCTAAATCAGAGCGTAGAAGAGTTTCCGTCAGGTGATTCTCTTGTTCGACTGATCAAGCAGACTGGCTTCGACCATGTTGATCAATTCCCTTTGACTTTTGGTGTGGCCACTCTTTCGATTGCAACAAAACCAAACGTTCCTGAATAGAAAGAGACTGAAACAGCATGACTGATTCTCCTTGCGGACCCATTGTACTTGGGGTCACCGGTGCTTCAGGAGCGATTTATGCAAGAAGACTTCTTCACGTACTTTTTGAAGCAAACTGTGACATACACCTATCGATCAGTCCCTCCGGAAAAGCAGTATTTGAACAAGAACTTGGTGTATCGATCGATCTTGATAATTTCTCTGCGGAGCAGTTCCTGGGCAGCGCGCAACCATCATCTGGTCGCCTTACGTACCATCACTTTAAAAATCTTATGGCTCCTGTTGCGAGCGGATCCTTTCTAACCAGTGCCATGGTTCTCTGCCCATGCAGTGGAAGCACACTCTCTGCCATAACGCATTCTATGGGTGAAAATTTGATCCATAGGGCGGCCGAGGTGCACCTGAAAGAGCACAGGAAACTCATCGTTGTGCCACGAGAAACACCACTCTCGCTACCGCAACTCAAAAACATGCAGGCTATTCATGAAGCTGGTGCTGTAGTGTTGCCCGCATCACCGGGCTTTTATCACAATGCTCAATCGATTGATGACCTCGTTAACTTTGTTGTTGCTCGTATTTGCGATCAACTGCACATCTCGAATGAACTTGTTTGCCGCTGGGGAAAGTAAGGTTTATGGCGGCAACACTTCGTACATATCTTGAACTCGTTCGATTCTCTCACACTATCTTCGCATTGCCGTTCGCGATTATGGCAGGAATGATTGCTGCCCGTGTTGAACTAGCGAACAATCCGGGTGTCTCAACATTGCATTGGCTGAAGATTTCTGCTGGCATTATCGTATGCATGGCCACTGCTCGCACGGCAGCAATGGGATTCAACCGACTGGTTGATCGACATATCGACGCCCGCAATCCTCGAACTGCAAATCGTCATTTGCCAAAAGGCCTGCTTTCCGTTGGTGAAGTTCAGAAACTGATCTGTGTATCATCATTCTTATTCGTAGCATCAACGCTTCTCTTTCTTCCAAACTGGCTACCAGTAGTCCTTTCATTGCCAGTACTCGTATGGCTCTTGGGGTACAGCTATGCGAAACGATTCACATCATTGGCTCATGTCTGGCTTGGTATTGCACTCGGGCTTACGCCACTAGCGGCCTGGATAGCTGTTCGAGGACCTGCTGTAATTTCAGATCCTTCCGACATGCTGCCGGCACTCGTGCTGGCGCTAGCGGTGACCACGTGGGTTGCGGGTTTTGACACCATTTACGCCTGCCAGGATGCTTCATTTGACAGCACCGAACAGTTACAAAGCCTCCCCTCACGATGTGGCATTCGGAATGCACTCTATCTCGCTGGGTTTTTTCATTTTTTGGCAATTCTCTTTCTTCTTGCTCTTCCACGAACAACCCCTTTTATTGGCAACTACACCACTTGGGCGATCTATGGCATCGCAGGGCTCCTTGTTGTTGAGCACTTGCTCATCAGTTCACGGAATCTTTCTCGCATAAATCAGGCATTTTTCACCGTAAATGCCGTAATAGGCCTTATATTGCTCGCAGGGATAAGCACGGACATCTGGTTGTTATAAAATTTCGTGTTGTTTTCTCAGTTGGTTTACGGTTTCAAGAGGTATTCTCGGTGGACACAGTCACGTTTGTATTAGGAAGCCCACATGATATCTGCAGTTCGTCACTCACTCGACTCAATCCGTGAAAAAATAGAATGCGGCGAGCGACTCTCACCAAAGGAAGCCGAAGGCCTTTGGGATGAATCTGTGGACCTTCATGAACTTGGCGAACTCGCAAACGTAGTTCGTGAACGCAAAAACGGAGATGCCGGGTATTACAACATTAATACTCACCTCAACCCCACAAATGTCTGTGTGTACCGCTGCACATTTTGTGCATTTCGAGCCGACTTACGGGATGAACGCGGCTATTGGATGACCGATGAGCAAATCCTTCAAAGGGGTCAAGAGGCAGTTGATGCAGGCAGCACTGAGATGCATATTGTTGGTGGGCTTCATCACCAAAAAGGTTATGACTCATATCTCAACATCATTCGCATTCTCCACGAAGCGTACCCAACTCTTCACTTAAAGGCATGGACACCTGTTGAAATAAATTGGTTCTGTCATCTGACAAAACGATCAAAAAGCGACATCCTTGAGGAAATGAAGTCTGCTGGTCTCGGAAGTCTTCCGGGCGGTGGTGCAGAAATCTTTCACCCAGAAGTGCGGGACAAAATATGTGAGCATAAAGCTGATACTGAAGAATGGTTTGAAATTCATCGCGTGGCACATTCTCTTGGCTTACGAAGTAATGCGACCATGCTATACGGTCACATTGAAAACGCGTACCATCGCACTGATCACTTAATTCGTCTCCGAGAGCTACAGGATGAAACAGGCGGCTTCCAGACATTCATCCCTCTCGCCTTCCATCCAGAGAATACGAGATTATCCCACATACCGAAGCCTTCTGCGGCAATGAGTTTAAGAACAATGGCTATCAGTCGACTCGTGCTCGATAATTTTGACCACCTAAAAGCGTATTGGATCATGCTGGGGCTAGGGACTGCCCAAGCAGCACTTGCATATGGAGCAGACGATATTGATGGCACAGTTCGACATGAGTTGATCTACCACGACGCAGGAGCAGAAACGCCCGAAATATTAACCGTTGAAAACATCAAAAATCTGATTCGAGAGGCTGGACGTGAACCAATAGAAAGGGATACGTTGTACTGCCGTGTCGAGCGAGAAGGACAGCACTGGACATCTGGTGAACCACTTACTGCCACGACTCTATCGGAATAGAGTCTTTGCTAGCTAACTCACCTTCTCCAAGCCCAGATTGAGCGTTGCTGACCAACGCCCTAGCAAAACTTTTTTCAGCCGACTGAAGCGAGTGTCATTCAAGGCAGGGTCGCTTTCAAATATGGTTTTTGCATCGCTCCTCGCTTCCGAGGCCACCTCGCCATCTCTCAGCAAATCAGCGAGGTAAAGCGGAGGCGAACCGCTCTGACGTGATCCTAAAATATCACCCGGCCCCCGCAAGACAAGATCTTGTTCAGCTAACCGAAAACCATCGGTTGTGGAAATGAACGCATCAATCCGGGGTGATGCGTTCAATTCTTCATCAGTGACAGCGCCACAGATTCCTTGCATTCGGCCGCGGGCAACACGCCCCCTCAGTTGATGTAATTGTGCGAGCCCGAAATTCTCAGCATCAAGAATGGTCATGAGTGTGGCATTTGGCACGTCGATCCCAACTTCAATAACACTTGTTGCAACAAGAACGTCAAAACGATTCGCACGGAATTCAGCCATCACTGATGCTTTTTGTTCTGGCTTCATGCGTCCATGAAGAAGGCCGAGGCGGAAAGCTTCGAGATGCCCATTCGCCAGTGATTCAAACGCCGAAGATATGCTAGCCATATCTCGACCGGATACGTCAACTGTAGGAACAACAATGTATCCCTGACGCCCTTCTTTGAGTTTCTTTCGAAAGAAATCCCACCATTGATCTACCTGATCTTGCGAGACGCGATACGTTGCCACTTCCTGGCGCCCTGGGGGCAATTCATCAATGACCGATATATCTAAATCACCGTAAACCGCATGGGCAACAGTCCTAGGAATTGGCGTTGCCGTCATCACAAGAGTGTGCGGATCACTCGTACCCTGCCTCAAGAGAGATCGTTGCAAAACTCCAAAACGATGCTGTTCATCGATAACCACCAGACCAAGATTGGCGAAGGCGGCCTCGCTACAGATAAGCGCCTGTGTACCTACAACTAACTGAACCTCTCCTGATTCGATCCGTCCTTGCAACTCTCGTCTTTCGGCGGCCCGCTGCCCTCCTATAAGCAGTCCGACTTGTAACGGAGACTCTCGTTCCAATAAAAGTGAAGTAAGTGTCTGATAATGTTGTCGTGCCAACAGCTCGGTGGGTGCCATAATTGCAGCCTGAAACCGACTCGCCGAACTGCCATCCTCTCCCGCTGTATGACCAAGAACAAACGTTGCAGCAGTCGCGAGCATACAATACGCCGCAACTGCTGTTTTACCGCTTCCGACATCACCTTGTAAAAGTCTATTCATCGGTTTTGTCCGTCGCATATCCGATGCAATTTCTGCACACACTCGCTTTTGCGCATTGGTAAACTCATGCGAAAACAGAGCTTTAATACGATTGTCGAGTTTGCTATCTATGTTGATAGCAGGCGCCGTCTGCCGAGTATCTTGCTGGCCGCTGTGAAGCCGTAGTGCAAGCTGAAGCATGAGAAGTTCTTGATACACGAAACGCCTTCGAGCAGCCTCCAACGCATCACGACTTTCGGGACGATGAATAGATCGAATTGCTTCGCCGATCGACATTAGATTTTTTGATCGCAGAAGAGATTCAGGGAGTGACTCCTCCAGACGGTCAGCGGAAACACCCAGGGCAGCCTGTACAGCCAGTCGAACGTGAGACTGCTGTACACCGTCGGTGAGCGGATACACGGCGAGCCATTCAACAGGAGTACTGTCTTCTTCGTCATCAAGCCACCTAACTTCCGGGTGTGAAAACTCCCATTTCGAATCATTCCGCCGAGGCTGACCAGCCACTACCAGACGGCGTCCTACCGTAAAACGAGGCGCTAAAAAGGGCATATTAAACCATACACATCGCACCACCCCGCCTTCAGTCTCGACCTGAACAGTCAGCATTGATCGACCACGAGATATCGTGCGGAGGGACCCACTGAGAATAGTCCCCGCTAATGATGCATGTTCACCTTCGACTAATTCATCAAAGCAATGCCCACCTGTGAAATCACGATAGTCTCGCGGAAAGTGCATAATTGCATCACGAACAGTTACGAGACCAAGCTTTGCAAGCTTTGCAGCTCGAACTGAACCTACACCTGGCAGTCGCTCAAGGCGAATCCTGAGGTCAGAACCCGTCTCGGCTTCAGCGATATCTGTGTTGTTTTGATCTTCGGTCGACATGCTGGCCCATTATCTCTTGGAGCCATTCAAAAGTGGCTGGTACGCAGCAACGGCCATTTCATCACATCGTTCATTCTCTGCGTGCCCGGAGTGCCCGGCCACATGCCGAAAAACAACGCTGTGAGAAGCTGCAAGACGATCTAGTTCTCGCCATAAGTCCTCATTCTTAACCGGAACAAAGCGTCCTCGTTCTTTTCTCTTCCAGCCCTGCTTTTTCCATTTTGGCAACCAGTCTGAGAGACCCGTTCCAACGTAAACACTGTCCGTCACAAGTTCAACACATGTCGGTCGTTTTAATTGTTGCAAGCCTTGAACTGCTGCCGTTAATTCCATTCGATTATTCGTTGTATCAGCCTCACTGCCTTGTGCTGATGTCTCTCGACCGGTTTCTGGGTGTCGCAAAATATACGCCCACCCCCCGGGCCCAGGATTCCCGCTACAAGCGCCGTCTGTAAACAGTACCACTTCGGACATTTTCTTTTTCTCAACGGGCATAATTGTTCATAACATTCCAAGGGTAGAGAATTTAGATGTATTTTTTGAATATTCTACTTTTTATCTTCAGAATATTGCATCTGCCGTCAGCAGGCGACTTCTTTAACTGCTCAGCCTTCACTACGCTGACGAAGCAAAAGGTATCACCGGCGGCATACCGCATGCTTTTAGGCAAACAGGGAGTCGAACACGAAAGGAACTACCCTGCCCCAAATCACTTTGCACAGTAACATCACCGCCGAGCAGACGACACAGTTCGCGAACAATTGAAAGCCCAAGCCCAGTGCCTGAAATCTCTCGTGTCATGGCATCATCGCCTGCCTGAAAATCACTGCTTTGCCTGAATTTTTCAAAAATTGCCTGCTGCTCATCAATAGCGATGCCTACGCCATTATCAGAGACTTCTAGTATGAAGAAATCTGTGTCGAGCAACTTTCCAGAGACAGAAATTAGACCACCCTCTGGCGTAAACTTCACGGCATTTGATAACAAATTTGACAGAATTTGCTGTAACTTTGATTGATCCTGTTCGACCTTTGGGATTGTGTCGCCTATGGAGATTATCAGTTCGATTTCTTTCTTTTCTGCCATCGGACGAATCATATCGCACTGAGCCGAAACAATTGACCCAAGCTCAAAGGTGGTAGCCCGAACGTCCATTTTGCCAGCTTCCATCTTGGCAAGATCAAGGATGTCATTGATCATTTCGAGTAACATCCTGCCCGACTTTCGTATGTTCTCGACATAACGAACTTGCTTTTCATCAAGTAACTGATTCGATCCGAGAACGTCAGAAAAACCAAGAATACTATTCAACGGGGTGCGCAACTCGTGACTCATAGTGGCAAGAAAGTCACCCTTCAATCGATTCATCTCATACAAATGCATATTAGCCCGTGCCAGTTCATCAACTTTACCATCAAGGTCTCCATTCACTTTCCTTAGTTCCTCCTGAGACTCAACAAGCCCCCGAAGCATCCTATTAAACGCTACTCCAAGTTCCTCGAATTCGTCTGCTGTATGTATGTCAGCTCTTGCATCTACATTCCCGCGGCGGACTTCATCGCTTACATCTCTAAGATGTTCAAGTGGCTTCACAATGACATATCGCACAATTAAATAAGCCGCAAGCATTGCAAGAAATACCGTAATGATTGCGGTCGCAATCAAGATCGCACGATTCCAATTGATCGCCTGTCGGGTCGTCCCATCTGGCATGACAACTTTTACAATCGCCATAAGATCACCATCTGCATACTTTTTACGATTAGGCAGCAAATTATCTGCACTCTCACCTCGAACGCTTCCGTGAAATTCATGACAAATGAGACACGACTGCTGAACACGAATTGGTTGGTAATAGTGATATTCTTTTTTATCAGCCGTTCGGTACTCGCGGTATTCATCACCGGGCGTTCGAGCGCGACTTGCCAACGATTCGTCGCCTTTGGTAGACGGAGGATTCTGCACGAAAAAATCGAGAACGGCAGCGTCGAGCCGGGTGTAACTGGCCAACTCCTCAGAGGAGGCATCTGGTGAGAGTATCCTCCAGCTGTAGGGCTGGTTTTGGAGCATCTTCCCGAGAGTTTCAATCGGATTTGTATACTTCTTATCAGCCTCAAGATTTTTCCAGTGATGATTGATCATTACTGCATCAACAAGATGACGACCGGTGCTTCTCGTGGTCGTGAAAACAATCTCCTCAGTTCGTTGGCCGTACCACCAAAAACTTCCTGTAATAAGCACCAATAAACAAAGACCGAAGAGAAAGCGACATTTTCTCTCTAGACTCGTTTCACCAACAATTTCTTTAAATGACTTATACGCCATATAGCATTACCTTTGTACTCATCTTACCGCATTACCAGAATGTCTGCGAAACCTAGGTCACGTGACCGGCACAGTTCGTCCACAACCGAGGAAATCACTTCCGCTGAATCTAAAAAAAAGGTTCTCTGCAGTTCCTTCTAGAGCATTTCAACCGGATCAACATCAACAATCCAAACGACTTCCTGTGGCGTCTTTAAGCCAGCCATGCTTCGGCCAACAAGATCACGAAGTAACTCCGAGCTTGGTCCGTGTATTTGTAGATGCCAACGATAGCGGTCACGAATTCGAGAAATCGGTGCTGGCGCTGGACCCAAAATTCGAATAGCTTCATCTCCCTGAGCACTTTTACTGAGTCGTTCAACCAGATGCTTGGCCCAATTAGCAGCTGCTTCATCAACTGCACTACGAACGACTATTCTTATAACACTCCCAAATGGTGGATAAAGGAGTGCCTTACGAATTGGAAGTTCACTACGAACAAAAGCTTCGTAATCATGAGTGGAAGCTGAACGTATTGCAGGGTGCTCTGGTGTGCTGGTTTGAACAACAACCCGACCACCACGAGGCCCACGACCACTACGTCCAGCTACCTGGGTTACAAGCTGGCAGGTCCGCTCAGAGGCCCGAAAGTCCGCAAGGTGAAGTGCCGCATCTGCGTTAATGACTCCGACAAGCATGACATTTGGAAAATCAAGACCTTTTGCAATCATCTGTGTCCCAACAAGCAAATCAATCTCGTGCTTACGAAAAGCCGTGAGTGTCTTCTCATGACTACCCCGAGTACGCATGGTATCGGTATCCATACGTGCTACACGAATTCCTCGGAACTGTGACCGCACTTGATCTTCTAATCGCTGTGTTCCAGTGCCACGATGCACGATGTCTCTTACACCGCATGAAGGACAGGACTCAGGCACACCCGTTACAAGTCCACACCCATGACATATTCCTCTACTACCAGGCTGGTGCAATGTGAGTCCGAGATCACATTGCGAACAATGCATCGCATGGCCACATGACTTGCACTGAAGATGAGTTGCAAAACCTCGGCGGTTGAGGAGCAACATGACCTGACCTCCAGAGTTCAATGCCCACTGGATTCCTGCTGCCAGCCGTGGACTTATCGCTCCTTTGGAGCGAGACTTCCGATCCCGAAGGTCCACCGTTACGACTGCTGGCAACTCTGATCCACCTACTCGCTCAGGCATTCGACACATTTTCCAATCACCTGACATACATCGAGCAAATGTTTCGAGCGAAGGTGTCGCTGAACCCAGCACTAAGGGCACTCCTTCTTTTTGCGCAATCCATTCAGCAACGTCACGAGCATGGTAACGAGGTGAGGTTGCTTGCTTAAATGTATTCTCATGCTCTTCGTCAATGACTATGAGGCCTAGACGTGGCGCGGGTGCGAAAATTGCACTTCTCGCACCCACAATGACGCTCACACGACCAGCAGCAATCTCTCGCCAATGATCGTGCCGCTCGGCCGGAGTAAGATGACTGTGAAGAACCGCTACTTTGCCAAATCGCGAGCGAAATCGGTCGCACGTCTGCGGCGTGAGGCTGATCTCCGGAACAAGCACGATCGCTTGCTGGCCCCGAGCAATAGTTTCTGTAACTGCCTGTAAATAAACTTCTGTTTTGCCACTGCCAGTCACGCCGAAGAGAACGATTGTTTCGTGCGTGCCATGTTGTAACGGATAAAGAATTGCTTGCAGAGCTTTTTCTTGATCCACCGAAAGCACCGGTAGTACATCGCTACAAAAACTGTGCTTTATAGAATCTGATTCGGGCTGACGTTCAATCGAGCCACTTTCCATAATCAGCCCAGTTCGTAGCAAGCGATTCACAACGCTTCGAGAAACACCAGTTTCTTTCAAAAGCTCATCCAACGGTATGGGCTGAATCGCCGCATCAAGAATCTTTTTCTGATTTACTGTTGGGCGACGGTTACCCTGCTCTCCGGTGACTACTAAAACAGGAACTCGTTTCACACGACGTCGCAGACGCACTCCTGCGGGCAGCACGGCCTCAAGTACATCACCTCGACGGGCCATCCAGCGATCTGCCATCCAGCCTGTTAATTCGAGCATTCGCTCCGAGAGAAGTGGCTTCTCGTCTTCGACACCGACCACACTCTTTAGTGGATGCTGTGGTATTTCCCCATGGCGGACGGCGACACAGTATGCCAACCTAGGCCGATTACTTTTACCAAGAGGGACATGCACCCGACGTCCAGGTTCTACCTCGACAACTAATTCATTTGGGACGATATAATCCAAAGGCATATCAACTCCCTCTGGCAACACCACAGTCGCGATGACGCCATTGCGTACGTCGTCTTCTTCCCAGATTGGGTGATCTGTAAAAAGTTTGCGTTGGGCTGAGGAATCAGAGGTCATATTTACAGTACAACTAAGGTTCGTAGTCAGCAGGACTCTTACCACAGATAGTAACGAAATGATCAAAAAAAACGGTAGTTATGGCAAAACAGTTGGCAATCTTCGGTGGTAGCTTTAATCCGATCCACTTTGGACACCTTATCGTAGCTGAGTGCTGTCTCGAACAGGCCCGACTTGATCGGGTGCTATTTATGCCCGCCGCAACCCCGCCGCACAAACAGGACATTACTCTGGCTGCTCCTGAGGATCGAATTGAGATGCTGCAACTCGCTGTAGGCAGCCACGCTCAATTTGAAGTCGCCCCGCAGGAGTGCAACCGAGGTGGAATTAGCTACACAGTCAACACAGTCGAAAATCTCATCCACCAATTCCCCAACGAACACTTCTCTTTAATACTTGGTCCCGATGCTCTTCTAAGTCTCCCTTTATGGAAAGATCCACAAAGAATTCTTGCGTTGATTAAGATACTTGCAATCGAACGACACGGTATTGATGATATTGAAAAGATAACTCAGCAGCCACAACTTAAAGAATTGCTGAGTGAAAAACAGTCATGCCAGATAAAAACCGACCGCATCCGAGTTCCTGCTATTGGTATTCGCGCGAACCAATTACGAGAAGCAGTAGCAACCGGGAAAAGCATTCGCTTTCGTACTCCGAGGAATGTCGAGCTATTCATTGCTCGCAAGCGGCTCTTTAGCACTGACACTCAGTAGCACAACATTCGTCTATAAAGTCCGTGCCGTATCAGCGACTTTGCAGCGTTCGCTTTAACAATTTGCTTACTGGCACATCCTTCCAGCGTTCGTCCGCGGCAAGAATCCCTGCAAGCTGTTCCAATTGATCTGAGGGGAGGTCTAAAACATTTAAAAGAATATGGTGGCTAGAACCAATACGAACCTCACCGCTTGCAGTCTCACCGAGCGGCTCTTCTCGAACATCAAAGCCCAACTCACGTGCTAGTTGGATCGCTTCGGCAAGAAGTCCTAAAGTGTCAACCATTTTTCAACAACAAATCTCTCACTGAATCCCTAAAATCCACTGACTTATGGCCAGCCCGCAGGAAGACCTAATTCCTCCCGGCGTTCAGACGAGGCCCGACGGTATTCAACATATTTAGCTCTTTGCTCAGGCGTTGTCCTGTCAAGGATTCGACTTTTAAACCATTCATTACGATCGCCCTGCGACCGACTCGCCCACGAAGAGCGGCCACTACCCTGCCCTTGCCCCTTTCCGCCTTCGGCTTTCTGACCTTTTTCTTGCTGACTGTTTGCCGAAGGTTTCTGAGCATAACGAGCAGCCAGGACTTCCGAAAATGCCTTATTCATTAAATCTGTTTGACGAATCTGCTGATCGAGCACTTGCTGCCGCTGCGCAGGAGATGCATTGAAATAGTCATCGATTCTTTGACGCATAGATGAATAGAAAACATTTCCGCTACCCCTATACATTTCACGTCGCACGTTGTCAGGCAGTCCTTCCATTTTATTCCGTACTTTTTCCATAGACTGTACAAAAGCTCTTGCCTCACTTTGTGTCGAAGGACCTCCACCAGACAAATAACGCTTTCTGGCCTCCTCCTGAATTTCACGAATTTCAACAACTCGTGGATCATTGGAGTAATCACGAGGTTGCAGAAAAAAATAGCTACAAATCAGCAGGGCTATCCCTACAGCTGATGCGATAATGAGCCAACGCCTCATCACACCAGGCTTTCCAGAATTGTTCTTTCGAGTAGGACTCGCCATAACTTATTTATTTTCTACATGACCATCAAGATATAGAAAATTACGTGCTCCATCGGGAACATCCCAATTCTGTCCATCGTCAGGATTATTATATTCCTTCACAGAACTCCCAAAAAATGAGCCACCTCCACCATGGAACGGCGCAAATTCGTAAAGAATCCAAAGTTTGGACGATGCAAGATTGTCTCCAGAACGTCGTGAAGAGAGAGCTTCTACACGACTCTTTCCTCGTATCTTGTACTTAGAATTAAGATCTGTTGTAGTAAGCCTTCGCTGTGGATACTCATAACTCGTTCCCTCAAGAGCCATGTTGCCCGACCTGTACTCTGCTGGCTTAGCTGCTTCTGGTATCGAAGCCAAAGCATTCTGAGAATCTATCACTGGCTGAGAGGAAGGATCGCGAACAAAGTAGGTGATATCTGATGCGCACCGAAACGTTCCCTCCTGGTTCTCAACATAAGGACCAAGTTGAGAAACAATTGTTGGATAAAGAGGACGACTACCACTTGTATAAAATGTTGGTTCAAGACTTGGCATCTGGGCTGCCACCGGAAATTTTCCTCGGGTGACTCGATCGAGGTACATGTTGAAAGCGATACCGAGTTGCTTGAAATTTGATTTGCAGGAAATGCGGCGAGCCGCCTCTCGTGAATTCTGCACTGCGGGAAGCAACAAACCGATCATAAGTCCGATGATCGCAATGACCACTAATAACTCAATGAGCGTAAAAGCTTTTCGTTTCATTCAAGACAACTCCTAAAGATCGGATTATATGTTCACCTAAATCGCCCATTCCGTAAACCTGAACTATGAAACCAGCATATCCTGCGGGAACCTCGGGTGGGAGCATTTACAGCGTTCAGAGCATTCGTACGGAACGGATAAACTTGAGCGACTCACAGTGACTTCAACGGTCAAGTAGTGAAAAATGTTCGTAGATATCCATATGGAGTGCTTACGAGAGACCGTCGATCTACAAAAAGGGGCAGAGTTTGTACCGGAACCGCACAGTTCGTCCGGAAAACACTCTGTTTGAACTCCCTTTCAATTCGTCGGAGCATTCATGCAATTCGCTGGCCACACACCTGAAATACCCTTTCCAAGGGGGGGGGCTATCGATTCGCTCGCTACAGATTACTCCCAAGCAGCGGCAGAGATTGAATCGCTCAAAGCACAACTGCTTGAGGCACGCAAACAGGCGACTCTCGGAGAACTCCTTGGAACAACAACACATGAATTTAATAACGCACTGACAACGATTCTCAATTACGCACGGTTGGGACTACGCCATCCAGATAAAGAGACCCGAGACAAAGCTCTCGAACGAATTCTTTCTGCCAGCACACGCGCGGCCAAGATCACAGCGAGTGTTCTTTCGATGTCTCGCAGCCACCGTTCATCAAACCGTATGGAACCTGTGAATCTCGTGCTCCTGACCGAGGAGGTGCTCGTCTTACTTGAACGTGAGATGATGAAGTATCGAGTACAGGTTGAGCGAGAATTTTCAGAAGTTCCCAAAGTCCTTGCCAACCCGGGTCAATTACAACAGGTCCTCTTGAATCTTTTAGTCAATGCTCGCCAAGCAATGCCCGATGGTGGACGTCTTATACTTCGCATCGCTACTACCCCGGCAAGACAATCTGTAAACTTAGTCGTTCGTGATACAGGCTGTGGCATGTCTCGAGAAGTCATGCAAAAAATGTTTGAGGCTAATTTTTCCACGAAGGCGGGACCTGATGAAACCGGAAAAGGTGGTACGGGACTTGGACTGGCTGCCTGCAAAGAAATTCTAGAAGCGCATAAAGGACGAATTCGTGTTGAGAGCAGCATTGGTAAGGGGACTGCTATCACAATGCGCTTTCCATCCCTTCGGACAGTTGCCGCAGCTGGGTAGTTCTAGCATGTCAGCTTCAAGCTGCTTTTATGCGCAAAGAGTGTCTCAAGCGTTTTGCTTTTTTCGCCATTCACGATACAGCATGCATCCGCAGCCAAGGGCCGATACTGTTGCGGTAGTGGCGAGCGTCCAAAGGGGGACAATCCGCTCTGACTTCACCACTGCCGGGTCAACCGCAGAATCAGCGAGATCAATTTCCTCAAGGCCCGCCTGCCGCCTCCAGCGTTCGATGGACGACTGCCTGCGCCCAATGAAGCGACTCTCAATCTGACTTTGGCGAACGTCGAACTTTGGACGGATCAGCCCCAAACCAACAAGCGCCATCAACGAGAACATGAGCCCCCACAACCACGGGCTATCTGTCAGCCGAAAGTCTGATGGGTGGGGCATCACAGTTCTCCATCACCTTTAATAGGCATTCATTTTGCTTTAGAGTACAAGTTGTTTCAGAGTACAAGATTTTCATCAAACCTATGACCATCATCACAAAAGCTACTGAACCAGGAAGACTGGCACTAGCACAAGCCTGGCCACCGAACTCGTACATCTCGACCCGCGTACAGAGCCCCATCTCCAAGCGATTCCTGAATTCTTAACAGTTGGTTGTACTTGGCCACACGATCACTGCGTGATGCAGAGCCTGTTTTAATTTGTCCGGTTGATAAGCCTACTGCTAGATCTGCAATTGTGGCATCCTCTGTCTCGCCACTACGGTGACTGGCGATTGAAGTATAGCCGGAGCGATGCGCCAGCATCACTGCCGCGGTTGTCTCAGTAAGGGTGCCAATCTGGTTCACTTTTACAAGAATGCTGTTAGCGATACCTTCCGTGATGCCTCGGCCAAGCCTTTCTGAGTTCGTCACGAAAAGATCGTCTCCCACGAGCTGCACTTTTTCACCAATCTTATCACTAATCAGTTTCCAGCCCTCCCAATCGTCCTCAGAAAAACCATCTTCAATGGACATAATTGGGTACTTCCCAGCCAAATCAGCTAGGAAATTTACCATGCCTGCTGAGTCCAATGCTTTCCCTTCAATAGAGTAGGTACCAGCAGTCTCATCATAGAGTTCTGTCGCCGCAACATCTAAAGCGATAGCAATCTGGCTGCCCGCCTGATACCCAGCGTTGCCAATAGCCGTGAGTATGACTTCAAGTGCTTCGGTACAGCTTCCAATCTGCGGTGCAAAGCCACCTTCATCGCCAACAGCAGTGACGAGGCCTTTCTCACTCAACACTTTTTTGAGTGCATGAAATGTCTCAACACCGGCACGTAATGCCTGATCGAATGTATCGAAACCCAAAGGCATCACCATGAACTCTTGCACATCGAGGGGATTGTCTGCATGAGCTCCACCATTGATGATGTTCATCATCGGTGCAGGAAGAAGTCTCGCCGTTGTACCACCAAGATAACGATAAAGCGGCACACCACAGTGTTCTGCAGCAGCATGAGCCGTCGCTAATGAAACCCCAAGAATCGCATTTGCACCGAGTGTCTTTTTGTTTGAAGTTCCGTCCAACTCCAGCATCCGCATGTCGATCCCGGTCTGATCGAGTGCATCGCAACCCTCAAGCTCTTCAGCAATTCGATTATTCACATTTTCAACTGCTCCAAGCACACCCTTGCCGAGGAATACGCTATCGTCTGCATCTCTTTTTTCCCAAGCTTCATGAGCCCCGGTGCTCGCCCCAGAGGGGACTGCAGCTCGCCCAAATGTTCCATCAGCAAGACATACATCAACTTCAACCGTAGGATTCCCACGACTGTCAAGAATCTGGCGGGCATGAACGTCAACAATCGTGGACATAGTTGGGAAACTCCTCGGGATTCAAAATTCTTCAGCTTCGAAAACAAGAACTGACGACGTATTGTGGCAACCGCAGACTCTCACGCAAGGGCATGATCGAAACTATGCATGCTCGCTTAAAGTCGACACACTTATTTCTTGAAGAGAGCCTGCCGAGGGTATTGGGCAAACCCTGCTTCCACAGCCACCACAACCATATCAAGTCGCACGACCGCTACGACATATTCCTCCGGCTCATTGCAATACAAAGCCTGGCACCTGTCCGGCTATCTTCTCGAAGTATTCAACGGTACAAAATAAGAGTCTCACGCTAAGTTCTCCCCGAAGGTTGTTTCTTCAATGTTCACTGGTCTCGTACAACATCTGGGAAAAATCACCAGCATCACGCAAGAACCACCCGGGGTACGGCTTGCCGTTCACGCTGGTCCCCTTTCCCATGGAGTGCAAATCGGTGACAGCATTTGCACAAACGGCTGCTGTCTGTCGGTCGTTCACGCCGATGGTGAAACACTCGAATTCCAACTTGGACCCGAAACACTGCAACGCACCAATTTCGGAACTCGTAAAGTGCATGACCGCGTGAATCTCGAAAAATCAATGACGCTTCAGGATCGGCTTGATGGCCATCTCGTAACAGGCCATGTAGACGGACTCGGCCTTCTCAAAGATCGAGTTCAAGAACAAGATTGGATCACGTGTCGTTTTGCATGCCCTAAACCTCTACTTACCCAAATGGCAGCAAAAGGATCAGTGGCTGTTGATGGGGTAAGCCTGACTGTGGTTGATGTCGATGATTCATCTTTCAGCGTTGCCCTCATCCCCCATACTCTTGCCCAGACGACTCTTGGTGAACTTAATTTTGAAGGATCAGTAAATCTAGAAACCGACCTCGTTTCAAAATATGTCTGCCGCTGGATGGAAGCACGCACATGAAAAAATCGTTCCAGCGACCATCAAGGCCATCTCGCAAGAAAAAATCTGCACGAAAACCTCTGAGGAATCGATCACGAGCCACCTCGGAAGATAAAGGTGAAGAAGCTGCAGCTAGTGCATCCGCTACACGACAAACCACTGCATACTTGAAAAAGCTTTTTTCAGAGGTTGGCTTTGCAATAGACACGAAAAAAGGGCAGAACTTCCTCGTCGATTTAAATTTACTCGACCTTCTTGAGCGGTCGGCTGAAATTCAGCCAGACGACATTGTTCTCGAGGTTGGTAGTGGCACTGCGGCACTCACGGAACGGCTTGCTCGAGCAGCATTTCGTGTCGTGACGATCGAGATTGACAGTCGACTTGCGACCCTTGCTCAGGACCGGCTTGTTGATGCTGACAACGTTCGCCTTGTGAACACTGACGTTCTAGCACGCAAGAACAAATTGTCGGCAGATGTTCTCAGTGCATTAGACGAAGCCGAGCAAGAAAGACTCACCGCGGGTAAAGAGGGAAGATTCCTCCTCGTGGCTAATCTTCCCTATTGTGTTGCCACGCCCGTCATCTCGAATTTAATACTGAGCAGACCATTCGCCTCTGCAACTGTCACCGTTCAATACGAAATGGCTGAACGCATGACTGCGACAGCTGGGCACCATTCTTACAATGCGCTTTCAGTCTGGATCGGCTCGCAATGCCGTAGTGAAATTATCCGTATCCTTCCACCTGCGGTATTTTGGCCTCGACCAAAGGTCGACTCAGCTATTGTCCGTCTCGACCTTCAAGAACATCGACGCTCGCAAATCCTTGACTTACCACGGTTCCATACCTTTCTCCGTAATATCTTCTGCCATCGTAGGAAAGTATTACGTGGCGTTCTCATATCATTAGCTGGGGGAAAGAAAAATCCTGAGGCTGTCGCACGGATTGATATGATTTATGAGAAATTCAACCTTGAAAGAAATATCCGTGCAGAGTCGATTGATCCTGATACTTTTGTAAAGATTGAACGCGAGTTCTCATTACCGTGATGTTACGGCTAACACCGGCTGAGAGTGAGCCAGTGAGAGTGAGCCAAGAATATCATGGCCACAGTTCGCCACTGCTTAAGAACATCGCTTTTCATTCACAGGTCAAGAAGTCTTGAGTACACTGCCTCGAGCACACCGGACAGACACGCAGACTTACCAGCTACGATCAAGACAAACTTTGTGTGACACAATTAAATAAGGTGCCTGATTATGAAATTCGTTGAAATGACTGGCCACGCATTGATGAGCATGATCGAACCCGATGAGGTTTCACCAGAAAAACTCCAACAAGTTGGACTGACTGACACGTGCCTTGTCCGAGTCAATGAGCAGGGTGATGTTGAGGTACGACGACATGATCGCTGGGACCTTATCGGAGGCCTGCTTGGTGGTTTCGCCCAACGAGCCGAACGGGCAAGTGGCCGTACTTGGGCCTAAAACCTACTAATCATAAGCTTTTTTCCGGACTGGTCGCGACGAAAGTATCGGTTACACCAACTACCCCGCTATACTTTGGCGTCGGTCGGCAGTTTCTGCCGAGTTCAAAAGGTGTTGATGATGCTTCAGCGGATATCGACACGTGTGACGCCGGATGCGTCACACAAACTTCATGGGGAACATGAAGCACACCATGGTGGACTAGGGCCCGGCGGGCCAAGGTCTACCAATAACTGATGCCTTGCTACTCGGCATAAAGACCCTGCCGGGATAGTTGGTCAGGAGAGCCTTCAAGACGTGAACCCGACTCCTTTACCTGAAGGCTCATTAGCCCCAACAATCGTTGATCTTTTGCGTCAACGAGCGGCGTATCACCCGCACAACAGAGCCTTCACGTTTCTTGTCGACGGTGAAAATGAAGAACTCAACAACACGTATGCTGAACTTGACCAAAAAGCACGAATTATCGGTGCTTGGCTCATGGACCGTGGCATGTCGGGCAAACGGGTGTTGCTGCTCTATCCTTCAGGTCTTGATTTCATTGCCGCATTCATGGGATGCCTCTACGGGGGTGCGATCGCAGTCCCAGCGTATCCTCCACGAAAAAATCGGTCCGTAGAGAGAATTGAAGCCATTGCGGCTGACGCCAATGCCTCTGTTGCACTTACTACCCGGGATGTCCTTGACCGCTTTGACATGATAAAAGCGTCGGCTCCGAGCCTTGAACACCTCGTGTGGCAAGTAAATGATGAACTCAATCAATCATGGGCCAATCGCTGGAATCGCCCTGATGTAAACGGTGACACGCTTGCTTTCCTTCAATATACGAGCGGCTCAACTGGCACCCCAAAGGGCGTAATGCTCAGCCATGAAAATTTGTTGCATAATTCTCTTCGCATCATGCAAGCCTTCGAAATCACTCGAAGCCAGTCTGCAGTTTTTTGGTTACCAAGTTTTCACGACATGGGGCTTATAGGCGGGATTCTCGTACCGCTTTATGGTGCTAAATTCAACGTCCTTATGTCACCAGTTGCTTTTCTTCAAAAGCCGCTTCGTTGGCTTCAAGCTATTTCGAAATACAGAGCAACGATTAGTGGTGGCCCAAACTTTGCATACGAACTCTGCGTTCGGAAGACAACTCCTGAACAGAGAGCCTCGCTCGATCTGTCGAGTTGGTCACTGGCATTCAATGGTGCTGAGCCAGTCCGAGCCGAAACAATGGAAGCATTCTCCGAGGCTTTTGCAGTCAGTGGATTTCGGAAGGAAGCGTTCTATCCGTGCTACGGATTGGCCGAAAGCACATTGATGGTCACTGGTGGCATGAAGTTTGAACCTCCAGTCATTCGCCATTTTGATCCACAGTCCGTCGAAAATGGATCTGTTATTCTCGATAAAAAATCTGTTCCTGATGCGAGACAATTTGTCGGAAGTGGACGGGAACTCGACGGCCAAGATGTTTTGATCGTTGATCCTAGAACTTTTGAACCGCTTGCACCGGATCAAGTTGGTGAAATATGGGTAAGTGGCCCGAGTGTGGCACAGGGATATTGGAATCTGCCTGATGAAACCGACTCCACTTTTCGTGCCATGCTGAATCTCCAGTCCAGTGCTTCAGGGCCGGTTGGCCGATGGAAACCAAGTCCAGGCCCATACATGCGGACGGGAGATCTTGGATTCTTTGATAATGGTGAACTCTTTGTGACCGGACGACTGAAGGACTTGATCATTATCAGGGGTAGAAATCACTACCCTCAAGACCTCGAGCACGCGGCAGAAGAAGCAAGTAACCTCATCCGACCTGGCTCTGTTGCAGCTTTTTCTGTTGAAATAGATGGCCGAGAACGAGTTGTTCTTGTTGCAGAACTGGAACGAGGAAAACGAGATCCTTCAGATGTTCTGGCCGCATTTGATGCTATCCGTAAACGCCTTGCCACTGAACATGAAGTTGCAACAGAGGCTATTGTTCTCGTTCGACCAAATAGTATTCCTAAAACCTCTAGCGGGAAAATTCAACGACATGCTTGTCGACGTCAATTCCTAGATAAATCACTTTCAGTGATCGAGCAATACATAAGTTGGCTCGAACCAACCAAAGAGGTGAACTCTCCCAAGGCACCCTCCTCCGAGCCACCGCGACTTGCACGACAGCGACCTCTAGGAGAAACTTCTCACGGCCACAGGCCAGATAGAGAACTTCCAAAGGAAGTTATTCAGACAGTCTTCGATCATGTCAGACGCATCGCAAAAGAACGTGCTGGTAATCTCACGCTGGATACAAATATTGTTGAACTTGGTCTTGATTCACTCGAGCGAATGGAAATTGTCTCAAGCCTCGAAGAAGCATTTAACGCCCGATTCCCAGAACAGGTTTTACCCACCATAGAAACCTGCCGTGAAGTAATCGAAGCGATACTTGACCATATGCCTCTTGAGGGTCATGCCCGAATAAAACCTGCACGTGTCGTGGCCGAAATACCACCTGACGCCTATGACATTGCACAATTTCCGGAGGTACGTGCCCTCGAGCAAAACTTTGCAATGATTCGAAATGCTGGTCTTAAAAACCCCTACTTTAGTGTTCACGAAGGCAAAACGACTGATAAAACAACGATTGATGGTCGTGAACTTATAAGCTGGTCTTCCTACAACTACCTGGGAATGTCTGGCGATCCAGTGGTCACTACCGCAGCAAAAGAGGCCCTCGATCGTTTTGGGACGAGCGTCTCAGCAAGCCGGCTTGTCTCCGGTGAAAAAACAATTCATCAAGAACTTGAACGAGCATTTGCTGACTTTATTGGAACTGAAGATGCTGTCACGATGGTTGGTGGACACGCGACCAACGAAACAGTCATTGGTCATATCGTTGGCCCAGGTGACCTCGTACTCCATGACGCCTTCGCGCATAACAGTCTGCTTCAAGGTGCCATACTCTCGGGTGCTCGCCGTAGACCATTTCCGCACAACGACTACCAGACCGCAGAAACGATGCTTGCTGAACTTCGCAGCCAATATCGCAGAGTTCTCGTTGTGATCGAGGGCATCTACAGCATGGACGGCGACTTTGCTGATTTGCCTCAATTCATCGGTTTGGCAAAACGACATAAATCACTTCTCATGGTGGACGAAGCCCACTCACTAGGAGTCATGGGACCAACAGGACGAGGCATTGGCGAGTTCTATGGAGTGGATCCGAAGGATGTGGATATTTGGATGGCGACTCTGTCGAAAGCTTTTGGAAGCTGTGGTGGTCTCATTGCTGGATCATCAACACTTATACAGTGGCTGAAATACACGGTACCCGGATTCGTCTATTCCATTGGCCTTCCACCGCCAGCTGCTGGTGCTGCTTTAGGGGCACTGCGTCTCCTTCAAAATGAACCCCAACGCGTCACCAAGTTACAGACAAATGCAAAATATTTCATTGATTTAGCGTCAAAAGCAAGGCTCAACACCGGAGCCTCGGGTGGGTCTGGCATTGTACCCGTCATCCTCGGAAATTCGATCAATAGCCTGAAATTGTCACGGGCGCTCTTTGAACGAGGTCTTAATGTGCAGCCAATTCTGTATCCAGCAGTTGAGGAAAAAGCAGCACGCCTTCGATTCTTTATCACGGCAAATCACACGACAGACCAAATTGAGAAAACCGTAACGGCCATGCGAGAAGAACTTGCCAAAATCGATCCCTCCTACGCTGCCCACCTCCGTGAAAAAAACCCTCCTGTTTCGGTAGCTTGATCCCTGCGAACCGCCAGCAGATGTTGAAGCCAACATTTTGGCCATGGAGAAAAACTGGTGAAACCTCTTGCCAGCTGTGTGGACTATGTCTTTCCTGGCGTACATCGCTATAAAGGGTGAATGGCTGAAGATCACGAAATTACGACACACCGTCTGATACTCCCCGCGGATGCAAATCACTATGGCACGCTTTATGCCGGCAGTCTCTTGAAGTATGGCCTTGAGGCTGCGTACGCAGCAGCTACGCGAGGTGTTGGCTCCAAGGCAAACCTCATGCTGCGACGGGTTTTGAGCGTAGAATGCCGCCGAGCGGTACCAGTAGGCACTCTTGTTGAAATAGAGGGAGCGATCTTACAAGTTCGGCAATGTCACATCGTCGTCGGTGTTGTTGGCATGCCCCTCGCGGACGGAGATGTACCCTGGATGGACGGACTTTTTGGGTTTGTGCAGGTAGACAAAAAGGGACTACCCACTGAACTACCAGAAACGATTCAGACGGCATCCAATAAGCCATTTTGGAAACCACTTCTCAATCGCCTCGCAGAAACAAAAACTCGTGGTGCAACTGCAGAATGGATATCGGCAAGAACAGAATAAAACGTCTAGCGATTTGCATGCTCTAGAATCAACAATTCTAGTATTTTATTTCAAGACCAAAATCAATTCCATTTGTGAGTACATACTCATTACCGGACCCACCGGGTGCCTGTGAAGTGTAAAGCGTTTCTTCCAGCTGTAAGAATTCTGTCGGATTTCTCACAGCACGTTCACCGTTCCCATTACCGTAGGTGATAGTTGGCTGTACTAGTGTATAGCCTGCAGTCTGAAACTGAGGGGAGAGTTGTGCAGTGTTGGGTACATAGCCAAATAAAACGCCCTGTGGGTCTACAACCGCGGTCCTGCCTTCGTTGCTTACAACAGTACCATCAATAGTTGCTGTCAAATTTCTTGCAGCGGCAAGATTTGACTTTCTTTTTTGCACAAACTTCGTATTCGAACTCGCGCGAGCGATTTGTGATAGCCACATTCCCGTATAGCCAAAGTTAAGGCTAATTGCTTTAGAAATCCGGTATCTTCCTCCAAATCTCCACTCTCCAATTGGTGAGAACGTAAATTGATGGTCTGCCGAATTGCTTGTAGCTGACTGGCCTGTAGGGAACACTTGAACAATCAGTGGGCTCGTTGGAACTGAAACAACTGAAGTAGAATTAGCACCTCCACCAATCGTCTCCCCCGCCGAAGAGAAGTTCACTGTGGTTATGCCACCTCCCGCAAAGTTCGTCCGCAGGTAATCTGCTCCTAAATTCTGTGGCAGATTCGCACCTTTATAGATATTATTCTGCCAGTTAAAACCAGCCGTAAAAGAACCTCCTGCGTACCAATCCCACGCTCCCTGACTGCCCTCAAACATCATGCCAAATTCAGGACCTACCATATTGTTTGAGGTATACGTATCCCACTGGGCTGTCTGAAAAATCGAGCCTGGCCCAGTTCCAGTAATTGTTGAGGGAAGATCACCAGTTGTTATACCGAGCTGGTTCGCGCTCCCCATGGTCGATTCGACGACATTACCTGCTGCACCAGTGGTTTGTTGATTGTTG